>JAYTTW010000236.1:0-5133 GCA_043744855.1 Hyphomicrobiales bacterium
GCCGTTGTGCGCCACCATGCGGTAGGGGTGCGCCAGCCGCCACGACGGAAATGTGTTGGTCGCAAAACGCTGATGCACCAGCGCCAGCGCGCTTTCAAAACGTTCGTCCTGCAAATCCTTGTAGTATCCGCGCAGCTGCGAGACCAGCACCATCCCCTTGTAGACAATCGTGCGGCACGACATGGAGACCGTGTAAAACTCTGCGGTGTCGCGCCGCTGCTGGCCGACAACGACGCCGGAAATAGCCTTGCGCGTGATGTAGAGACGTCGCTCGAAATCCTCCTCGTCGCGCGTGCCGGGCCCGTAGCCGACAAGCGCCTGCAGCATGACCGGCTCGACCTCCTTCACGGCCTCGCCGAGGTCGGAATTGTCGAGCGGCACGTCGCGCCATCCGAGCAGCGACAATCCCTCGTCGGCGATCGCACGCTCGATGATCGCCACAACATCAGCCCGCGCCGCGTCATTGCGCGGCATGAAAAACTGGCCGATGCCATATTGCTGCGCCTCGGGCAGCTTGATGCCCGTGGCGGCACACTCCTCCACAAAGAAGCGATGCGGAATCTGCACAAGGATGCCACAGCCGTCGCCCAGCTTGGGATCGGCGCCAACCGCGCCGCGATGATCAAGATTGAGCAGGATTTGCAAGCCCTGCTCAACGATTGCATGGGTCTTGCGATTGTGGATGTCGGCGATGAAGCCAACGCCGCAGGAGTCCTTGCCATGCAGCGGATCGAACAGGCCGGAGGCGGCAGGCAGGGCGGGATCAAGGTAGGGGTTGTTCATGACAAAATTCCGGGGATCACGAGGGAAGCGCGGCGCAAACGGGTTTACGCTTTCGCGGTTTTCGCCGCGCGCGGACAAACGCCTTTGCTGCTGCGGCTCGCCGCATGATCATCGCCGTGCCCTTCGAGGGTCTTGCCTTTCCGGAAATCCGCGCTGCAAATGGTCAGTATAGCTGTCCTATTTGGAGCACTTCTTGATGGCAGATTTACCGGACTTGGGCAAGCCGGCAATGCCGCTCCGGCATTTAATTTACAACCGTGACGCTACGGATTTGCCAGGCGCGTGGGAACCCGGCAAAACCTTTTGCCACAATTTGCAGGCCTCTACCCGGTCCAGCTCTGGCACGATTCAGGCCATGCCCGGTTCTCTGCCACCATTTAAGCCTTGCCCGAGGAAGCCTTGCCCGACCAAGCCTTGCCAAACTTGGGCGCGGACGCAAACACTCTGTCGCCGCAGGGAGCCGCCGAGATGAATTTCGCCAGCGACAATGCGACCGGCGCATCGCCAAAAGTCATGGACGCCATCGTTGCCGCCAACGCCGGCGCCGCAATGCCCTACGGCGCCGACCCTTGGACAGCCGCCGCCGGCAAAGCATTCAACGAGCTTTTTCAACGCGAATGCGCTGTCTTTCTCGTCGCCACCGGCACCGCCGCCAACGCGCTGGCGCTGGCTAGCCTGTCGCCGCCATGGGGCGCCATTTTCTGTCACGAACACGCGCACATCGCCAATGACGAATGTGGGGCGCCGGAGTTCTTCAGCCACGGCGCTAAACTGGTTGGGCTGCGCGGCCCGCGCGGCAAAATACCGGCCGCCGCGCTTGACGCCGCTTTGCGCGCCTGGCCGCGTGGGCTGGTCAAGCAAGTGCAGCCGGCAGCGCTCAGCCTGACCCAGGCGACGGAGAGCGGCACACTCTATTCGATTGCCGAAATCGCCGAACTGTCCGCCATGGCCCATGCCGCAGGCATGGCCGTCCACATGGATGGGGCCCGCTTCGCCAACGCCCTCATCGAGAACCCCGCCACGCCGGCTGAAATGACCTGGAAATGCGGCGTCGACGTGCTCAGCTTTGGCGCCAGCAAGAATGGCACGCTGTGCTGCGAGGCGGTGATTTTTTTCGATCCCTCAAAAGCCAACGACTTTGCGTTTCGCCGCAAACGCGCCGGGCAAACGCTCTCCAAGGGTCGCCTGCTCGGGGCCCAGGCCGTGGCCCACCTGGCCGATGGCCACTGGCTCGAGATGGCCCGCCTCGCCAATGCGCGCGCCGCCCGCCTCGCCGATGGGCTGACGAAACTAGCCGGCGTCCGGCTGCCGTGGGAACGCGAAATCAACGAGGTTTTCGCCATTCTGCCGCGCTCTCTCGATGCCGCCCTGCGGAGCGCCGGAGCGCGCTATTACGACTGGGGCGCGCGCGGCCTGGAGGCCGGCGAAGCCCTCGCAAGCGATGAGGTCTTCGTCCGCCTTGTCGCCTCGTTTGCAACGACAGAGGCAGAGGTGGATGCGTTACTGGCCGTGGCGCGGACGGCCTGAACGAAATACATTGACCGTCTCACACTTGCCGCAATCCGCCCGGTAATACTGGGTCCAGCGAACTTTGAGCGTAGCGGAGACCCATGCGATGTCAGGCTTACCCGATTTGCCAAACGTTCCAGATTTGCCAAGCCTACCAAATTCGCAAATCCGAACGCTCGGCGCCAGGCTTGCCCGCACCGTTGGCGCCCTCGGCCTGCTTGCTGCCGTGTGCTGCGTTACGTCGCCAGCGCGGGCGCAGCTTTTTGGATGGTGGGGCTACCAGCCGTTTGAGATCAGCTCACCCCTCGCGCAAGGCGAGATACGTCGCAATCTGGCGCAACAGGGGTATCGGCTTGTCGCTCCCATGCAGCGCAACGGTCGGGTGCTGGTGGCTGACGTCACAGATGGTCGGGGCCGCGCCCTTCGCCTGATTGTTGATCGTTATGATGGGCGTGTCGTGCAGCGCTTCATCAACGCGTCGTCACGCGGTGACGACATCACGACGCGCCCGTTGCGCGAGCGCCAGCAGGCCAGCCGCGACGACAACGAGGATGTGACGCCGGCGACGCAACCCAACAAGTACGTCGCGCCGCAAAAACCCCGCCCAACCGTTCAAGCCAGGCCCAAACGGCAGACCGCAGCGACGGCGCCCGCGCGGACCCCGCCGCGCGCCGAACCAACTGACGCTGCGACCGCAGCGCCGCGCGAGCCTTCCGTTGCAGCTTCGCCGTCTGCGGCAGTTGCTCCGTCTGTCGCGGCGGCGCCGTCGCCTCCGGTGCAGACGGCAAAACCGGCGAGCCCAGCGAAATCTGGCCCAGCTAAACCTGGCTACGTCGAAGGCGTGCCGATCAATCCCCTCGATTAACGCCGGGAAAAAACGCCCAAACAAAAAGGGGCGGCCCGACGCCGCCCCCCACTCACCCGGTCAACCGCGACCGGTTACGCTACCTTGCGGGTCTCGACGATCTTTGGACCGCCAATCGGTATCTGACGCGGCTTTTGCGCCTCGGGAACCTCACGCACCAGATCGACATGCAGCAGGCCGTTGCGCAAACTTGCGCCCGTCACCTGCACATGGTCGGCAAGCTGGAACCGGCGCTCGAAAGCGCGCGATGCAATACCCTGATAAAGCACCTCGGAGGGTGAAACGTCGGCCTTGGCGGGCTGTTGCGCACCCTTGATCGAGAGGATGGCTTCCCGCGTCTCCAGGGTCAGTTCGGCCTCTGAGAAACCGGCGACCGCGAGGGTGATCCGGTAGGCGTTGTCGCCGGTCCGCTCAATGTTGTAGGGCGGATAGGCGCCGCTGGCGTCGGCTGCGCCGAGCTGGTCGAACATGTTGAACACCCGGTCGAAACCGACAGTGGAACGATACAGGGGAGATAGATCAAATTGACGCATTGCATATCCTCCAGGGAGAAGCGACATGATGGGAACGGCCCCGCTTTGGGCGCCATTACGCGACCGGGACGGCCCGCGCGAACACTGATTTGGGTGGCGCAAGCGCCGATTCAAGGGACCGCCGCAAGGATTCTCGACGACGCGCCTGTCACCACATCAATATAAAAGGGCGCAAGCGAAAGCCGAATCATGGACCTCGTCGAAACTGCCGGTAATCCGGCCCCACCCGGCGCCATCGTCGCCGACATACGCGCGGCCGATGGAATGCGCCTTCGCGTTGCACGCTGGCATTGCCCTGGCGAGGCGAAGGGCACGATCGTCATTTGCGGCGGCCGCGCCGAATTTGTCGAAAAGTATTTCGAGACAGTCGCCGACCTCCTCGCCCGACAATTCGTCGTCGTTGTCTTCGACTGGCGCGGTCAGGGCGCCTCCGGGCGTGAACTGGACAATTCGCGCAAGGGTCACATCGACGACTTCTCCCTCTACGAGCGCGATCTTGACGCGCTTACCGGACAGGTGCTGGACGCCTTTTGTCCCAAGCCGTGGTTTGCGCTGGCGCACTCCATGGGCGCTACCGTGCTGCTGACGCAGTCGCGCTTTGGCCGCAGCCCGTTCGCGCGGATGGTTCTCACCGCGCCGATGATCCGCCTCGCCACCATTCATCACCCCGCCCTCGTGCGGCTGTGCATCGAGGTTCTGGACATCCTCGGTTTTGGCTCTTCGTTCGCACCAGGCGGCGGCGCGACTGCGGCTGCGACGCGGCCGTTCGCCGAGAACTGGGTGAGTTCCGATCCGCAGCGCTATGCGCGTGCCGCCAACACCATCGCGGCGGCGCACGCCATTGGGCTCGGCGGTCCAACCATTGGCTGGGTGAACGCGGCGTTTCGCTCCATGCGACAGTTCGAGGATCCAGAGTTCGCCCTGCGCACGACAACGCCGACCCTGGTGATCGCGTCAGGCGCTGATCGCATCATCGACTTGCGCGCCACCGAGCGTTTCGCCATGCGGCTGAAATCCGGCAGCCTCGTGGTCATTCCCTACGCCCAGCACGAGGTGCTGACGGAACGCGACGTCTTCCGCGATCAGTTCTGGGCGGCGTTCGATGCTTTCATCCCAGGCGCCCATGATGAGTTGAGCGCGCTGGCGGAAGCCACTGACGTCGTCATCGACGCGCGCGACCGGCGCCGCGCCTGAAGCTCAGAGCGCGATGACGCTGCTTCGAATTGTCGTCGCACTCCAGATTTTTGATTGAGCATGATCTTTTCCGAAAACCGGCGTCCACTTTTCGGGATCATGCTCTAGAATCCACCATCGGAAGAAAGTAAGTCACGCAGTGACGCGCTTCCTGGAGATGATAAGTGGATACTTCAACAAAAACGACGTACCCGGAATCTTTGATTCCGGGTACTAGGGCGTGTCGTCATTTAAGCCAAACGAGCGCGC
>JAYTTW010000237.1:0-19963 GCA_043744855.1 Hyphomicrobiales bacterium
GCTCAGCAATGTCGCGGCGGGATCGCTGACGGCGGCGTCGAGCGACGCGGTTAACGGCGCGCAGATCAATACGGCGCTGGCCTCCGTCGCGACGGACCTTGGCGGTGGCGCGAAGTTCGACCCCGTCACCGGCAAGGTGCTGAACCCGACCTATACGATAGCCGGTAGCAACTACACCGACGTCGGCAGTGCGCTCGGCGCCCTTGCCGCCGGCGGCGCGAAGACCAAGTACTTCAACGCTACTTCGATCCTGGCGGACAGCACAGCAAGCGGAACCGACAGCGTCGCCATCGGTCCGCTGGCGACAGCCAGCGCCGCGTCAAGCGTCGCCCTTGGCAACGGGGCAAAGGCCTTGGCGGCGACCGCGCTGGCGCTGGGTTCGAATGCCTCGACATCGACGGCCAACGATGTGGCGCTGGGCGCCAACTCGACGGCGGGCGCGGCGAATGCGGGCTGGGCTGGCGCGTTGTTCGCCGGGGTAACGATGGCCAACAACGTCAATGGCAACGCGGTCGTTGGCATCTCCGGTGGCGGCGTCAACCGGCAAATCTCGGGCCTCGCCGATGGCGCTGTCACGGCGACATCGAGTGACGCGATCAATGGCTCACAACTCTATGCGGCGGCGACAGCGCTCGATCAGAAATCGAGCAAGACAGGCGCCGGGCTTGTGGCTTCGCTCGGCGGCGGCGCCAGCATCTTGCCGAACGGTCTGGTGACCGGACCAACTTACAGCGTCGGCGGCAAAACTTATGGCGATGTCGGGTCGGCCGTGGCGGCTTTGCAGACATCCTCGCCGCTGCGCTACTCCAGCGCCGCGACGCCGACAACAGCCAACCCGGGGAACACGCCGGCGCAGGATGTCACGCTTGTCGGCGCGGCGGCGGGTCCCGTCGGCTTGCACAATGTTGCGGCGGGGACGCTCAGCGCCATTTCAACCGACGCCGTCAACGGCGCCCAGCTGAACGCCACCAACCAGTCGGTGACAAACCTTGCGACCCAGGTTGGCGGCGGCATCGCTTATGACAATACGGCGAAGGCAGGCAACCCGACGGCGGCAGGGACCAACGCGCTTGCTGTCGGCCCGGGAGCGACGGCCAGCGGAGTGCAGAGCGCGGCGCTCGGCAACGCTTCGACTGCGAGCGGTTTGAACTCGACAGCGGTTGGCAATTTGTCGAAGGCGACGGGGGCGGGCTCCACGGCGTTGGGCCAGGGCTCGACGTCATCAGGGGCTAACTCGGTAGCCTTGGGAACCGGCTCGGACGACGGCGGCAGAGCCAATGTCGTCTCTGTCGGCACGACGGCGGTGCAGCGGCAGATTTCCAATCTGGCGGCCGGCACGCAGGCGACCGACGCGGTCAACCTGTCGCAACTCGCGCCGGTTGTCGCCGGCCTTGGCGGCGGAGCAGCGATCGATCCGCTGACCGGATCGGTAACCGGGCCGACGTACAATATCGGCAGCTCGAATTACAATAATGTTGGCAGCGCCCTTGCGGCACTCGACAAATCGGTCAATGGCGGCGCCGGCATCAAGTACTTCCACGCCAATTCGACGCTCGTGGACGCGACGGCTACGGGCACGAATTCGGTGGCTGTCGGCGCCGCAGCGGTTTCGAGCGGGACTAACTCCGTGGCGATCGGCAACGGATCGAGCGCGACCAATGCCAACGATGTAGCGCTTGGCGCCTCCTCGGTGACGGGCAAAGCCAACGCCGGGTGGGCGGGCGCGCTTATCGCTGGAAAAACCATGACCAACAATGTTGCGGCTAGCGCCGTGGTCGGGGTCTCCGGCGGCGGCGTCAACCGGCAGATATCCGGTGTCGCCGACGGCGCCGTCACCGCAACCTCAAGCGATGCGGTCAACGGTTCGCAACTATTCGCGGCCGCGACGGCGCTTGATCAGAAGGCGGGCAATATCGGCTCGGGTCTGGCCTCCAGCCTTGGCGGCGGCGCAAGCGTCGCTGCGGATGGCACGCTGACAGGGCCGAGCTATAACGTAGGCGGCAAGAATTACACCAATGTCGGGTCGAGCGTCGCGGCGCTGCAATCGGGCGCACCGATCCAGTACTCGACGGCAGCGGCGCCAACGACCGCCAACGGTCTGACGCCATCGCAGGACGTAACGCTGGTCGGCGCCAACGGCGCAGCGCCTGTCGCCTTGCACAATGTGGCGGCGGGCGTGCTCGGCGCCACCTCGAGCGACGGGGTCAACGGTTCGCAACTCAATGCCACGAACATGCAGCTGGCTTCGCTCGGTCACCTCGCGGTGCAGTATGCACCGGATAAAAGCGGTGGGTCGACGAGTGTCATCAATCTGGCGAGCGACGCCGGTGGGCCGGTTATCATCCACAACCTCGCGCCCGGCGTGCTGGCGACGGATGCGGCAAACTACGGCCAGGTGCAAGCTGTGGCCGCCATTGCGAACAATGCGATCCAGTACGATCTGACCAGCACCGGCGGACGCTCCAACACAGTGTCGCTGACCGGTGGTTCGGCCGGGCCCGTGACGGTGCAAAACGTCGGACCGGGACTGTTGTCGTCAACCTCGACGCAAGCGGTCAACGGTTCGCAACTCAATGCAACCAACCAAGCGGTGAGCAATCTCGCGGCCTACACCAACAATGCCGTCGCAAATCTGCAAGGCCAGATCTCGTCCAACCTGAAAGCCGCCAACGCCGGCACCGCGTCGGCGCTGGCTGCGGCAGGCCTGCGCTACGGCGACCGCCCCGGAAAAACCGCAGCCGCTGCGGCGCTCGGCTATTACAAAGGTCAGGTCGGTGTCGCTATCGGTCTCGCGCACACGTCAGAAAACGACAAGTGGCGGTTCAATGCGGCGCTCACCGCAAACCCGACGCTTTCCAAACCGTCGTTCGGCGCATCGGTCGGCGCGTCGTACTTGTTTGATTAGGCAAAGGGCAGGGCGGGGATTTCCCGCCCTGTGTTCGTTTTGGGCGGATGTTGTCTAGTAGAGCGTCGAGTTGACCGCAGTCGCAAACGCGCCGCCCGGGATCGCCCCCTCAATCGGCGCCAACCGGTCCTGCGGCGCGATCAACGCGGACAGCGACGCCGACGGGCGCAGGCGCGCCAGCCGGACATGCGGGGTTGCGCCGGCGTTCATGCGCCTGATTTCTTCGCTGCTGAACGTCCATACGGAAATACATCCAGCCTTGTCGCAGGTGATGAAATCCACCCGGCGGACCGGCACTTTGCCCGGGGCTCGCGCCTTTGTGCTGCCGTCCGGATCACTCAACCAGACACGCGCGCCGGTGCCGATATGGGCGCCCAGGCCAACCCGCAACATGGCGGCGGGTTTGCCATTATCGCCGGTCGACACGACAAGCTCGGCGATGGGCTGATCGCTGGCGTCGCGATACACGGCTTTCAGACTGCAAAAGCGTTGACGCAACCGCGAAATTTCGTCGCACACCGTTGTCCAGGCGCCGAACTGGCGCGTCGTGCGACGAACTTCGCCGTCGCGAAAAAGCGTGGGATCGACGGCCGGCGACGTGATCTGCGCCTCGTCAGCGCGAGCCGGCGAATCGATCAAAATGGCAGTGACGCACAAGACCGCAAAAATTGCCGTTTCAGCTAGCCGCATAATCGCCATTTTCGCTTCCGGATTTTGATTGCAAAATATTATATAAACACGTTATGGTTGTCTCCACGAGAATCACTGCCCTTCACAGCACCAGGAGAAACGCCATGATGAAATCTGCGATGAAATCTGTGACAACATCTGCGTGTTTGCATCTCGCGCCGCGCCATAACCGGACCGCGCTTTTGGGGCTGACTGGCGCCGGCTTTGTGGCGTTGGCTGTGGCGTTTGGCGCCTCCCAACCGCAGGCGCAGACGGCGCCACCCAAGGTTGCCGTGAAGCCGGCGGCCAAACCTGCTGCGGCGCCAAAGGCCGAGCCGACCGCAGCCGCGCCGGAAATCGTCAATTCGCAGCCGGTGACCCATGCGCGTTCGGCGGCGATCACCGCCTGCCTGCCGGCGATCTCCGAGTTGTCGCGGTTGACCTTGGATGCGCCGCACATGGCGCTTTCGACGTGGAACAAGACCGACGCCAACGAGCGGCTGTTCTCCTCGATCATCGGTCTCAAATATGAGAACACTATCGCGCCGCGGGCCATCACCATCATGACGGCGGCGCCGAATTTACACCACGCGTGCGATGGCGAGTCAGTGCAGATTCAACCCTCGAGCCTGTCCTGCGAAGCCATTCAAAAGAATTTCACCACGCCGACTCTCAAGGCCCAGGATCTCAACGGCGTCACCATCATCCAGGGCGATGGTCCGCTGCGGTTCGCGCTGCTGCCGACAAGCGGCAATGGCTGCACGGTGGTTGCTGTCGGTACTTATTTCGCGAAATAGGCGGAAAAATTTTCCACTGACATGGCGCGGTACGGGTCGCCGGTCGCCGGCACGACGGCGGCGCGTAAAGTTTTTTGGGTTGGCGTGTCCGTTGCGCTGGCGCAGGATTTGCTCGCTCTGCGTCGAACAGCGTCGCGTGAGCCTACGTGTACCATTCAGGTACAGGCGCGGTGCTGCGCCTGTCCGGAGAGCGTGCATGTTGAATATGGCTGCGGCCAACCCGTTGGCGATGACGCGCGAGGCGCTGCGTCGAAAAGTGTTCGCGCTGAATTTTTGTCTGAAGCCAAGACACCGCGAGCGTTTCCGCACCCTTAACGCGCGCGACGCCGCGACCTTGGCGAGCGCCACGCACCAATATTACCGGAACACGAGCGACGAGGGCGATCTCGTCGCGGCTCTTGAAGCGCGGCTCAACGAAGACCGTAGCGTCATCATTCCATGGCTCGACGCGGCGCTGCGGCTTGACGGGGCGCGGGTTCTGGAGATTGGCTGCAGCACCGGGGAATCGACGTTGGCGCTGGCCGAACAAGGCGCGCATGTCGTCGGTGTCGATGTTGACGAAGGAGCCCAGGCGGTGGCCCGCGAGCGGCTGCGCCTGCACGGTCTCGACGCAGAATTCCACAATATCAACGCCGTCGATGTGGCCAGCGCGTTTGCCGGTCGCAGCTTTGACATGGTGATCTTTTTTGCGGCGCTCGAGCACATGACCCTGGACGAGCGCCTTGCCTCCATGCGCGCCAGCTGGTCGCTGTTGGCGCCCGGCGGCATGTGGGTGGTGGTCGAAGCCCCGAACCGGTTGTGGTTCTGGGATGGCCATACGTCGATGGATAATTTCTACCACTGGCTGCCCGACGAACTCGCCAGCCGCTGGGCGCACCGCGCCAACCGCGAGGCTTTTGCGGAAGCTTTCCCCAAAGACGCCGGTTTCGATTCCACCTCAGTTGCGCGCTGGGGGCGGGGCGTCAGCTTTCATGAATTCGATCTCGCCTTCGGCAATGCGCGCGGCCTCGATGTGGTGAGCAACAAGCGCGATTACTTGTTGCGCTCCAATCCGCTGCTGATGCTGCACAGCCTGGTTTCCCGCACGCGTCGCTATGAGCGATTTTTGGAAGCGCTGGATCCCCGGATGAATCGCGGGTTCTTCCGGCAGTATCTCGATTTGATCGTGCGAAAACCCGCCTGATTGCGGCGCTCCGGGCCAAACCTTGAGGGCGATGACGCTTCTTCGAATCGTCGTCGCACTCCAGGCTTTTTATTGAGCATGATCTTTTCCGAAAACCGGCGTCCACTTTTCGAGATCATGCTGTAACCTTTCGTTAACCCTGTCCGCGCACACTTGGCGCCAGTTGCGGGGAGGCACGCCCGCGTCACAGGCTCGCCATGGCGGCGCCGCGATTGGCGTCCATTTCTGCGGGCGGCCTGCGGCCTGTCGGCAGAGGGGAATCAAAATGAGCGATGTATCGCGTCGATCCGTAGTTCATGGGTTTGCGGCAACCGTCTCGGCGGTGGCGATCTCCCCGGCGCTGGCCCAGGCGGCGCGTCCACAGCGCTTCGAAGCCAATCAGCTTGTCGATAGTGGTCACCAGTTTTTCGGCACGATTTCGCGGGGTCTCGGTCAAGTAGTGGAGGCGGCCGGCAAACGCTGGGGCAAGCCGAACGCGTATATTCTGGGGCAGGAAGCCTCGGGCGCCTTCGTGGCGGGGGCGCGCTACGGCGAAGGCTCGATGTACACGCGCAACGCCGGCGACCGAAAGGTTTTCTGGCAAGGCCCATCGATTGGACTTGATGCCGGCGCCGATGGCGACCGCACCATGATGCTGGTCTATAACCTGCCGTCGGTCGAGGCGGTCTACACCCGTTTTGGCGGCGTAGATGGGTCGGCTTATTTTATCGGCGGCTTTGGCTTCACCGCACTGGCCAACGACGATGTCGTGCTGGTGCCGATCCGCTCCGGCATCGGCGCCCGCCTCGGTATCAATGTGGGGTACCTCAAATTCACCAAGGCCTCGACCTGGAACCCCTTCTGACAAGCGGCTGGCTTGCTTGGACGAGATGTTGAGTGCTGGGTTTTTAGCGGGCGCACTTTGATCAACGCGCGCGCGCGGCTTTGATTTACGCTGGCGCACCACTTTGATTTTCGCTGGCGCGCGTGGCAAACTGCAAGGCTTGAGTGGCCCAAGGGCGCGGCGACGTTGATTGAACTCATAATGGTGTTTGCGCTCGGCTTCCTCTCTGCGGGGTTGCTGACGCTGCTTTTCCTGCCGCTGTTCTGGCGACGCGCCGTGCGCCTGTCGACGCATCGCCTCGAAATGCAAATGCCGTTGTCGATGCAGGAAATCGTCGCCGAGCGCGATCAGCTGCGCGCCACACACGCCACGGAAAAGCGCCGCATCGAGCAGCAAACGCAACTGGTGCGCGACGCGCACGCCGGCAATTTCGCAGATCTCGGCCGTCGCACCGCCGAAACAGTGGTGCTTGGCGAGGCGCTCCACAAAGTAAATGCCGAGCTGGAGAGCGTCAAAACCTCGCTGGACCAGAGCGACAGCCAGTTGCGCGAGGCGCGCACCGAAATCGGCGCCATGCATCAGGTGCATTTCGACATTTCCGGGCATGCCGACGCAACGGCGCGACATTTCGAGGAACTGCGTGGCAAACATGCGGCTCTCACCACTGTGGCGGAGCAACGCCGCGCGACAATCGCCGGGCTGGAGACGCGCAGCGAAGGGCTCGCCATGGCGCTGGCCGACAGCCAGCAGGCGCTGGCCGCAGCGCGCACGGAAAGCCACGCCGGCGCGGCGAAGATCGCCGGGCTGTCGGACACGCTGGCGAAGGCGCAACAATCGCTCGCTGGCGCGGTGGCTCGCCGCGACGAAGTGCAGGCGACCTCCATCGATCAACAGTTGCGCGTCGAGGAACTTGAAAAGGCGCATCGCGCCGAACGCCGTATGCGCGAGCAACTGGACAGCCAACTCACCGGCGCGTCGGAGGCGCTGCATGCCTTGCAAACGACGAGCGAGGCGTCCGTTGCGGCGGGACCGGAAGAACTGGCTGCGCCGGGGCGCGAGGAGGCGGCGGAGCTGCGCCAGTCCATATCGGAGTTCGGCGCCGAGGTGTTGCGTCTGGCCGCCAGCCTGAAGGCGGAAAGTGAGAGCCGGGCGCGCGAAGGCGGGGTTGCAAAGACGCCCGCTGAGCGGGTTGTGGAATTGCAGGCGCGCGCCAAACGCACGGCGCCAACGCACTGATCCTACCTCGTTTGCAGCAACATCGGCATGCCGCCGCGTGGCCGCAACGTTAGCCGTTGCACCGGCATCACCACGTGACCCGGCGCGAGTTCGAGGCGGTGACGGCGCACGATGTGGGCGAGCAGGATGGTCGCCTCGCTCAACGCGAACCCCATGCCAATGCAGACGCGAGGCCCGGCGCCGAAGGGCAAATAGGCGAAGCGGTCGATGCTGGCGGCGCGCGGCGGCAGAAAACGGCGCGGATCGAAATCATCCGGCGCGTCCCACAATGTGCGGTGCCGATGCACCAGCCACGGCGAGATGATCACCGTCGCGCCGGCGCGAACGCGACGTCCCGCCAACTCGTCATCGCTCAGGGCTTGTCGACTGAGGGTCGGCGCCGGCGGATAGAGTCGCAGCGCCTCGTCGATGGTGGCTCGCGTGCAGGGCAGACGCTCCAGCGTCGCCGCATCGATTGGGTCGTCGCCGACGTGAGTGTCGACCTCGGCTTCCACCTCGGCGCGCCAGTGCGGATCGCTGGACAACAGATACAGCGACCACGTCAGGGCGTTCGCCGTCGTCTCGTGGCCGGCGCCGATGAAGGTGAGAATGTTGGCGCGGATTTCAGCCTCGCCAAGCCCGGCGCCGGTTTGTGGATCGCGCGCGTCAACGAGGCGGCTCAGCAGATCGGGGCTGGTGCTATCGCCCGCGCTGGTGGCGGCGGACTGGCGCTGCGTGGCGATGATGTTGTCGACGGCGTCGCTGAAAAAGCGCAGCGCGCCAGCACTGTTGGTGCGGCCGAGGCGCGGCAACCACGCCGGCGCATTGATGAGATCGAAGGGATGCAGGCGGCCGAAGCTTTCAAAATACTGGCCAGCCGCGCGGGCGAACTGCGCCGCGTCGCCGCCAATGCCGCGCGGAAAGATGGTGCGTTCGAGGACATCGAGAGCCGCGCGCGACATTTCGGCTGCGATGTCGAGCCGGCGATTGTTGCGCAGCGCCGCCCAGCGTTGCAGCAACCACCGCGCCGTGTCGTTGAAGGCGGGCAGGAACGTATCGATGGCGCGCGGCGTAAACAGCGGCGCCAGCGCGCGCCGTTGCAGGCGCCAGTCATCGGCTTCTGCGGTCAGCAGACCGTTGCCAAGGGCCGGACGCAGGATGCGCTGTTGCAGCGCGTCTTTGCGATAGTTGGCGACATTGTCGACGAGCACGTGGCGAATGGCGGCGGGATCGTTGACGATGACCAGCCGGCCAAGAATGCCGTCGCTTTCCAGGATCGGCAGTTCGTAGTTCTGCCGCGACCAGGTGGCGACCGGGTTGTTCCACAAGCCGAACAGCATCGCCACGGGCCCCACCGGCCCGTCTGTGGGCGTCGGCGCCGGCGGGCGGAACCGGGGCTGGGGAATGGCGATATCCATGGGATGCAATCTATGCGGGGCTGGTTGTGGGAGGCTCCGAGCGCGGCGCGGGGCGGCGTTTCGACCCCACTGGGCAAGCCCGGTCAGGCGTTTTGAAGGCGCCGGCGCCTGCTGACAAGAAATTTGTCGGCGCTGGCGCCTACTGACAAGAAATATTGGCGAGGCGGTTTCCTCCGCCAGCAAAATTGTTCTATAGCACGGCGTCCGCGCCCGGCGCGCCGCGCTCCCTTCGTCTAGCGGTCCAGGACGTCGCCCTCTCACGGCGAAAACAGGGGTTCGATTCCCCTAGGGAGCGCCAGTCGAAACCATTCCCTTCATCGCGGATATAGCCGAGATGCGCACCGAACTGGTCGGAACAGCGACGCGGGGCAGGTGGCGGCGGCCTAGGCAGATGAAAGTCAACAAGATCAGACCGGACAATCCGAACTGTCATTCTTTCGCATTTTCAAAGCGCGGCGATGTCTAAAATCATGTTTCATAAACGAAGGGATTTTGGAAAAGCCCAATGGGGAGTTTGAAACTGTTAAAGCGATACAGTTGGGTTTTTTTTGTTGCAGACCCTCGACAATTATCTTGTTGTCCACGCCTAAAATCATTTTGACGAGATAGTCTTTTCCCTCCCGCCAATGCTTTTTCAACGCTCGGTTGACGTCGTCCCAAAGTTCGATACCGAGAGTGACGGTTGTATCGTCTGGAACGAAGCGAACGGTCCGCAGCGCGGAGGGCGACAAAACTATCCTGTTATCGCGAGCCGTGATGCGATTGCCGAGAAACGACGATTTGCCGACCTCAAGCTTGCCGCTGTGAACCGAAACGGGAACCGTTGCGGAATCCCCTGAGAACACCAGCTTCCAGTCGCCTTCCGGAGCGGGAAGCTGGAGTTCGCATGTGCAAGGCTTAACTTGTGGGCAGGCAAAGTTCTGTTTTTCGAAAAACGCAAACACGCCACGATAATCTCCGAGATCAATAACATAGGGGCTACTTTTGTTTTCGGGCGTGCATTGCTTTACAATGTCGCGCGGATTTCTGATGGCCTTATCGTCTGCTGCGAAAGTGGGGGTGCTAACCGAAATTCCGACGAACATCGCAATAAAGATGAAATTGCTTCGAAACATGCTTCGCCCCCAAGTTTATCATTATCATTCTGCGGATGCCGGGTCAGGAACGTTGTAGCCGCATGCTACTGCGCAAGGCCACGCGCACGCTATTCAGCGCATTAACCATCACATTTCATGCGGTGTCACGCATACCGGTTACGCACGTAGCGGACAAACTTGGCTGAGCAGTTGAGAGCGCCATCATTCCCAACGCCAACCCCTCACTTCATCATTTCCGCCACGCGAGCCTGCGTGGCGGGGAGAGTTCCTTGATTTTGCGCCATGTCTTCGCCGCTGGCACCGTCAATACGCGGTTACGGGTTGATGCCGCGTGCTGGAATTCAGAATCGTTCAACAAGGCCTGAAAGGCGTCCGCAGGGCTTTCAAGCGCTCCGGGGAAACGCCGGGCGTCGTGATGATGGATCTCAGGCGAAAGCGCCAATTCGGGAAGCGTCGGTACATCGGTCAGAAGCTTGTGGCTTCAGGGCGGCTTAATAGATGCACCATCAAGGTCCGGGTTCAATAGCCAAGTCAGCTCCCCGCCTTATCCCTCTATTCGCGGTCTGGTATGTCTTGGCCATGGCTATAATTGACTGATTGACGATTTATCGTTAAAAACGCCATTATAGACATATGTTAGGTGTCCCATGCTCTACAAGCTAGAGGTCGAGAATTTCTTCTCCATCCGCGACCCCCAGGTGCTCGACCTGTCGGTGGATAGCAAAGTGCCTGATCCCGAAGGACGGTTTGCGCCGATCTTCGACGGCGCGGATGTGCGCGTTCCGAAGGTCGTCGCCCTCTATGGCGCAAACGCCTCCGGCAAGACGACGGTGCTGCGCGCGCTCGAATTCCTCGTGACGATGATCCGCGACAGCGTGCAGCGCACCCTGCCGGGCTTCCACGGCTGCGAGCGCTTCAACGATGCAGAATCTTGTGATCGCCCGATCCGGTTTGCTATCGAGGGCGGCGGGATGAACCTGACGCCGGAAATCATGAAGAGCGCTCAAGACGGTAAAACCGTCGAACAGGGCGTTTATCGTTACGAGCTTGAAATCGAGGTCAAGGCGGGCGTTGCCCGTCGCATCCTCACCGAAGCCCTGCGTCAGAAGCCGAACGGCCAAGGGAAGTGGCAGCGTCTTTTCGAGCGCGATGGCGAGGGCCGGATCAAGGATTCCAAGGCCTTCAGCCTCTCCGGTTTTCAGCACCTCGTGAAAACGCTGGCCGGCAATCACACGGTGCTGTCGTCTTTTGCGAAGTTTCAGCATCCGACCGCGCAGCTCTTTGTCGAGGTAGCGCGCAAGGCGGTATTTCAAATTGAGCCCGTCCACACCTTCGTGGACAAGCATGTCATCGACTACCTGAAAGACCAGCCCTACATCCTTTCCAAGCTGAACGATGAGCTGAGCCGTATCGATGTCGGTGTCGAGGGCATGCGCTTTCAGGAAGGGAGGGACGGCCCCTTCCCGCTGTTTAAGCACTCCGGTTTGCAGGTCGAGATGGGCTGGCTGCTGGAGAGCCATGGCACCCGCGCCTTTATCAAGATGTTTCCCTTCCTCGTTCAAGCGCTCGATGGTGGCGGCGTGGTCGCGATTGACGAGATGGATGCGGCTATCCACCCCGTCGTGCTGCCCGAGTTGGTGCGCTGGTTCTACGACAAGGGGAGCCGGAACAAGCTCGATGCCCAGCTCTGGCTGACTTGCCATTCGGCCTCGCTTCTTGATGATCTCCACAAGGAGGAAATCGTGATCTGCGAGAAGGACCGGCAGGGCCGCACCCGTGTCTACAGCCTCATGGACGTGAAAGTGCGCCGCGATGAAAACCACTACCGCAAATACTTGAGCGGCGCCTATGGCGGGGTCCCGCACCTCGGATGACGACCCGTCGCCGCTCCTACATTCCACTGCGGCGGCCGGTCTATATCGGCTGCGAAGGCGCGTCGGAGGCCAGCTATGCCGCCCTCCTGCAGGATTTGCTCCGCGACGCGGAACCACGTGTCCACCTCGTCATCGAGAAATTGGGGCCGGGCGCGGGCGACCCATTGGCGCGGATTGAAATGGCGGTGTGCCGCCTTGCCCATTTGCGGAAGATGCGGACTGCGCCGGCAGAGTGTTTCGCACTGCTCGACTTCGATCAGGCGATACGCGACCCGCAGCGCGCTGATCGCGCGCGCCGTGTGGCGGCCGACAGCGACATCACCATCGTGTGGCAGCGCCCCTGCTTTGAAGCCGTGCTCCTGCGTCACCTTCAGGGCTGCGCCATGCGCCAGCCCCCGGACACGCCAGAGGCGGGCCGGGCTCTCCTGCGGGAATGGCCAGACTATCAAAAACCGATGCCGCGCACCGCACTGGCCCGTCGTCTTGACCTCGCGGCGGTACTGCGCGCTGCAGCGGTCGAGCCGGAGCTTGAGATACTGTTGCGTTGCCTGGGGCTGATCTAAGTGTTTAGAGCGGGATGAGTTTTGCTGAATCGATTTGGGATTCGCCAGTCAGCCCCGATCTCATTCAAGGTCTGAACTCGATCAGGGCCAGATGGCGTGGGATCGGGAACGCCCGACAGGCCGCGATCCGGCTCGGAATCGACCAGTCCATCCGAGCCCGCCCCTTCGATACGGCCATTCACTTCATCAATTCGGCGATGCGGGCCTGGGTGGCGGCGGAGAGTTCCGTTGTTTTGCGGGCGATGGCGTCCATGTCCTCGCCGCTGGCGCCGTCAATCATGAGGTTGCGGGTTGACGCTGCCTGCTGGAATTCAGGATCGTTCAGCATGGCCTGAAAGGCGTCACGCAGGGCCTTTAAACGCTCCGGGGGAACGCCGGGTGTCGTTATGATGGACCGGCCGACTTCGGCGGTGCTTGCGGCCGCTACGAGAATATCGCGGCCTTCAGCCGAAAGCGCCAATTCTGGGAGTGTCGGTACATCCGCCAGAAGCTTGTGGCGCTTCAGGGCGGCCTGATAAATGAGCTTCGCGCCGGATTGCTTGAGCCAGTCCGGCTGGCTGATCAGAATGCCAGGCAAGCCGTAGGCGCCGATGATGTCGACCTCGCCGCGCTCCATTGCAAGCTGTATGTCCGTCGTCCCCGTATATCCCTTGACGATTTTGAAGCGCGCGCCGGCGTAGGCGTTCAAGGCGGAGGGAAACAGCACTGTGGTAGAGCCGCCGCCGGAAGCGCCGACTGTGTATTCGCGCTGCCGCACATCCTCGAAGGAGCGGATGCCGCTTTTGATCGACGCGACGCCGATGTCGATGTTGGACACGGCGCGCCCGATATAGGGCATGCGGGTAATGTCGAGTTTTGAGGCAGGGTCGGTGACGCTGTCGAGCGCCAGGGTTTGCGCCAGACTGCCGAAATACGTGCCGTCCTTCGGAGCCACGTCGTTGAGATATTTCGCTGCGACGAAACTGCCGCCGCCCGGCATGTTCTGAGCGATGAATGTCTGGGGATTTCCCGGAATATGCTTGGGCAGGAACTGGGCGACAAGCCTCGCGTAGAGGTCGTATCCGCCTCCCGGCCCATATCCCACGACGATCCGCAGTGTCTTGCCGCGATAGAAATCCGCTACCGATTGCGCCTTGGCTTGCGGCAGCGTCAATGCGGCCAGCAGAAGGCAGGAAGTAATCCGCGCGGTCATAGAGTTCAGCACAGCAACCTCCCCGGGTATTCTGGTTCTTGTCTTGGGTAACGCCCTGCGCCAGCCGGACCCGTAAGCCCGGCTGGGCTGGTGCAGACTTGTTTGCCAAGCGGCTTTTTATTCAGCCGCCTTTTACTCCGCCGACTTTTATTCAGCGGCCTGGCTTGTCAGCTTCTGGCGTTCGGCGGCGAATAATTCATTGACGCACCAGTCGCTCAATTCGCGGCCGTTGGCGAACCAGACGCTGCCAGACTTCTTCATGTGCTGGATGATGCCGCGCAGCGCTAGCGTGCGGCCGGGCCGGCCAATGATGTAGGGGTGGCAGGTGAAGGGAACATACTTGGGCTTCAACGCTGATTCTTCGAACATTTCGTCGAAATAGGCTTTCCAGGTCTCAAGGCCGTGGTGTGGGTTGCCGTATTCACCGTGGCGATGGCCGAACAACGTGCCGTCGCCGAAAGGCTGGCGCGGCAGCTCGACGAGGAACTTGCCGTCCTTTTCGAAGAGGAAAGGATATTCCTCGTGGAAGCAATTGGTGTTGTACTGGAAACCGTGCTCCATGAGGAGTTCGATGGTGTTGGTGCTTTGCGTGCAGGAGCGCCAGCCATAGGGGCGCGAGCCGGCGCGCTGCTCGATCATGGCGACAGCCTTGCGCATGATCTCGGTTTCCTCGTTGCGCGGCAGATAACGCGCGATTTCGTGGTTGTAGCCGTGGCCTTCGACCATGTGGCCGTGATCGACTATAGCCTTCACCGCTTCGGGGTAGCGCTCGGCGATGGCGCCGCAGGTGATGAAGGTTGCGCTGACTGCTTCTTCCTTGAGGATGCGCAGAATCCGGTAGATGGCGTGGTGCGGGCCATACTCGCCCTGGCTCCACATTTCGTAATTCAGGATGCCGTTCTTGTCCGGCTTGACGTCTTCGCCGCCCTGGAAATCAAAGGTCAGAAAAACAGCCACACGCTCGTTGCGCGGCCAGCGGATGAGGTGGTCGTAATGGTATTCCTTCAGCATTGTGCGTCTCCTGCCTCGAAATTGGCCGATGAAGTCGGATAGCGCTATTATATCCGGAATTGCGGGAACCGCTAGTCGGGCTTTGCGAAAGACTGTTGTTCTGGAAATGGCCGCGCCTGGCGCCGGCGGGATTGGGAGGCTAGGGATGGCGCAGTGGCCGCGCTGAGGGATCTCAACAAGCTGAATACATTCGTCCGGGTGGCGGAGCGCCGCAGCTTCACCAAGGCGGCGCAGGATTTGAGGACGACGCCGTCCGTTGTCAGCAAACATATGAAGGAGCTTGAGGATTCGCTCGGGATATCCCTGTTGTCGCGCTCCACGCATGGCATTGTGCTGACCGAGGCGGGGGACAAGCTGTATCGAAGCTGCCTCGAAATGCTCTCCAGCCTCGACGAGCAGGT
The DNA here is from genome assembly GCA_043744855.1 of Hyphomicrobiales bacterium. Lineage (GTDB taxonomy): Bacteria > Pseudomonadota > Alphaproteobacteria > Rhizobiales > Beijerinckiaceae > Terripilifer. Next base: position 15,149 of record JAYTTW010000237.1, read on the forward strand.
GATCGATGTGCGCAACCTTCAAAACGCGCCCGCTGGCACCTTGCGGATTTGGTCGGCGGGGGGATATGCGCGGCATGTGCTGGCGCCGGTTGTGGCGGATTTCGCCGCCTTGTTTCCCATGTTGAGAGTTCATGTTTCCGTAGCGCCCGATGACATGATTCCGTCCGAAGACGGGTCGGATGTCTTCATCGTCCAGCATAAGCCTGCGCAGCCGGGTCTTGTTGAAATGGATATAGGCCAAATACCACATGTCGTTTGCGCCAGCCCTGAATATCTGAAACTGCACGGCGCCCCGGCGAGCCCGAACGATCTCAAGTCGCACAATTGTCTGCTCAATCCTTACGCCAACCAGAAAGAGTGGCCCTTTACGTTTGCGGACCGCCAGATTTCCGTTCCGGTGTCGGGGCCGCTTTCGTCGAATAGCAGCGCAGCCCTCGTTGAATTGGCGCTCGCGCATGCCGGAATTGTGCGCTCACCTTTTTATGATGTCAGGCCCGACATCGAGCGCGGCGCGCTGTCGCCATTGTTCACGGCGCAGACGCTTTCGCCAGAGCGAATGTACGCGTACTACGCCAAGGCGAAGTTCCTGCCGAAAAAGACGACCGAGTTCCTGCGCTTTTTGACGGAGGCTGGGCGCGGCGATCCCTCGCACAGATAATGCGCCGTTAGCATCCCGCAGATGATTCCCCAAGGCGAAAAAATGTCCACCGGCCCCGTGAAGGATGTGCTGTCCGTTTATGTTGCTGTTCGATTCGCCACGACGCTTGGAATGCGCATTCTGGATGTCGCGATAGGCTGGCTGGTCTACGACCTGACGCATAGTCCTTTGGCTCTCGGGGCGCTGGGGCTTGTGGTGTTCCTGCCGAGCGTTCCAGTTCTGCTTGGAGCCGGCTCGATCATTGACTCTTTTAACCGGAGAACCGTCCTGCTGATTTCCTATGCGCTCGCCTTCGCGGCTTCCGGGTCTCTGCTTCTCGTGGCCTCGTTGCGTCTTGCCTGGCCGCTTTATCTCGGCCTTGCGCTGGTTTCCATTGCGCGCATGTTCACAAATCCCGCAGCGCTGGCGATCCTCGCTGGCGCGACGGAAAAATCCGCGTTCGCCAAGGCTTTTTCCATCGCAAGCTCGGCTAATGAAGTCGCCAACATCGCGGGCCCGGCGCTGAGCGGCCTGCTTTATCCCGTCAGCCCGCTGCTATCGCTTGGCGCCGCCACGCTGTGTTTTCTGTTCGCCGGAATCGCTGCTTCGCAAATGCCGGGAAATCGTGTGGAGCAGCGCGCCCGCGCGGCTGGAATCCGGGAGGTGCTGGCTGGCTTCAGCTACATTCGCAGCAGTTCGGTGCTTGTCGGCGCGATTGGCCTCGACCTTGTCGCCACCCTGCTTGGCGGCGTGACGATTTTGCTGCCGGCCTTTGTCAGCGATGTGCTTCACGAGGGGCCATGGGCGTTGGGTTTCATGCGCTCCAGCATGGCGATTGGGGCCATTATAGGCTCGGCGCTGTTTGCGCGGCTTTCCGGTCTTGCGGGTGTTGGCAAGACACTGATCGCCTGCGTCGCGGTCTATGGGGCTGCGACAATTGGATTCGGAATGGCGACTAACCTTATCGCCGCATGCGCCTGCATGGCCATTCTCGGCGTGTCGGATGTTGTCAGCGTCATCATTCGGCAGACGCTTGTGCAGGCGGAGACTCCGGACGAATTGCGAGGCCGCGTCGCTGCAACGCACAATCTGATCACTGGCACGGCGAATAATTTCGGCGACTTCGAATCCGGACTGCTGGCGTCCTACGCCGGCATCGTTCCAACTATCGTCATTGGCGGCTCATGCGCGTTACTCGCCGCATTCCTCTGGGCGCGGTATTGCCCTGCGCTAAGCCGCCGCCGCAGCCTTTGAAGCCGAGGCAGCCCATCAATGGCAATCAAGCCAATGCAGCGCCGGGCGTTTTCAGAACAACTATTGTGCCATCTGCATGATTACCAGCACGCGGCAAAGCTGATACGAATTTGAAGCTGGCTCGAAAAGCCCGCCAAAAAAGCTTTCGCTGGTGGGGGAATCTCGTGACGCGCCTGAAAGCTCCGTTTTGGACCACCATTTTCATATGCTGCCAGCTTACTTGCGCGCAGGCGCAGAGTGTTGAAGATTTCTATCGCAACAAGGTCGTAAATCTGGCTGTTGGATATAGTCCGGGAGGCGCCTACGACGCGGTGGCCCGCCTGCTCGCGCAATACATGCCGCGTTATATTCCCGGAAATCCTAAAATCGTCGTGCAAAGTGTGCCGGGCGCAGGGACGCTGGTTTTGACGAACCAGTTATACAATGTGGCCCCACGAGATGGAACGCAGTTCGGGATCATCGCACGCGGCATGGCGATGGAGCCGTTGATTGGAGGAACCAACGTGAAATATGACGCCAGTAAATTCACATGGATCGGCAGCGCAGCCAACGAAATAAGCCTGTGCGTCACCTATGGCGCCTCGAAGGTCCGCAAATGGGATGACGCGCTGACAATTCCATTCAGCGCTGGCGGAAATGGGTCGGGTTCGGACCCTGATGTTTTCACCAATGTTTTGAAATCAATCTTTGGAATGAAGGCGAACCTGATTTCGTCTTATCCAGGCACAAGCGAATTGTCGCTCGCCCTTGAACGCGGCGAAATAGACGGTCGGTGCGGATGGTCGTGGACCAGCATCAAGTCGGACCGCTCGCAGTGGATTGCAGAGGGGAAGCTAAACATCCTTGTTCAGCTGGCTCTTGGCAAGGCGCCGGATTTGCCTGACGTCCCGCTAATCCTCGATCTGGCGAAGACCGAGACGGACAGGCGGATTCTGCAGCTTGTTTTCAGCCGCCAGACGATGGGGCGTCCGTTTGTCGCGCCGCCGGGCATTCCCGTCGAGCGAAGAGATGCACTGCGGCGGGCGTTCGATCAAACGATGAAAGATGCAGACTTCCTCAGGGATGCAAACAAGCGCGCCATTGAAATCAGCCCGGTGTCGGGAGCCGAAATCGATATCCTGCTGAAGGCCCTGTATCAGACCCCGGAAGATGTCCTGCAAGCCGCCCGCAAGGCGGTTGAATGAAATTTGTTTTTGAATTCACCAAAATCAATTCTGCAGACTACCCATCATTGGAGATTGCCATGAAGGTGACACACCGCAGTGGCGGCTTCCATTGGCGCCGATAAATCATTCAGGCGCCGCTCTGGCGTCTTCGTCTATGTTGGACTAAAGTTGAAAAAACCATCGATGGAGGAAGCTATGACCGATTTAAGGGATACGCCTCAAACCAATCGCCGGGGCTTTCTAAAGGGCGCCGCAATTGCCGGCGCTGCGCCGGTTCTGGCGGGCGCGACGAGCGTGGCGAATGCGCAGGCGGCGCGGCCTGTGTCGCGGCCCTCGGCATTGCCGCCGAACATGCATCAGATTGCGGCGGAGACCGGTGATCCCAAAGAGATGAACCGCATCGGCGGCAAGCCCGGTTCCGACTTCATGGTCGACGTCATCAAGACTCTCGGCTTCAATTACACGCCGACCAATTGCGCCTCAAGTTTTCGCGCGCTGCATGAATCGCTGATCAACTATGGCGAAAACAAAGCACCCGAGTATATCAGCTGCACGCATGAGGAATCCGGCGTCGGCATGGCGCACGGCTATTTCAAGGCTTCGGGCAAAATGTTGATGACGATGGTGCACGGCACTGTCGGTCTGCAGCACGCCACCATGGGCATCTACAACGCCTTCTGTGATCGTGTGCCGCTGCTCATCATCGGCGGCAATGATCTCGACGCGGCGCATCGCCCGCCGGGCGTGCCGACCTTCCATTCAGCCCAGGACGTCAACGTCATCGTGCGCGACTACACAAAGTGGGATGACACGCCCGTCTCGCTGCAGCACTTTGCACAGTCAATGGTGCGCGGCTGCAAGATCGCGTTGACGCCGCCCTACGGGCCAGTGGCGATCTCGCTTGATGCAGGTTTGCAACAGGAGCCCATTTCGGAGCACGGCGCGCCGCTAACCATCCCGAAGTTCACCATGCCCTCGCCGCCGGCGGGCGAAGGCGGCGCCGTAAAAGAAACGGCGCGAATGCTGGTGGCGGCGGAGAACCCCGTGATTGTCGCTGACCGCATGGCGCGCACCTCAAATGGCGTGCGGCTGCTGGTGGAACTGGCCGAACTCCTGCAGGCCCAGGTTGTCGATCAGGGCAGCCGCATGAATTTCCCCAACACGCATTATCTGTCGCGGCCGGCAAGTGTGATTGCTTCCGCCGACATGGTCCTCGGCCTTGAGCTCGCCGATTTCTGGGGCCTCGTCAACGGCTACACCGATAACGGCGATCACGGCATCGGCGTCAACTCCGCAAAGACCAAGCCGACGACGAAACTTGTCAGCATCAACTCGTCGGAATTGCTGACCAAGTCAAACTATCAGGACTTCCAACGCTTCCAGTCGGTTGACTTGGCGATGGCGGCGGATGCGGAGGCGACCCTGCCGGCGCTGATTGAAGCGGTGAAAGCCGCGCTCACCGCAGATCGCAAGAGCGCTATCGAGCAGCGCGTCGACAAGGCGAAGAAAGCCTATGCCGACATCCGCATGCGCGAGCGCCAGGCGGCGGCGGTGGCGTGGGACGCGAGCCCGATTTCGACAGGCCGCCTGTGCATGGAGATGTATGCGCAAATCAAGGATCTCGACTGGTCGCTCGTCGGTTCCGGCGGCAATGTCAGCAACTGGCCCAACCGGTTGTGGGCCATGGACAAACATTACCGCTGGCTTGGCCACTCCGGCGGATACGGCGTCGGCTACAACGCGCCGGCCTCGATCGGC
>JAYTTW010000238.1:0-19432 GCA_043744855.1 Hyphomicrobiales bacterium
CAATGGCTACGCTGGCGGCAGCAAGGAAATTCACCTGGCGCTGGAGCGCGGCGAGGTTGAAGGACGCGGCGGCAACGCCTGGTCAAGTTTACTCGCCTCCAATCGCGAGTGGATCGACCAGAAGAAACTCAATTTTCTGGTGCAGATCGGCTTTCAGCCAGAGCCGGATTTGACCAGCGTGCCGATGCTGCAATCGTTCATGAAGACGCCAGCAGAACGCCAAATCGTCGATCTCGTTTCGTTGCCAACCGCCCTCGGCTACGCGCAGTGGGTGGCGCCAGAAGTTCCCGCCGACCGTGTGGCCGCCTTGCGCGACGCCTATGAGGCGACGACGAAAGACGTAGCCTTCCTCGCCGAGGCGGCGAAACTTGGTATCATTTTACGCCCCGCCAATGGCGCCGCCGTCGCGGCTCTTGTCAAGCGCGTCGCGGAAACACCAAGGCTTGTGCTGACCGAGGCCGCACGCCTGCTCGAATGGCAAAACTGATATAGTTGAAAGACTGACGCAAAAGAAAGACTGACATGCCGGAAATTTTCGTCGCCCACACCGCGCAATTCGCCGAGGCGGATCGACGCATCCTGACAACCGCACGCGGCGAGATCGGCGTGTTCCGCCATAAAGGCGCTTTTTACGCCTACGCGAACAACTGCGTGCATTCAGGCGGCCCGGCGTGTGAAGGCGTCATGATGCCGCGCGTCGTCGACATCATCGACGCAGATGGCGCCTATCAGGGCCAGACGTTCGATGAAGGCGACATGCATTTCGTCTGTCCGTGGCACGGCTACGAATACGAGGTGACGACCGGCGTGTGCGTTGGCGATCGCAAGCTCAAACTGAAATCATATGAAGTCGTGCAGCGCGGCGACGACGTTTTCGTTGTCGTCTGACGGGGAGAACGCACATGAACATTGAGACGCCCGTCAACGAAGTGCGTGAACTTCGCTTCGATTCGTTTTCTTCCTCCGATTCTCTCGCCAGGGCTTCGCAACAGGCGCGCCAGCGCAACTATCAGGATTTTCTGATCGTTGACGTCGACGCGCATCATTACGAAAGCGAATCCTACGGCGAAGTTTTTAAATACATCGAAAATCCGGTCATCCGCCGGCAGGCGCTGGAATCGGCCACCCGCGGCGGCCGCTCCAGCATGCTCGGCGGTTCCGTTGGGTACCAGGATATTGGCGGCCGCATCACGCGCCACTGGCTACGCAAGCACGAAAAAGTCGAGGACAAAACCAACCACCGCGACATCACCACGACATTGCGCTGGATGGATGCGATGGGCGTCGACTACGCTTGTCTGTTTCCAACGCCCATGTTGTTTCTCGGCACGCACCCGCAAGTCGAGATCGAGGTCGCCATGGCGCGGGCCTATAATGCCTGGCTGTGCGAGCGAATTCTGGCGCACGAGGAACGCATCGTCTCGATGCTCTATCTGCCCTTCAACGATCCAGACGCCACCTACAAAATGATCCAGGATTTCGGCGACAAAAAGGGCGTCGTCGGTTTTATGGTCACCGCGCCGCGCTACAAGCCGGTGCACGACAATGCCTACATGAAATCCTACCGGCTGTTGGAGGAGATGGGAAAACCGCTTTCATTCCACGCCGCCTACAACTGGAACGACCAGAGCCTGGCGCTCACCAACCGCTTCATCGGCGTGCACGCGTTGGGCTTTATGTGGTTCAACATGGTGCATATGACGAACTGGGTGGTGAACGGTCTGCCCGAACGTTTTCCCAAACTCAAGACCATGTGGATCGAGAGCGGCCTGACGTGGGCGTACTGCCTGATGCAACGCCTGGATCATTCCTACAAAATGCGCACGTCCGATTGCCCATCGCTGAAACGCAAGCCCAGTGAGTATATGCGGGAAATGTACTTTTCCTCGCAGCCGATGGAGATGCCTGACGACCCCTCGATCCTCGAAGCGACCTTCAAAATGATCAACGCCGAGACGCAGCTTTGCTGGTCGTCGGACTATCCGCACTGGGATTTCGATCTGCCCGCCGTCATCTACGATCTGCCGTTCCTGAGCGAAAAATCGAAGCGTAACATTCTCGGTGGCAACGCGGCTCGCCTGTTCGGGCTCGACGCCAGGCCAAGGAAGAAAATCCCCAGCGCAGGATGAAACCGAGCGACAAACAGCCGCGAGGCTCAGCACGCGCTGTCATCCGCGCTCAGACCGCCGCCGCTTTGCGCGCCAAGGCGCCTGCATCCTCGAGGCTTTCGAGCTTCCAGCACATTTCGCGCAGTTCGTCGCCTTGCGCGGCAGGCAAAACATCGCGCACCAGACCGTCAAACTTGGCGACCAGATCGTCGCGCGTCATCGGCCGCTCAAGACTGCCGATGGCGTGTTCAACGTGCTTTTTCAACACGCGACCGTCGTTGAGCGTCACCGTTACATAAACTTCGTCCTCGCGGATTTCGTGCTTCGCGATGGCGTCGACCTTGTCGCGAAGGGTGATGACGCGCGCATCGCGCACAACGCCGTCGCCGTATTGCTTCTCCCCGGCGGCGCCATAAAGGATGGCGGCGGCGCACGAGTGATAAACGCTGAATTTGCCTTCAAGGCCGGTCTGCGGCGTTTTCTTGCCGGTCAACTCAAGCACGAGCGGATCGACGACAAGGTCGATGCGCTGGATATCCTCAGCCTTCAGGCCATGTTCGTTGCGCAACTGGATGCAGCCATCGATGGCTGGATGAATGACGATGCCACACGCAAATGGCTTGTAGGAGTTGAGCGCGGTTTCCCAGACCTTGCCAAGTCCGCCGGTAATCTCGTTGAAGTCGCGCTTCGTCGACATGACGTGGGCGAAGCCGCGCGGCGCTTCCAGAACGCGGTTGGAGCTGGTGTAGTTCTGCTGCGCCAGCAATGCCGACAGCATGCCGTTCTGCGCCGCGCGACCGGGGTGAAAACTCTTCGTCATGGTGCCGAACATCTCGCGAAAACCCGAGGATTGCGTTCCGGCAAGTCCGAACGCCCAGATCATCTGCTGTTCATTGAGTTTGAGCAATTTCCCCGCTGCCGCCGCAGCGCCAAAAACGCCGGCTGTACCGGTGATGTGCCAGCCGATGTCGTAATGCTCTGGATAGACGGCGTTGCCGATGCGGCACTCGACTTCGACGCCGAGGATGAATGCGTGCAGCAATTCCGCGCCGCTCACCGGCTTCCATTCCGCCATCGCCAGCAACGCCGACGCCACCGGCCCGGCTGGATGAATAATGGTTTTCAGATGCGTGTCATCGAAGTCGAACACGTGGCTTGCAATGCCGTTGAGCAACGCGGCGTGCATCGCGTCGAAACGCTCTTTGCGGCCGAGGATGCTGGCCTGCGCCGGACCGGAAAACGGTTGCAGCGCAGCGATGGCGCGATCCAGCGTTTCATGCCGCGAGCCACCGACTGCGCAGCCCATCCAGTTGAGGAACGAGGCCGTACCGGAAGCGCGAACCGTGGCTGGAACCTCCGCTGGTTTTGAATCGACCACCCACTTGGCGAGCACGCGTGTGACTTCGGTCATGATGTCCTCTCAAAAAATCGCGGCGGCTCATGGCATGAAGACGCCGCCGTTGGCGTGCAGGGTTTGTCCGGTGATATAGCGCGCATCAGGCCCGGCGAGGAAGCGCACGAGTTTGGCGATTTCATCTGGCGCGCCGCGACGCCCGACAAGCGGCGCGTGGCCTTTATGATGATCGGGGTTCTGTGCGGCGCTTTTGCCGCGCACCGTGTCGATCATGCCTGGAACAACGCAATTGACGGTGACGGCGTTCGTTGCGAGATCGTGCGCCAGTGCGCGGGTCAGGCCAACCACGCCGGTTTTCGCAGCGACAACGTGCGCACGGTTTTTGGCGCCCGTGTGCGCCGACATGCCGCCCATGTTGAGGATGACGCCGGCGCCGCTTTTCAGAAGATGCGGCAAGGCGGCGTGGGCCGTCAGGTAGGCGGCGTCAAGTATCGTCGCCATCACCTCGCGCCATTGCGCATAATCAAGTTGCGCGAAAGGGCTCTCGCGCCGCAGCGCCGCATTATTGACGAGAATGTCGAGGCGTCCGAAAGCCTCAATCGCGCTGGCGACGAGCCGGGCGACATCGTCCTCGCGCGTCACGTCGGCGAGCACAGCGATCGCCCGACCGCCGGCGGCCTCGATGCGCCCGACGACTTCGTCGCATTCAGCTTGCGAGCTATGGGCGTTGACAACCACGGCGGCGCCCGCCTGCGCCAGCTCCAACGCGATGGCGCGGCCTATATTGCGCGCGCTGCCGGTCACCAGGGCGACGCGTCCGGCAAGTTCGCGTCGCTCGCTCATTGACGAAAATCCTGTATGCCGCTGAGATCGCGCGCGGCAAAAACATCGGCGGAGAAGCGGCGCAGTCGCTCAGCCTGCTGGCGCGGCCACCCGCCATAAACGGCGTTGTCGAGGCACTTCGTTTCAACCTCTTGCGTCGTCAACGGCGCCCGCGCCCCGCCGCGCATGTAAGGCTGTTCTATCTCACGCACTTCGCCGCTTTTCAACGTGGCGCGCAAATGACCGACAAAGCTTTTCGGGTAGGGATCGTCAGGATTTATTTCATAGCGGATTTTGGCGGCGAGCGCGCGCGTCGGCGCGTCGGCGATACGCGCCTCGGTGAATTGCGCCAGCCCTGCCGTGCCGTCCAAAAATCCGATGGCCATGCAGAACGGCGTCGAAAACTTGGCGTGATAGGGGGTTTGCGGATTGTGCTTCACCTCAAGCGGCGACCACAGGCGATGCACCGTGCCCTCGCCGACACGGCAAACAATATCGGCGATATCTTCTGCCGCCACGCCTGCCGCCGCCAACTGGATGGCGCAATCGATAAACGGTTGCGTCATGGTCCCGCACGCGTAGGGCTTGAAGGCGATGTCGTCGATCAGCCAGCGTTCGCCAAGCTCGTCGAACAGCGGCGCAAAATCCGGCTTCACCGATGGGGCGAAGGCCTTGTAAAAACCGTGCGCGCCTTCAAACACCGTGCGCGGCCCCAAAAATCCGCCACGCGCCAGCAGCGCGGCGCGCAGGCCCGACTGCGCCGCCCAGCCCGCATGCATGCGCTTCGTCCAGGCGCCCTCGGCGAGATATTCGATGATGCCGGAGGCCATGCTGCCGGCGATGCCAAGCGCCGACACGATTTGCGTTTGCGGCAGCCCCAAGGCTTTCGACACCGCGCCCGCCGCCGCCATGCAGCCGAACACGGCGGTCGGGTGGAAGCCGGCGGCGTGGATGGCTTTGGGTGTGACCAGCGAAAGTCGACACAACAACTCGCAGCCCGTCGCCAGCCCCACCAGCAACCGGTCCCCACCGAGGTTTTCGCGCTCGCAGATCGCCAGCACGGCAGGCAGGATCACAGCGCCGGAATGCACCGGCCCGCCTTCGAAGGTGTCATCGAAATCTTCGCCGTGGGCCGCCGTGCCATTTATGAGTGCGGCGCTGTAGGCGTCGAAGCCGCCGGCGTGGCCAATGGCTGTGCACGGGCCGGGGTCGGCTGCGCCAACGCAAGCCCGCACATACACCTCTTGCCGCGCCGACACGCACAAACCCGCGGCATCGAGAACCAGTTTGCGGCTCATTTCGCGGGTCGTCGCCGGCAAGCTCGCGGTCGTTGTTTGCGCCAGCCATCCGGCGATTTTTTCAGCGACGGCGGCGGATTGAGGCGCGTTCATGCGAGCGTTTCCGGGCTGAGGCTGGCAGCGTTGCGGACCGCCGCGTCGGTGCGGGTGGCATAGCCGCAATGGCTTGCCGTCACAAGCGGCCGCAGTCGTTGTGCGGCTGTCAGTTTGACCTGGCTACGATATCGGCGCCCGGCAAATGCAGCAGCACGCGCAATCCGAGATCGTAGTCGGCATCGATCACGATGGCGCCGCCGTGCAGTTCGGCAATCTTCCGGCACAGCGCCAGGCCCATGCCGCGCCGTCCGCCGCCCGCCGCCTCGCCCGAGGGCGCAAACGGCTCGAAAGTTGGCTGACGCAGGTGCGTCGCAATGCCGGGGCCGTCATCGGTAACGCTGACGACAATGCCGGAGCCATCCTCTTCACAACCAAACGTGACGGTCGGCGCGCCTCCCGCATGTCGCAGCGCGTTGTCGATGAGTTCGCCAAACAACCGGGTAAGCAATCTAATGTCGCCGCGCACGCACAACATCGGGTGCAGCACAACATTGGCGCCGGCGCGGCGAATCGCTTCGGTGCGCTCATTGACCGCCATTTCGATGGCGAGCCCGAGTTCAACGGTGGTGAAGACCCCATCATGGGTCGCCAGATCGGCGAAGGTCCGCAGCGAGACAGCGCGGTCGCGAATGGCCTCGGCGCGCGAAGCCAGAGCCTCAAGCCGCTGGTTGGTGGCTGTGTCGAGTGTGCCGCGCGGCGCCTCGCGCAAGGCGGTCGCATGGAGTTGCAACTGGCGCAGCGGCTCGGTGAGGCCGCGCGACAAAGCCATGGTCAGCAGCCGCAAGTCGTCGCGAACCCTGCGCAGATTGTCAGCGGTGGCGCGCAACTGCGTTGTACCCACAATCCGGTTGGTAACGTCCTCGACGAACAAGATGGATCCGCCGACGCTACGGTCCGACTTGCGCCAAGGCGTCTGCTCCCAGCGTTTCCAGGCGACGGCGCCGCGTTCAGAAAGCTTTTCCACGCGGCTCGATGTCACCCCGGTATCCATCGCCATCCGCAATGCGTCTTCGACAGCGGGTATGCGCAGCGGCGATCCCCTTACTTCGGGATGATCGCCGAGTGCAGGATCGCCGAACTCCTCAATCCAGCGTTGCGAAAGCATCATCAGATCGAGCTTCGAATCCAGCATCGCGACGGCGGCCGGAACGTGGCGGATGAACAGCGCCATCAACGCCGCCTGCTCCGCGATTTTTCCTTGCTGCTCCAGTATTTTCTGTTCCAGCAACCGGTTGTCGCGAACCACCTGCGATACCCGTAATTGCAACTGGTTGCGCTCTGTCGCGGCGGTGGACACTGCGGCGAACGCTTCGATTTCGGTGAGCCAGCGAACCCGAAGATCGAAGGCGCGCGCATCTTCGGCGCCAATGCTGACGCCCGAAAGTTCAAACGAACCGTCGTTTTCCCGCAACGCTTCGAGGGTTTCGCCAAGGCCGACGAACAAGGTCGATGTGTCAATCGGCTGGCCGATCTGCGGCGCCCATAGCTTCGCCGCGCCACGCACCAGGCGCACTTGGCCGCAGCTGTCGAAAACGCACAAGCCCATCGAACTGTCGGCGAAACAAGCTTCCAGCAGCGCATTGAAAATTTCTGCGTCGTTGCGCACGCCGGTTACAGCCCGCGCCGCAAGATCGCCGCCGCCAGTTGATCGAACAAACCGGCGACGCCATCGCCGGTGCGCGCGCTGGTGCGCACCAGCGCCCGCTCGCCTGTTCGCGCGATCGCCTTGAAGTCGACATCCGCGGCGGCGATATCGACCTTGTTGAGGACGGCGCGAACCGGGCGACCGGGAAATTGCGTTTCAAAAGCCTCGATCAGTTCCGCCATCTTTTCGACCGTCGCGGGCCGGCTCGCGTCGCCGACGACCAACGCCCCCGCAGCGCCGGCGACATAGGTCGTGCGAAAAATCGTCGTACTGAAGTCGCCGTCCGTGTCCCAGATCACCAGCCGCATCGCTTCACCCGGCGGCGGTCCAGCCATGACGTCGTGACTGACGACGTTGACGCCGATTGTCGTTTTGTAGTCGTTGTCAAAACTGTCAAACACAAAACGCCTGGCCAGCGAGGTCTTGCCCACCGCGATGTCGCCGAGCAGCATTATTTTCGCGGAACGTATCACGGGCCGCCCTCGCGCTCGAAAAGCGGCTCGAAGGTAACCCGACGATTGCGCTCGCGATAGGGACCCTCCGCGTCGGCGATGGGTGTGTTCGAGCTGCGCGGCGCGGCGACCATTTTTTTACGCTCGACGCCGCGTTCGACCAGCATGTTGATGACCGTATCGGCGCGCACCCTCGACACCGCCAGATTCGCAGTGGGCGATCCGGAAGCATCAGAGTGCCCGACAACGCGTAGGCCAAGCGAGTTATCGCGCAGCAGGGTGGCAAGCGCGTCCAGCCGCGGCGCCACGCTGGCTTCATCGAGCATGGTGTCGCGATCCGAGAAGAAAATGGCGAAGTCGCGGGCAAACCCAAGCAATCGCGCCTCGGGCGAACTGGGTTTTGTGCTTGCCGCCTCAAGCGTCGAGAGGCGGGCGTCGCGCTGGCGCGCTGTTTCAGCGCTGGCGGCGGCGGTTGCATCGAGCGCGTTCGCATGTTGGGCGAAGCGCTGATCTGTGGCGCCGGCTTGCGCATCGAGGCGCGCCGTCAACGCCGCCATCTGCGCGCTCGCCGCCGCCAACTGGCCTCGCAACGAACCGGTTTCGGCGGCTCGCGCATTCTGTTCGTTTTGCTGTTCGTCCTGCAAATTCTGCGTCGTGTCGCGCGACGCGACGAGCGCAATGTTTTCAACAACCGTGTATTTGCCGGCGCGCCCCTGCACGGCGCTCTTCACGGCGGCTGCGTCGGCGGGCGAAGGCGCCATGCCGCTCAACTCGATACGGTCGGCGCTACGATCCAGCCGCGCACGCAGCGGAAACGCCTTCAAATAGGGGCGCGCCTGCACCACATCGGCAACCGCTGCGTCGAGTTGGCGCTGATCCCACCATCGGGTTCCCGCCCGCCAGACAAGGAAGCAGAGGCCGGCGACAACCAGCGCCGCCGTAATTTTCAACACCGCCCCGGAGCTTTGCGCCGGTTGTGTCGCGCCGGCCTCGTTGACTGCCGCTGCAAAGGCCGGAAGGTTTCCGGTATCTATCTGCTGCGTCTCGATCTGGGCGTTGATCAGGCGGCCAAACGCTTGATCGAGAGCCGCGATTTGCTCACTCGACAGGTCGCCCAGGACTTCCGCCGCGACGATACTGAACGGCGAATTCCGCAAAAAGGTTTTGCGGCCGCCGAAATCGAGCATGCGCAATTCGTTGGAGCCAACGTCCAGCGCATCGCGGGCAAAACCGGTGATGGCGGCGATGAGGCCGCCAGCGAGATCGGCGCGATCATCCTCGACCGCGTCAAGCCGCCAGCTATCGATCAGCCTGCCGCTGCCGGCCTCCAGAAAGAGCAAGCGAACGACCCGTCCGCGCCCGCTCCCGACAATCGCCAATTCACTGACCGGACGGCCTGACAGGCGGCTACGAATTTGCAGCTTCCATCGCTCCCTGGAAGTCAGCGCGTCGATGCGTTGATTGAGCGAGGCGACAAGTTCACGGAAAGCGTTCTGCACAGCGGCAACGACAAGTTGGCCGGTTAGCGGATAAAGCGCTTCCACCATCATCTCGCGCGAATTGCGGATTTCGTTGCGGATGGCGGCGACGACGACCGGAGCCACAGCATCAGCAAGTTCGCGATGCTGCTTCACTTCGGCGTCGCGAAACGCCTCGACCAGAATTTCAGCTGTCGCCTTTTCAAGGCGTAGCGCATTGCCAACGCGCTGGTCGATGCGCTCAACAGCTTTTTCAATATCTGCGAGCCGGCGCGCCTCGCCCTGAAACAGCAGCGTCTTGAGCTGGTCCAGCCCATCCGCCGCCGGTTCGATTTTGCGCGGCGCTTCGGTCATGTCACTTCCTGCTGCGCGGCTCCGCCAACTTGCGGACGTGCGCGCCAAGGTCACTCAACGCTGCGCCGATACCATCAATGCTTGTGGCGTGGCGCCGCTCGGCTTCGCGCTCGACATCGGCGAGCCGCGTTTCCAGCAGCGAGAATCGTTCCTGCATATCGCGTCGCAAGGCTTCGACGGAGGCCTCGAGGTCGCGGTGTTGTTGTTCGTTGCTGCGGTGGTTTTCGCCAAACAGCAGTTCGCGAACCTGATCGATGGTCGGCGAGGTCGCCGGGCCGTTACTGACGACCGCAGCGACCGCCGCGCCGTTTTCCTTGCTGTCTGGACGAGCCATTGATGTTGTTTCCCGACAAACCGTTGATAGCTATCCTTGGATTACTACACTAAATAACGATTTCCCCAGCACGGGCAACCATTACCTCGACTTGTGATGAATGAGCGAAACCGCCATACCCCGTCGCGAGCGCTCATGCGGTCAACAGCGAGGCTGCGTGTGGCAAGCCGTTCAGTCGATGCAGAACCCCCGACGCCGCCAGCACCGGAGGGAATTTTACAAGCAACGCCAAAGGTTTCGCTGGGCGCGTTGTTCCTTGTGTTTTTCCGCATCGGGCTGATGAGCTTCGGCGGCGGCCTCGTCAGCTGGATTTATCGCGACGTGGTGGACGCGCGCCGCTGGATGAGCGGGCGGGAATTTCTGACCGGCGTCTCCCTGTCGCAGATTCTACCGGGTGTAAACTCAGCCAATACCAGCATTTTTGTCGGCCAGCGGCTGCGCGGCTCCGCCGGCGCGCTGGTGTGCGTCGTGGCCATGCTTTCTGGCCCGTTCTTGTGCACGCTCGTCGCCGGCCTCGCCTATCACACCCTGCTGGACGTGCCGGGTTCCGCCTACGTGGTCGAAGGCGTTGGCGCGGTCGCCATGGGCTTGCTCACCCGCCTTGGCATCCAGGCCGGGCAGAATGTCCCGTTCGGGGTGGCGCCAGCGCTGGCTGCGCTCGCCACCTTCGTCGGCGTCGGCGTCATGCAATGGCCGATGCTGGCGGTGGTTGCGGTCGTCGCTCCTGTCAGCATCGCCGCCGCTTGGCCTCGCGAAAAAGCCGGGACCAACGCCGATGCGTGACAACATCTACTGGCAGCTTGTGGTTTTATTGGCGCCCTTGTCACTCGCCTCGATTGGCGGCGCGACCGGCATCTATGCGCCACTGCAGCACCAGTCGGTCGAGGTGCTCGGCTGGGTGAGCCCGCGCGAATTCGTGGATCTCTTCGCCATATCGCGTTTGACGCCGGGCCCCAGCTCGATGCTGGCTCCCTTGATCGCCTGGAAAGTCGCCGGCCTGCCCGGCGCGTTGGTCGCGGCGGTGGCGCTTTATTTGCCGTCGTCGCTGCTGTGTTATGGCGCGGCGCAGATATGGGAGCGCCATCGCGAACGACCCTGGCGGCGCGCTGCTGAAGCGGGCCTTGTGCCGGTCGCCGCCGGCCTGACGTTTTCCGGCGTGCTTGCGTTGTTGCGCATCGCCGGCTCCGGCCCGCTAACCTGGGTTACGCTGGCTTGCGTCGCCGGGCTGTTGACGTGGCGCCCCAAGCTGCACCCGTTTGCGCTTTTGGGCGCGGGCGCGGTGCTTTTTCTGGGCGTGCGGTTGTCGGGTTTTTGAGCCCGAACGCGCTTTGCGGCAACCAGAAGACTTCGCCCTCGCTCTCCAGCGTATCGAGCCACAGGAACGGCAGTTGCGGATATTCCGCCTCCAGAATGCTGCGGTCTTCGCCGATTTCACAGACCAGGCCGCCACCCGGCGCGAGATGCGACGGCGCGTCGCGCAGAATACGCCTGACAATGTCGAAGCCGTCTTCACCACTGGCTAAAGCCATCGCCGGTTCGCAGGCGTACTCCGGCGGCAGCACAGCCATGGCTGCCGCGCTGACGTAAGGCGGATTGGTGAGAATGAGATCGTAACGCCGGTCGCCGAGCGGCGCGAACAGATCGCCCGCGAAAAGTTCGATCCGGTCCGCCAGATCATGTTCCTCGACATTGCGCCGCGCCACCTCTAGCGCCGCCGGTGAAAGATCGACGGCGTCGATGGCGGCGCCGGGGAACGCCACGGCTGCGAGAATCGCCAGACAGCCAGAGCCGGTGCAGAGATCCAGCACGCTGCTGAGCGAGGCCGGATCGCCAATCAGAGACGAAGCCTCGGTGGAAAACATCTCGCCGCCAAGCAATTCTCCAATATACGAGCGCGGCACAATCACGCGTTCATCGACGTAGAACGGCACGCCGCGCACATAAGCCCGCTGCAACAAGTAGGCGGCGGGCTTGCGCGTTGAAACTCGCGCCTCAAGTATGGCGGCGACCCGCACGCGCTCCTCCCACAGCAGCCGCGCATCCAGAAACGGATTAAGATCGTCAATCGGCAAGTGCAGGGTTTCGAGGATCAGAAAGGCGGCTTCATCGACGGCGTTGGTTGTGCCGTGGCCATAGACAAGGCCGGCGGCGTTAAAGCAACTGACCGCCCAGCGCAGGAAATCGCGCGGCGTACGAAGTGTTTCGGCGGGAGAGGCTTTCATGCGGGTCCGCGATAGACCTTCTCGATGACAGGCGCAATCAGTTCTTGGGCGCCAGTTCTTGGGCGTCTTGCCTCTGACGCGTGCGGGCGCTAACCCTGTGCGCGACTGAACCGGGGATTGCAAATGCGCGCTTGGCGACTGACGGCGCAAACCCGCGAGGGCTACGCGTACTTGCAGTCGGCGGCGACTTTTGGAAAGACAGTTATTGCTATATAGCGAATCGCGCGGCGGCCTGCGTAAATATTCGAGTGGGGTACATTTTGGGAAATCTGCAATCAATTCGTATCGCCGTCCTCGGTTGCGTGGTGACCGGCGCACTGCTCGCGCAGGCGTTTGCACAGGACGACGCGCCCGCCACGCTTCCACAAGTTCCCGGCGACGACATTTTCGGTTTCACATCGCCGACCGATCTTGGCAGTCCCGGCGAAACCGCCATTTCCAGTGAAAACGACGGGCGCGTCGGGAAGCGCGACGGGCGATACTGGGCGCTCGACCAGAAACTTGAATTCAGCCGCTCGATAACGGAGCGTTGGTGGATCGCCGCCTCGGTGTTTGCCGCCCACAACCACTCGCGCAACGTGACCGGCGTTCCCGACATTCGCAATTCCACCTTCGACGGCGTCAGTTTTGAAATCGCCTACAAGCTGATCAGTCGCTCGGCGTCGAACCCGTTTGCGGTGACTGTGTCGGTCGAACCGCGCTGGGGACGCATCGACGGCGTCCTCGGCTTGCCATCAACCAATTACGGCGCGACCTTCAAGCTGTTCACCGACGCGGTTGTTGTGCCGGAGACGCTTTACTGGGCCGCCAACATCGAGGCGAGCACGCAAAATGCGCGCGACCCCATTCTGACCGACCAGATCATACCGAGCTCCAGCTTGCTCGTGTCCACGGCGCTGACGTGGCAAACCTCTCCGGCGTTTTTTGTCGGCGCCGAGGCGCGATATTTCACCGGATATGACAATGCCGGCCTGCATCACCCCGTCAGCCGTGCGCTCTACATCGGGCCGACGTTTGCGTGGCATATCACTGAAAAGCTGATCTTAAACGCGACGTGGCAACCGCAGATTTATGGGCGCGCCTCGACAAACCCCGGCCAGCGGCTCGACCTCGACAACTTTGAGCGGCAGCAATTCCGCGCCAAGCTGGTTTGGACGTTCTGACATCGCTTATTCGATGAGCGGCCGCGCCCGCGCCTTCACGTCGGCCGGCGTCGCCAACAAATCCGCGCTGATTTTCTGCATGCGGACGCCGCGCACCGGCTCGACCTCCATGGCAGCCGCGTCCGCCTCCTTGAGAAACTCAGGGTCTTTCATCGTCTCGTCGAAAGCCTGACGCACCGCTGCAACGCGCTCGCCCGGTACTCCCGGCGCCATGGCCAACGGGCGTCCGTAAAGCGTTCCGGCGGTAATCAACTGAATCGCCTGTTTGTCGGCCAGCGTTGACGCCAAGTCTTCCACCAACGGTACGCCGGTCAAATCTTTCTGCGGCGGTCCCTGATAGGCGAGGATCGAAATTTTCTTTTCCTCAAGCCAGTTTCGTTTCGTGGTTTTCCAGCTTGACCATGTGTTGTTGCGTCCGGCCACCTCGCCGCGCTCCATGGCGAGATTGACGTCGTTGCCGCCGGGATAACCGACGACGATCTTGAATTTGGCGCCGGCGAACTGGTTCATCATGCGCGGGAATGTATCGGTGATGCCGCCACGCCCGACTGCGCCGATGACAACCTCGCGGGCGCGCGCCTGTTCAATGTTGGTGACGCCGCTCGTATGCCACACGGCCAGCGTCTCAACCGTCGACATGATCGATCCTACCCAGTTGAATTTGTCACTTTCAAACTGTGGTCCAGGCAAACCCACCGCCTGCAGGATCGGCAGTGCATTCTGGATCATGCCGATAAACGTGCCGTCCTTCGGCGCGACGTTGTAGAGGTAGTTTGCCTCGGTAAGGCCGCCTGCGCCCAGCATGTTTTGCGCAATGACCGTGGGATTGCCGGGAATGTGTTTGCCGATGTGGCGAGCCACCAGCCGCGCCTGCAAATCATATTCGCCGCCGGCGCTGACACCGATCAGCACGGTGACGGTTTTTCCCTTGTAGAATTCCGCGACGCTTTGCGCGTGGGAAAACGTCGTTGACAAGCTCAACGTCAGCGCCATCGACGCGACAGTCAGGTATCGGCGTATAAACAACATGAGCGGCTCCAGATGCTTGACAGCAAGCCTAGACAATTGGCGGCGAAGTTGCACGTCGGGCTGGATCGGGCACGGGCTACCTGAGGCGGCAGGCCTATCGCTGGCAACCGCCGCAATAAAACGTCGAACGTCCGGACTGGACGATGCGTTTGATGACGCCGGTACAGGCGGGCGTCGGGCAGGCCTCGCCCTCCTGGTCGTAGACGCGAAAATGATGCTGGAAATACCCCGGCGAGCCATCGGTCTGGCGATGGTCGCGCAGGCTGGCGCCGCCCGCCGCCACAGCCTCCGCTAGCACATCGCGAATGCTGCGCGCCAGCAGGTCCGCGCGCGGTGTCGCCTTGCCGCCTTTTTGGGCAAGCGCGCCGGCAGCGCGGCGCGGCGACAAGCCGGCGCGGTGCAGCGCCTCGCTGACGTAGATGTTGCCCAGCCCGGCGATCAGCGTCTGATCGAGCAGGGCGGCTTTCAGCGGCGCCGTCTTGCCGGCGAACAGCTTCGCCAGCAGGGCTCCGTCGAGTTCGTTGCCAAGCGGCTCGACGCCGATTTTACGCATCAGCTTGTGTTCGCCCAGGCTGGCGCGCGGCTCCACCAACATGAAGCCGAAGCGGCGCGGATCGTTGTAGGTGATGGTCACGCCATTCGACATCCACAAGACCACATGATCATGGCCGGTGTTTTTGGAGCGTTCGTGCTGGAAAATCCCCGGCGTTTGTGCGTTGATGCGGAACGAGCCACTCATGCCCAGATGCATCAGCAACGTGTCGCCTGAATCAAGATCGGCCAGCAGATACTTGGCGCGCCGGCTCAACGCCTCAATCCGTCGCCCTTCAAGTCTGGCGACAAAATCCGGCGCGAACGCAAAGCGCAGATTGGCGCGGCGTTGTTCGACCTTGTCGATGCGCGCGCCAACCATGGCGGGTTCAAGTCCACGCCGCACGGTTTCAACTTCAGGAAGTTCCGGCATCAGCTCTTTCGCGTTGAAAACGCCATCTCACTTATAATACTTGCGCGCGATTTCAATCTGCGCCGGCGTCGCTTCGAACGCCTCGGCGACCGCCTTCATCACTTCGCTCGCCGAGGCGGGAGTCAATTCGAGCTTCTGCTTTTCGGCGTCCGCCAGATAGCCGGCGTCACGGTTCATGGCGGTGAAGGCGGCGCGTAGTGCGTCAACGCGTCCGGCTGGCGTGCCGGGCGGCGCCGCGAGCGGCTGGCCCACCTCATCCGGCCCAAAGAACAGCCCGAACACGCCGCGCTGATCCGCCGTTTCCGCCAGCGCAAAAATCGATGGCGTCGTGGCAAGGTCGCCGACTGGTTTGCGCGTGTAGGAGGCGATGACGTGGATGCTTTTCTGCGCGATCCAGTCGGGATGCGCCAGCTTCATCAGTGTCCACGGCATGACGACGGCCTCGACTTCGCCACGCTCCATGGCGAGCGTCGCGTCGGTGGTGCCTTTGTATCCCTCGATGATCTTGAATTTTGTATCCGCGACACCGTTCATCATGCGTGAGGTAATCTCGACCTGACTCAATTGTCCGGTGCTCGCGACAATTGTCTCGTGTGCCTTCAAATCCGCCAGCTTGGTGGTGGCGGAGGCGCCCGACGTGAACAGCGTCGCGGTCGGCGATACGATGCGGCCGATAAAATTGAACTTGCGCACGTCGTAGGTGATGGCGGCGAGGCCAATGACCTGCGCCAGCGCGACGTTCGGCACCAGAACGCCAATCGCCGTGCCGTCTTTTGGCGCCACGCCGTAGAGCCAGTTCGATGCGATCATGCCGCCGGCGCCCGGCATGTTCTGTGCAACGATTGCCGGCTGACCTGGCAGAAAGCGGCCGAGATGGCGCGCGACGAGCCGCCCGTAAAGATCAAACGAACCACCGGGGGCGTTGGGTATGACAAGATTGATCGTGCGACCGCGATAAAACGCTTCCGGAGATTGCGCGATGGCGCTTGCTGCGCTGGTCAGGAGAACGGCGAACGTTGTTGCGATGGCAAGGCGAAAGTTTTGCATGGCCGCAGGCTAAACGCGGCGCCAGCGCCAGGCAACCACCAGCAACCGCGTGTGCAGCACAACAACCCTGCCGCACCGCTGAATCAACGATTGCGTCTGGCGTCATTGTCACATCTTTTACGTCGTGCGAGGCGCCATAGGAATGAATGTGCAAATCAACGTTGGAAATTTTGCCCCGTTATCGCTTGCTCTGATGTCTCTAAAGTTGGTCATTGGGGCTACCGCTAAGCAAACCTTGCCGCAGATTTGAGGATGGGCGGCGCACGATCAACGCGCCGGGGCAACGCGGCGATTTTCTTTCCAACTTCCCGCTCTGCGAGCCGCAGCTCGTAAAGCTGCTGCAAATTCATCCAGAATTGCGCGCTCGTCCCAAACCAGTGACCGAGGCGCAAAGCCGTGTCGGCCGTGACGCCCCGTTGTCCGTTGATGATGCCAGTGATGCGATTGACCGGCACATCAAGCTGGCGCGAAAATTCCGCTGCGGAAATTCCTAGTTCGCGGAGTTCTTCGGCAAGGTGCTCGCCGGGATGAATAGCTGTACGGGCCATGCGACATTCCTCTCAGTGATAATCGACGATCTCCACATCGACAGGCCCGGGCGATCCCTCAGGCCACGTAAAACAAATCCGCCATTGATCGTTGATGCGGATCGACCATCGCCCGGCTCGGTCGCCCTTGAGCGCTTCGAGCCGATTTCCCGGCAACGCACTCAGATCGGCAAGGCCCGTCGCTGAATCCAGGCGATCAAGCCGAACCTCAGCTTGCCGCGCGAAGCCTGAAAACTCTTTCGCGTGGGTCCCAGCGGCGAAGCGCTCGGTACGTTTGTCCCGATAGCTGACGATCATTAGGACAAACAGTACCAGACTTTATGACTTCCGTAAAGCATAAAGTTTATACCTTCCGAGCCGATCTAAGCGCACGAACCGCGCTCCAATGTCCAGCAACCTCGGTCGTGCAACCTCATTGACCCGCAAATCTGTGGCGGGCATGCTTTGCGCACGCTGCACGACAATTCAGGGAGGCTCGCGTGACCGGTGATCGCACCGAACAACTCAAGCTGCGCAATCTCTGGGGCGAACTCGTCGCGTTGCGCGACAGCCAACGCAAGGATCGCGAAACCGCCGTCCAGGTGGTGCGCCGTCGCGATCTGCCGCAGGAGACCAACCCGCAAGGCCTGATGCGTTGGTACATGCATCCGGCTCTAACCGACATTGTGCTCAAGACGTTGTCGATCTTCGAGCAGGAGTTGCCGCCGCGCGGCAGGTCCGGCCGTCTGCAATTTCAGGGCGGGCAAATCATGTTCATCATCGAAGGCGCGGGTTACACGTTTATCGACGGCGTCAAATACCCGTGGAAACGCCGCGACGTGCTGAACCTGCCGACGAAGAAAGACGGCATCATCATCCAGCATTTCAATACGCACGAGACGGCGCCGGCGCGTTTCCTGGTGGTCGAACCAAACCTCTTCGCCGCCACCGGTGTGGATCGCGGTTGCGGCTTCGAGCAACTGGAAAACGCCCCAGAATACAAAGCCTGACAGAGGGAATGCGGCCATGGCTGATATTGAGAGAACCCGCACGCGCGAACGCGAGCCTTCCGACAAAACGCCGTATGACATGTTCATGCGTCTGCGGCAGGAGTTTCACGACCGGCAGTCCACCGGCCAGGTTGTCGTCGGCCTTGAGGATCGCGAGTACCACACAACGCGACAGGGCCAGTTGCTCTACTATCTCAATTCCGACATCTACAAGAACACGCCGTTGCAGGATTGGCGTGTCTTCACCCATTCGCTCATCAAGCAATCCGGCAAACATCGCCATCAAGGCGGTCTGGTCATTTACGTCATCGAGGGAACCGGTTGGTCTGTCGTCGACGACGAGCGCGTTGACTGGGAAGCTGGCGACCTGTTGCTGCTGCCGATCAAAAAGGGCGGCGTCACGCATCAACATTTCAACGCCGCTCCGGGCTCGGAATGCCACTGGATCGCCTTTTCCTATATGCCGTTCTTCGATTACAACGCCTCGGAATTCACCCAGCTCGACAATTCCCCCCAGTTCAAGGGCTGAGGACGCGTCGACGGGTGACCCTCGCGCCGAGCCTAGTCAGCGCCGCGTGCGTAGGCGCCAGTCATGGCAATTTCGCAAACGTTACCGTCGGGCGCGCGTACCCGCACGGCGGAGGCGCCCGCCTCGCCGATGACCTCGCCGCCGAGTGCGACCGCTTTGGCGACAGCTTCAGCCACATCCGGCGCCTCGATGCCCCAGTGATGGATGCATGCGCCATCGCCGGCCAGCCTTGGGTCTTCGTCGTGCTCCGACGTGTAGCCTGTCAGCGCCAAGTCGATCTCGCCGTCGCTCAGGTGCCGGGTATGCGCAAGCTGTGTTGCGTGCGCCGCAACCTCATGGAACCCGAACACGTTGGTATAAAACTGCGCAGCGGCGTCGAGGTCTTTCACTTTCATGGCGACGTGGGCGATGCGCCCCTCGCGGCTCAACTCTTTCTTGAGATAACGGCCGACGCCGACAATCTCGCCCAGCGTGCCGTCGGGCGCGTGATATTTGAGCGCGCCCTCGGCGCGATCCGAGAAAATACGTCCGCCATTGGCTTCGATTTTTGCAATCATCGAAGCGCGATCTTCGACTTCAAGGCCGATGTGGTGAATGCGCGCGCCGGGACCGGCGAGTTTGGCTTCTTTCTCTTCTTCGCTGTCGTAAAGCATCAGGGCGAGATCGATATTTCCATCGGTCATGTGCCTGGAATAATGGCCACGCTCGTGCGTTGTCTTTGTTTCGTAAATGCCGAACACGCCAGCGTAGAACTTCGCCGATTTTTCATAACTCGCTTTGTCGGCGCATTTGAGTGCAATGTGAACGATGCGGCCCATGCGAGCGCCTTTCTGCGTTGCGAACGTTTTCGGCTCAATCCAGTAGCAGCGTTTCGCATATTTACAAGACGGCTTCGCCAACCCAGCAGGGCAATCGGGTGAAGAACCTCGTGACAAACTGGTGAAGTACTGAATCTGTCGTCGTCCACTGATTCTGTTTGTGGAGCACGACGATGGCGGAT
>JAYTTW010000239.1:0-19393 GCA_043744855.1 Hyphomicrobiales bacterium
CATGTAGATCGTGTCGCCCCCGGTCGCGGGCCGCGCAGGTCCAACGGATATCACTTCGAAGTCGCGCCGGTCCAAGGGAGCACTGCCGAGGGCTTTGAGCCCATCGCGCAGAGCCGTCAGGGTCGCTGTGGTCTGGCTGGCGTCGTATGCGGCCTGATCTTTCCAGCCTTCATGGATGGCGAACTTGTGCGGGCGATTGATTTCCTGCAGCAGGGTGACCTCGAAGTTTCCCGCCAGCGCGCGCGCCGCGTCTCTGTATTGTTTGCCGAGGGTGAGGCCCTGAGCGGCGGCTCCCGGCGCTACATCAAAGCTGATCTTGCCATGGATGGGCGCCGCGCCGCCCTGCGCGCTTGCGCCTGTCGTTGCCGTGACTGTCGCCAACGGGATTAGCGCGACCATGGCCAGCGCCGATGCGATCCGCGCGCCGGAATGGAAAAATCGCGCGATGGCTTCTTTATGACGCATCATTCGTCCCCCTTGGTGGTTTTTTTTACGCGCAACGTTGCTCGTCCATTGTTGACTGTGCCAAGCCATTCAAGGCTTGTCAACACTTGCGGCTGACACACTTGCGGCTGACAGGCTTGCGGCTCAGGCAAGCTGAATGTCGGCATCGCCGGGGCGCGGAAGGCACGGGGAAGCGCGCGACCTGCGGATCGGAAACTTTGCTCGCGCGACGCACATTGCACCTCGCGTCTTACCTCGCTAATACTCTTTATTTATCCTGCAAAGCGTGCGCCCGGAGTTTCCCATGAGCGATAAAATCCCCGTCACGGTTCTTACCGGCTATCTCGGCGCCGGCAAGACGACGTTGCTCAATCGCATTCTCTCCGAAAACCATGGCCAGAAGTACGCTGTCATCGTCAACGAGTTTGGCGAGATCGGCATCGACAACGAGTTGGTTGTCGGCGCTGACGAGGAAGTATTCGAGATGAATAACGGCTGCATCTGTTGCACGGTGCGCGGCGACCTCATCCGCATTGTCGAAGGCTTGATGAAGCGCAAGGGCAAGTTCGACGCGATCATCGTCGAGACCACGGGCCTTGCCGATCCAGCACCTGTTGCGCAGACGTTTTTCGTCGATCAAGACGTGCAGGATCAGGCGCGGCTCGACGCAGTTGTCACGGTGGCCGACGCCAGGTGGCTGGCGGACCGGCTCAAGGATGCGCCGGAGGCCAAGAACCAGATCGCCTTCGCCGATGTCATCATTCTCAACAAGATGGACCTCGTGAGCGCGGAGGAACTGCGCGAAGTGGAGGGCCGCATTCGCGCCATCAATCCCTACGCAAAGCTGCACAAGACGACGAAGTGCGATGTGCCGCTCGAGGCGGTGCTGGGTCGCAATGCTTTCGATCTCGAGCGGATTCTGGAAATCGAGCCGGAGTTTCTCGAAGTCGGCGAGGCGCATGATGATCACGACCACGGGCATGAGCACGGGCACTCGCATGATCACGGGCATGGCAAATCCGGCGGTGGCCTGAAGCATTATCACGACGAGGAAATGCAGTCGGTGGCGGTCAGGGTCGATGGCGATATCGACCCCAACAAGTTCATGCCGTGGATCAACGAACTCGTGCAAAAGGAAGGCCCCAACATTCTTCGTTCGAAAGGCATTCTGGCGTTCAAGGGCGATCCCAAGCGGTTCGTTTTTCAGGGCGTCCACATGATCCTCGATGGCGACAGCCAGCGCGAATGGAAGCCGGGGGAAAAACGCGAGTCGAAGGTTGTCTTCATCGGCCGCAACCTGAAGGAAGACGAACTGCGCAAAGGCGTTCTCAGCTGCGTGGCGTGAGCCCCTGTTCATGGGGTGAGTGAAAAATGGAGCCGTTCGTCGTCGGCATATTGTTGAAGGTGGAGACGCGCGGCTGGAATGGCGCGGCCCCACAGCTGCCGAAGCCGCCGATACACATTGAGGAGGGTCGCGACGGCCTGCGCGTTTTTAGCTACGACCTGTCGTTGCGGGAGGCGGATGTAACGGTGAGCGACGCGTGCGCGCGTGTGGCGTCGCGGCTGGAGCGAATGCTGGCCGGACCGAAATCGCCATTTCCGGAGGGCGGCTATGCGTTGCGCTGCACGCTGGAGATCGGCGTCATCGCCAACCGCGAGCGCACGTCGGTTGGTTATGGTTGGCCGCTTGAATTTTTGCAGGTGCTGGTCGACTGCAACGTGGAACTGAACGTGACGCACTATTTGCCGGCGGGCGACAGCGCGTCAGAGCCCGCAGGCAGCAAGTACCCGGAATCATAGAATTCGGGTACGTCGTTTTTGTTGAAGTATCCACTTATCATCTCCAGAAAGCGCGTCACTGCGTGACTCACTTTCTTCCGATGGTGGATACCAGGCTTGAGGATTTAAGGTATGGTCAGCGCTTCCGTAGTTTCGCTCACCAACAAGGTGACGCCCATCGCTGCGGGCGCGGAAGTTGTGGCTTGTTGTTTTCTGGCGGGAGCGCCGGCCTTCGTGCTGGCGAATGGCGAGGCGCTGCTGGCAAACGCTGCGGGCGAGCGGCGCCTGCGTCTGCATGAGGATGCTGCCGTGCTGATCGCCCGCGTCGGCGCCGGGCGCATGGTTTCTGGCGGTGACGATGGCCGCATCATGCAACTGTCCGCCGACGGTACGATTTCCGAGATCGCCAATGAAGGTGGAAAATGGATCGATGCGTTGGCGCTGCGCGCCGATGGCGCCGTTGCGTGGGCATGCGCGCGTCAGGTGCGGGCGCGTGACCGCAGCGGCGAAGTAAAATCCTGGACGGCGCCGTCAAGCGTGCGCGGCATGGAATTCATGGCGAAAGGCTACCGCGTGGCGATGGCGCATTATAACGGCGCCTCCCTGTGGTTTCCCAACACGGCAGCAGAGCCTGACGTAATGAACTGGCGCGGCTCGCATCTTGACGTCACCACGGCGCCTGACGGGCGATTTGTCGTGACGTCGATGCAGGAAAATTCGCTGCACGGCTGGCGCGTCGCTGACAAGAAAGACATGCGGATGACCGGCTACCCCGCCAAGACACGCTCGCTGTCGTGGTCGAAGGATAACAAATGGCTGGCGACGTCGGGCGCAGAAGCCTGCATCGTCTGGCCGTTCGATTCAAAGGACGGCCCGATGGGGAAGGGACCGCGCGAGTGTGCGGTGCGTAATTCGCGCGTTTCACAAGTGGCGTTTCACCCCAGCGCGCTGGTGCTCGCCGTGGGATACGAAGACGGCTGGGTAATGATTTCGCGACTGACCGATGGCGCGGAATTTTTGGTTCGCTCGACAGGCGAGAGCGGCGGTGCAGGCATTTCCGCGATGGCGTGGAGCGCCGATGGCGCCCGGCTGTTGTTTGGCGCGAAAGACGGCGCCGCCGGCGTGCTCGATTTGCCGTTGTAATCTTCGTTGCCGACGCCGAACGAAAAATTTGTGTGATGAACTTCGATGCTGCGGCCAATCGCGCGCGCCGCCGCAATGGCAAGCGAAAAGATTTTCGTAACGCGCGCCTTGAAAGCTTGATTTCGTTTACGCGGGGATGCTTATAGTCAGAGATGCGCGGCGGATGAAGCGGCTCCGGGGGGAGCTAGAATGAGCGAACACTTCGACAGAAACGAGACCCGGACGTCGAAGTCGCGCGAAGCGGCGATGTTTCGCGAGTTCAAGGCGGTCATCTCGATCACCCGTTCACAAGCCAATGCCGTGCGCGCACAAACGCGCGGTGTCGACATCAACAAAATCCAGCGCATTGAGGATCTGTCGCGTATTCCCGTCATGCGTCGCGAAACCTTGTGTCGAATGATGGAGGAGAACCCGCCGCATGGCGGCTATCTCGCCGCGCGTCCCGGCGCCATGCGGCATTTGTTGCGTCATTCCGCAGGCGGTCACAAACGCGATTGGTGGAACAGCGCGCGAGGCATGTACGCGGCAGGCTTTACCCGCCACGACACGGTGCTGAACTGCGCTTCCTATCATATGTCGAACGGCGGCCATCTGGTGGAGAGCGGCGCCGCCGAACTTCGATGCGCCGTCATTCCGGCCGGCGACAACAACATCGAGTGGCATCTGGACGCGCTGCGACGCTGGTCGCCAACCGCTTTCGCCGGCAAACCTGGCGCGTTGCGTCGCTTGCTCGATCGGGCGGCAAGCGTCAATTGCGATACGTCGTCGCTGCGCAAGGCGATGGTGTTCGCTTCGCCGTTGTCGTCGCGGTTTCGCCACGAGGCCGAAGCGCGCGGCCTGAGCGTGCGGCAATGTTACACGACGCCCGAGGCCGGCGTCGTCGCCTACGAGACGAGCGGCCCTGACGGGAGGTTGAACGCCGGCATGATCGTCAACGAGGGCGTGCTCGTCGAAATCGTCCGGCCTGGCACGGATGCGCCTGCCGCGCCCGGAGATATCGGCGAGATTGTGCTGACGCGCCTCGATGCCGATTTTCCGCTGTTGCGTTTCAGCACCGGCGATTTGTCGCGCATTTTGCCGGGCCCATCGCCATGCGGGCGGACCAACCTGCGCATCGCCGGATGGCTTGGGCGCGTCAACGAAATTGTAAATTTCTGCGGATGCCGCATTTTTCCGTCGCAAATTCTGGAAATCCAGAACCTGTTGTCCTGTCACGCGCGCTTGCGCCTGGTGCTGCGCAAATCGGGCGAGGACGAGCAAAGCGTAATGCGCGTCGATGCGCCAACGGCAAGTGCGGACTTTGCGAGCGAACTCGCAGTCGCGATGCGGGCGGTCCTCGGCTTTGAAGCTCCGATGGAGCTGGCGGCGCCCGGCGGCCTGGCCGATAGCGGCAAATTCATCGTCGATGAGCGGGCGCACACCTAGTGCCCGGAAATCAAAGATTCCGGGTACGTCGTTTTTGTTGAAGTATCCACTAATCATCTCCAGAAAGCGGGTCACTGAATGACTCACTTTCTTCCGATGGCGGATACTAAAGCCTTCGCGGGGGCGCCATGGTTCCCAACGTGCTTTCGATCGCCGGCTCCGATCCATCGGGCGGCGCCGGCGTGCAGGCCGACCTGAAGACATTCGCGGCGCTCGGCTGTCATGGCATGGCCGTGCTGAGCGCGCTGACCGCGCAAAACACGCAGGGCGTTTTCGCCGTGCATACCCCGCCGGCTGATTTTGTCGGCGCCCAAATCGACGCCATCTTCGCCGATATTGATGTCGCAGCCGTGAAAATCGGCATGCTGGCGAACGCCGAAATCGTTGCCGTGGTGGCCGAGCGTTTGCGCGCCCACAAGCCGCGTTTTGTCGTGCTCGATCCGGTGCTGGCCTCGACCAGTGGCGACAGCCTGGGCGCTGAGGGCGTCATCGGTGCGATGGTCTCCGAAATGTTTCCGCTGGCGGATCTGGTCACGCCCAATGCGCCGGAGGCGGCGCAGCTTGTTGGCGGCGTCGAGCCGCAGGATATGGCGAGTCTGGAGGCGCTTGGCGTGCGGCTGCGGGCGCGTGGAGCGCATGGCGTGCTGCTCAAGGGCGGGCATCTCGAGGGCGCGCAGGCGATCGATGTGTGGCTCGCCGATGGCGTGCGTCGCGAATTTGCAGCGCCGCGTGTGGCGACGCGCAACACCCATGGAACCGGTTGCACGCTGTCGGCGGCCATCGCCGCCCACGTCGCGCAGGGTTTGCCGCTCGAAGCCGCCATTGTCGCGGCCAAAGACTATTTGTCGGGCGCGTTGGCGCACAGCGGCGATCTCAACGTCGGCGCAGGTCACGGGCCGGTGCATCATTTCTGGCGATTATGGCGCGGTGCGTAAACGCTCGCGCCGGCTTTCTCCTGTGCGCCGAAAATGCCATAGCAAGGCGATGTGTTTTTCGCGGATATTTGCATGACTGATGCTGGCGTGACCCTGCCTGACGCCCGGACCGCCCTGCCGAGCGATCACCCGCCGATCGCTTCCCGCCGCATCGGCGTCCTGCTCGTCAACCTCGGCACGCCCGAAGCGACCGACTACTGGTCGATGCGCCGATATCTGAAAGAGTTTCTGTCGGACCGCCGCGTCGTTGAGACGTCCCGCTGGATCTGGTGGCCGGTGCTGAACTTGATCATCCTGACGTTTCGCCCGTCACGCAGCGGTCGCAACTACAAGTCGATCTGGAACGAGGCGCTGAAAGAGCTGCCGCTGAAAACCATTACGCGGGCGCAGTCCGTCAAGCTGGCGGCGCGGCTGGCCGGGCACACCAACGTCGTTGTTGACTGGGGCATGCGCTATGGCCTGCCGTCAATCGCCGCGCGCCTGCAAGCGCTAACCGCGCAGGGTTGCGACCGTGTGCTGGTCGTGCCGCTGTATCCACAGTACGCCGCCGCGACGACAGCGACCGTTGGCGACAAGACGTTTGAGGCGCTGGCGAAAATGCGTTGGCAACCGGCGCTCAGACTGGCGCCGCCGTGGCACGACGACGCCGCCTACATCGCAGCGCTCGCGTCGTCTGTGCGGGCGCATCTGGCGAAACTTGATTTTGAACCGGAGGTGATCCTTGCCTCGTATCACGGCATTCCGCAGGAATACTTCCGCAAGGGCGATCCTTATCATTGCCAGTGCGTGAAAACGACGCGGTTGCTGCGCGAGGCGCTAGGCCTGACGGCGGCGCAATTGATGACGACGTTTCAGTCGCGCTTCGGACCGGCGCAATGGTTGCAGCCCTACACGGACGAAACCATCAAGGCGATGGCCAAACGCGGGGTGAAAAGAATAGCGGTGCTGACGCCGGGGTTTGTCGCCGACTGTCTCGAAACCCTCGAGGAAATCGGTGTCGAGAACGCGGCGTACTTCCTCGACAACGGTGGCGAGAAATATGTCCGCATCGAGTGTCTCAACGACAGCGAGGCGGGCATCGATGTCCTCGAAGCCGTGGTGCGGCGCGAGTTGTCGGGATGGGTTTGAGGCGCGCCATTTGACGGACGCTTGTGGCTGTTGTTGGGTCAGCCGGTTGACAGTGACGCGCGGGGAGGCGCGACCCCCATGAGGACGCGCATGATGAACGGGCTGGCGAATTGGCTGACCGCTTGGTTGACGTCCTGGCTGCTGCTGACGTTGGCGCCAGCCAGCGCAATGGCGCAGACACCGGTGGAGCGCGGCGCCTACCTTGTGCGTGGCCCGGCAGCCTGCGGCGCTTGCCACACCAATCCGGCGCCGGGTTCGCCAGAGCTCGGCGGCGGGCGGCGGTTTGCCGAACTCGCCTACACCGCCATTGGCGCCAACCTGACGCCGGATGTGGAGACCGGCATCGCCAACTGGAGCGATGCGGAACTCGTCAACGGTTTGCGCAACGGCAAGCGTCCACGCGGTTCAACCATTGGCCCGCCGATGCCGATCGCCACCTATCGGCATCTGTCCGATGATGATGCGCAGGCCATCGTCGCGTATTTGCGCAGCCTCAAACCCGTTGTCAACAAAACCGCGCGGTCGAGTTACCGGGTTGGGCTGCCGGGCTCGTATGGCCCTGAGGTGGGAAAGGTCGCGGCGGTCAGCGCGAGTGACCCGGTCGCCTACGGGCGCTACCTCGCGACAGGTGTCGCCGGTTGCATGGAGTGTCATTCAAAGCCGGGCGAAAACGGCGCTGCCGATATGGAAAACGGGCTGGCCGGCGGCGGCAGGCAAATTCGCGGTCCGGACGGCGTGGCGCTCGCGCCCGGACTGACGCCAGCCAGCATCGGCTTTTATTCTGACGATGAGTTGCGCAGGATCATCACCTCGGGCGTGCGTCCGGATGGTTCGAAATTGCAGGCGGCGATGCCAACCGCCTATTTCGCCAACATGAGCGCGAGCGACGTTTCGGCGGTTATCGCCTACCTTCGCAGCCTGCCGAAACGCTAGGTCATCACGACTGCGCGGAAGCGGTATTACGCTTCGGAGCGCTATTACGCTCCCCTACGCGCCTTCAGACTGCGCTCCCAGTCGAGCGCCTGCCGGACAATCTGTTCGAGATCGTCGTGCTTCGGCGTCCAGCCGAGTTCGGTGCGGGCGCGCTGGCTGGCGGCGACAATGGTGGCGGGGTCGCCGGCCCGGCGCGGCGAGGTGCGCACCTCGAAATCGACGCCGGAGACGCGCTTCACCGTGTCGATGACTTCGAGCACGGAATAGCCACGGGAGTAACCGACGTTGCAAGTGAGATTGCCGCCGCCGCTGCGCAGCCGCTGCAAGGCTTGCATGTGGGCGCGCACAAGATCGGTTACCTGGATGTAGTCGCGCACGCACGAACCATCGTGCGTCGGGTAGTCGAGACCGAAAACATCCATGCCGTGGCGATAGCCGAGCGCCGCCTGAACCGCCACCTTGATGAGATGGGTGGCGTTGTCGGCGGATTGGCCGCTGCGTCCCTTGGGATCGGCCCCGGCGACATTGAAATACCGCAGCGCCGTGTAGCGCAACGGATGCGCCGCCGCCGTATCGGCCAGCATCCATTCGACCATGAGCTTGGAGCGGCCGTAAGGATTGATCGGCGATTTGGCGTCATCCTCCTCGACGGGCGTGCGCGCCGGCTCGCCATACACGGCGGCGGTCGAGGAGAAGATGAAGTTTACGACGCCGGCTTCGACCGCGCATTGCAGGAGATTGCGTGCTTTGGCGGTATTGTTCTCGTAATAGCCAAGCGGATCGCTGACGGATTCCGGCACGACGATTTTGGCGGCGAAATGAAGGATGGCGTCGACCTCGTTTTGGACGAGCAGGTCAGACACCAGGCGACGGTCGCCGAAATCGCCGACAGTGAGGCGCGCGCCTGCTGGCACGGCCCACGAAAAGCCGGTGGAGAGGTTGTCGAGCACGACGACATCTTCGCCCGCGTCGAGCAAATCAAGCGCCATATGGCTGCCAATGTAGCCGGCGCCGCCGGTAACCAGAACGCTCATGTCCGCCTCAATCGAAGTGCGCCCGGGTCCGCCGTGCGGGCCCATGGGCAAGGCAGCAGTATTGGTCTTGCAGTTGCTAAGGTTCGGTGTACGCCGGCCCGCAACGGCGCCGCAAGCGTTGCGCAAGTAGGCCGCGCTTTTGTGGCTGAATTGTTTTAGTTTGCGCCCGGGCGGCGATTCGCGCCGTGTATTGGCAAAAGCTCTCATAAGACGGACACGCCATGACGTCTCGCATTCGCAAAGCGGTATTCCCGGTCGCTGGCCTCGGCACGCGCGTTCTGCCGGCCACCAAGATGGTCCCAAAGGAGATGCTGACCGTGGTGGACCGGCCGGTGTTGCAGCATTGCGTCGAGGAAGCGCGCGAGGCGGGTATCGAGCACTTCGTCTTTGTCACAGGGCGCAACAAGGCGGTCATCGAGGATCATTTCGATCTCGCCTACGAACTTGAAGACACCCTGCAAAAGCGCGGCAAGCTCAAGGAGCTGGAGGCGTTGCTCGCCGACACGCCAGCGGCGGGCACGACGAGTTTCACGCGCCAGCAAGCGCCGCTGGGCCTTGGCCACGCGGTTTGGTGCGCGCGCGACATCATCGGCAACGAGCCCTTCGCGGTGTTGCTGCCGGACATGATCACCTTGCCCGGCGCGCGCAACACGCGTTGCCTGCGCCAATGCGTCGAAGCCTACGAGGCGCACCACGGCAACATCATCGCCGTCGAGGAAGTGGCGGCGGCGGATACGCATATGTACGGCGTCGTCTCGGTCGGCGCTGACCATGGCCACAGCTTCGAGATCAACGGCATGGTGGAGAAACCGCCGCAGGGAACCGCGCCATCGAACCTGATTATTTCCGGCCGCTACGTGCTGGGACCGGAAGTGTTCGACATTCTCGGCAATCTCGGCAAGGGCGCCGGCGGCGAAATCCAGTTGACCGACGGCATGAAAAAGCTGGCGGAAACCCAGAAGTTTTTTGGCGTGCGGTTCGACGGCAAAACTTACGACACTGGCTCCAAGGTCGGCTTTCTCGCCGCCAACGTCGCTTTCGCCCTGTCGCGCCCGGACATAGCGCCGCAGTTCCGCGCCGAGCTGAAGAAGATTATCGGGACGCTTTGATCAGCGACGTTGGTCAAGATAGTGTGGTTCTCTTGGCCAGCAATATTTCCGCAAGCCTGCAAGCCGCCAACGCTGACTAGACGGCTCCGATAAACGTAGATGGCGGATGGCTTGGTTTCTTTTCATTGATGAAAGCGGCCAGGATCGCCGTGAGTCTCCATACGAAGTCCTTGCGGGCGTCGCCATTCTTGACGCCGATTTGTGGAACCTCATCAAGGAGCTTCACGACGCGGAAGTTGCGCATTTTGGCCGAAGATACAGCAATGGGTTACGCGAACTCAAAGCCAAGGCAATTCTGAAACGAAAGACGTTCCGGCGGGCAACAGGTTCCGCGTTACTCCCGAATGAAGTTCCTGGCCTCGCAAAACAGAGCCTCGACGACGGCGCCGCCAATGGCTCGGCTCGCCATGTTCAAGCGCTAAGTCTTGCAAAAATCGCTTACGTCACCGACGTGTTCGCCATTTGCGCGAGCTACAAATGCCGGATATTCGGGAGCATCGTTGATCCGAAGGCTCCACC
The DNA here is from genome assembly GCA_043744855.1 of Hyphomicrobiales bacterium. Lineage (GTDB taxonomy): Bacteria > Pseudomonadota > Alphaproteobacteria > Rhizobiales > Beijerinckiaceae > Terripilifer. The sequence goes on from JAYTTW010000239.1 coordinate 10,450, forward strand.
GACGACAGGGGGCGGGCTGAGAAAGGATTACGGATATCTATTCGAGAGATTTTTTTACTTTCTTGAGGACCAGTCTTCCGACAATGGATACCCTCAACAAGGCATCGTCGTATTCGACGAGTTGGAGAAAACCAAAAGCCATATCTTGATCGATCAGTCGCACCGGTATTTCAAGGAAACGGCCATTGGCCGACACAGAGCTAACCTTGTTATTCCAGAGCCGTTCTTCGTCCATAGCGATTTAACGACCGGCATTCTGATCGCTGATCTGGTCGCCTATTGCCTGTCATGGGGCTTCCGGCTGCCAACGATGGCGAAGCCAGCGAGGTCGGAACTTGCGCCCTATATCGAGCAACTCAAAAATTTACGCCACCGTGCATTGCGCAACAAAATGGGGAGAAGCGACTTCGAAATCTGGAGCGTCGCCTACATCGACGACCTCAGAACCATGATCGAAAAATCATAACAAAAAAAGGCAATGCAGAACTTGCGCCCCACAAAGCCTCCGACCAGAAAACTAATGGGTCAAGCATCGTTTGTCAAACCGAAATTCTGAAATTTTTAAATTTGTAGTGATATTTCAATAGCTTAAATCAATGTTCTGAATCGCTCGCATTCCAATCCATCCTTTCGTGTCGACCTCAGCGCTGAAATTTCATGCCCAGCAAAAACACGTTGGCCGTGTAATCGCTGCCCGGCGTCGAGGAGTGCAGGCGTTCGTGAGTGAAGCTGCCGCGGATGCTGAGACTGCGGCTCAATTTGTATTCGGCGCGCAGGCCCGCAGAAACGGTCGTCTCGTGGATTGCGACGCCCTGATAGTCGTTCGCGCCCACCGTGGCGAAGGCGCCGATATTCAGATTGCGCAGCAACGCGTGCGAGATATCGAGGGTGGCGGCGCGACTGATGGCGCCAGAAGAGGTGGCGACCGTGGTTTCATTGACGGCGGTCACCGCCTTTAGCGAAACCGTCGTAAGCGGCGTGGCTGACCAGATGAGCGACGCGTCGAAGGTCGCGCCACGCAGGTCCTGCAATCGCGCGTCGGCGTATTTGCGATCCACGTAGCCGGCCGCGACCTCGCCGGTCAGTTGCCGCGTCAGCTCGAAGGTGCTGCCGGCTCGCGCGGTCACGCCATTCGAGTTGCGCGCAAAGCCCGAGCTGTCGATGGCAGAATCGCGACGCCGCGCATCGACGCCAACTTCGACAAACGGCGTCATGCCGGGGGTCACCTGATAGCCGACGCGGGTGCGCAAACCGTAGTCGTTGAAGCTGTCGCCACTCAACACAAGGGGCGTGCCGTTGGTGAGGGTGGCGTTCTGGTAGGTGGTGCGATCCAGCGTGCCGTGCAGACCAATTTCGAGATCGCCAAATTTCTGCGTCACGCCAGCGACGCCACCAACCGTGGCGACCAGCGGACGCCCTTTGACCCCGGCGGTGAGATCGGGCGAGCCGGGTCGCTGGCTGTCGAGCTGGCCGTGCAACTCGGCATCGAGGCTGGTGTCGCGCGTCGCGTCGATGCGCAGGTTCAGCTTGCCTCGACCATCCGGGCGGTCGGCCCCCGCCTGGTTGAAATATTTCGTATAGCCGGTGCTGAAATCGCCTTTCAGTTCATGGGTCGACCAGTCGGACTTGATGGCAGCGCCGATTTCTGTGCGGGCGGTGGGTGAGCCCTTGGTTGGAGGCGAGCTGCGGTTGGGGTTGCTGTCGTAGCCGCCGTCGACTTCGACATACGGCGTCAGGCGCAGCGAGCCGATGGCGACGCCGAGCGGCGCATAAGGATCTGCCTCGCTGCGCGGGCGCGCTTTGGCTGGGATGGCCGGTATCGCGGCGACCGTCGGGGGCGGCTGGTAGTCCGGTGGACGCGGCGGCGCGGCGCGGGCGGCTTTGGCGACGGAAGCGCCGGGATAGGCGACCAGCGGCGGCAGCGGATGCGCGGCAGGTTTGCGCCGGCCCGGGTATCGGCTGGAGGCTTCCGGCCGCTTGCGCGGTTTGCCGTAATTTGACGCCAGAGGCGAAATGGCGACAGGGGCATCTGGCAGGCCGGCCGCATCGCTGCTCAAGGTCGAGGATAGCCGGGGGGCTGGGCTGGCCTCGCCGGCGCCGGGAGCACGGCTGCCTCGCAGACCCGAAAACGTTGCGTCCTGCGCGCGCGTCGCGCCGGCGAGAGTGAGCGCCAAGGTCAGGCACGTCGCGCCGCTCAGCAGTCGCCGTAGAGTTGGGCTTGGGCTCGATGACAAAATGACTCTCGCGCGCCGAAACGGGTTACGGCGTGCTGCCAGCCTTATTCATTTATGGTTAACCAGCGGTTACCAAAGCCCAGCGGTTACCAGAGCGCAATGACAGCGCGGCGGGTTCGATGCTAGAGTTCATGCCGACCGATGGATCGCGAAGCATCGCCGGATTCCTTGTTTGACGCGTTTTTCCCGCGAACCGGTTTCCTCTCCGCCTGAAAACGCTCTACAAACCGATCATGCAAAGTAAACAGAAATCTGTCGCCGGGGCTTCCGCCACAAGTTCGGCGTTGCGCACCCTTTCCCTCGAGCGGGCCGGGATCGCTGCGCTGGAGAGCGCGCTTGAGCAAACCGGGGCGGCTGGCCTCGCAGCCGCCTTTGATGGCGCCATCGCGCTTTTGCGAGCCGCAACCGGGCGCATCATTGTCAGCGGCATGGGCAAATCCGGCCATATCGGACGCAAAATCGCCGCGACCCTGGCGTCGACGGGTTCGCCTGCGTATTTTGTGCATCCGGCCGAGGCGAGCCATGGGGATCTTGGCATGATCCAGTCGGGCGATGCGGTGCTGGCGCTATCGTGGTCCGGCGAGACGGCGGAGCTGGCCGACCTCATCACCTACTCCCGGCGTTTCGGCATCGGGCTGGTGGCGGTGACTTCCAATCCCGAGTCGTCGCTGGCGCGACAAAGCGATGTCTGCCTGACGTTGCCAAAAGCCGAGGAGGCCTGCCCCAATGGCCTCGCGCCGACGACTTCGACGACGATGCAGATGGCGATTGGCGACGCGCTTGCGGTAGCGCTATTGGAATCGCGCGGCTTCACAGCGCAGGACTTTCGGCAGTTCCATCCCGGCGGCAAACTTGGCGCACGGCTGTCGTATGTGCGCGACGTCATGCACAAAATCGCCGATACGCCGCTGATCGCCTTGGGCGCCAGCATGGAAGCCGCCGTTCTGGAGATGACAGGCAAGCGTTTCGGCTGCGTCGGCGTCGTGGATGCGGGCGGCCGTCTCGTTGGCATCATAACGGACGGCGATTTGCGTCGCCACATGCGCTCTGGCGGCAATCTGCTGTCGGAAAGGGTAGATAACGTGATGACGCCCTCGCCGCTCACCATCGGTGAAAAGGCCCTCGCGGTAGAGGCTTTGGCGTTGCTGAACGATCAGCGTCGCTCGGTGTTGATCATCGTCGACCCCAACCGCAACCCGGTCGGCATCCTGCACCTGCACGATCTCTATCACATCGGCGTCGCCTGAGGCGGCGGCGCCTTCAACAACCCTTCGTCACCAACTGTTTGAGAGCCAACATGATCCTGGTGTGTCGATTCGTTGCGTTGCTCGCCGGCTGCGCCACCGCCTGGCTTGCGGCGGGCGACGCAGCGGCGCAAACGCCGCCGGATTTCTACAAGGGCAAGACAGTGACGGTGTTCATTGGCTTCTCGCCCGGCGGTTCTTACGATTTCTTTGGCCGGCTCGTGGCGCGCTATCTCGGCAAGCACATTCCCGGCAATCCAACGGTTGTCGCCACGTCACTGCCGGGGGCCGGGTCGTTCACACTCGCCAACAGGCTTTATAATGTCGCGCCGAAAGATGGCACAGCCATAGGCATCGTCTCGCAGACGGCGGCTATCGAAGAGGTGCTGCAAACCCCGGGCGTGCAATTCAAATCCGACAAATTCAACTGGATTGGCCGGGCGACGTCGAATGTCGAGATCGAACTTGTCTGGCATACCTCGAAAGCCAAAACCATCGAGGATGCGAAACACAACGATATTCAGCTTGCCTCGACTGGCGCAGGCTCGCCGTCGGAAGGCTATCCAAAGCTGCTGAACGGCGTGCTTGGAACGCGGTTTCGCATGGTTGGGCCGTATCCCGGTTCGGTCGAAGGTTTGCTGGCTATGGAACGGGGCGAGACGGACGGCGCGTTTACTTCGTGGAACACGCTGGCGACGACGCGGGGCGACTGGATACGCGATAAAAAGGTCAACATTCTCGTGCAATATACGCAGACGCGGACTACCGACATGCCCGATGTTCCGGCCATGCCGGAACTTGGCCCGACGCCGGAAGACAAGGCCATGTTCGCGTTCTATGTGAGCGGCGGCGAAGTCGGGCGGTCGTTCCTCGCCCCGCCGGGCGTGCCGGCGGATCGCGTCGCGATGTTGCGAAAAGCGTTCGACGAGACGATGTCGGATCCGGAATTGCTCGACGAAATCAAACGCGGAAATTTCGATTTCCATCCAGCAAGCGGCGCAGCGTTGCAGAAGATCGTCGCCGACACCGCCAGCGTGGCGCCGGCCATTGTCGCGCGCATGCAGTCATTGTTGCAGAAATAGCAGTCCTGGTTGCAGAAATAGCAGTTCTGGTTGCAGAAATAGGAGGGCCGTCATGGCCGCGATCTTTCATCAATACAATTGCCTGTCCGACAATTTTGGCGTGCTTGTGCACGATCCCGAAAGCGGCGCGACGGCAGCGATCGACGTGCCGGAAGCGGCGCCCACTCTCGCCGCGTTGAAAGAAAACGGCTGGACGCTGACCGACATTCTCGTCACCCACCGGCATGCCGATCACGTGCAGGGAATTCCCGAGGTGAAGAAGGCTTTTCCGCTGGCGCGCGTGATCGCCCCGGCTGGTGAGGCTGAAAAAGTTCCGCTGGTCGATGTGCGCGTCAAAGAGGGCGACGTTGTGCGGGTGGGTTCGCTTCAGGCCAAAGTGATCGAAACGCCGGGCCACACAATCGGGCACATTGTCTACTGGTTCGATCACGAGGCCGTACTGTTCGCCGGCGACACCTTGTTTTCGATGGGCTGTGGCCGGGTCATGGAGGCGCCACTGGAAGTCATGTGGCGGTCGCTCGAAAAGCTGATGCGGCTACCGCCAGAAACAAAAATTTATTGTGGCCACGAATATACGGTGGCCAATGCAAAGTTTGCGCTGACGGTCGATCCGAACAACGAGCGGTTGAAGCAATGTCTGGCGGCGTCCGAGGCACTGCGCGCGCAAGGCAAGGCGACCTTGCCGACAACCCTGCAACTGGAGTTGCAGATCAATCCGTTCCTGCGGCCGGGCGAGGCCTCGGTGCAGCAGGCGGTTGGACTTTCCGGAGCGCCTGCCGCGAAGGTGTTCGCCGAAGTGCGCGAGCGCAAGAACCGGTTTTGACGCAAGCGGGGTTGGTAACGCAAGCATGGTTTAACGTGTTGGGCTGGTCAGGGTTTTTTGCTCAGCTTGTCGAGCGCGAGCTGCATGTCGGCGATCTGTTGCTTCATCGCGTCAAACATGGCGTCGCTCGAGGTCTTCAGCGGCTCGTGTTGCGGCTGGCGATGCGCCTCGGGTAGCGGCTTCCCATTGGGCTTGAACGGGTTGAAAATCCCCAGGGCTTCGTTGAACATCGCGAGATTCTTGCGCGATTGTTCCTCCATCGCAACGAACATCTTGCCGCCCGGCAACTTGTCGACGCCGAAGGCTGACGTGAATTGCTCGCGCATCTCGTGCTGCTCGCCAACAAACTTGTCGAGGGTGAACTGCAAGTAACTCGGCACCAGTACCTGCATGGAGTCGCCGTAGAAGCGGATGAGCTGACGAAGAAAATCGATGGGCAACAGGGACTGCCCCTCCTTGGCCTCCTGTTCAAAAATGATCTGCGCCAATACGGAGCGGGTGATCTCCTCTTGCGTCTTGGCGTCGAAAACCTGGAAATTCTCGCCCCGCTTGACCATCTGCGCGAGGTCTTCAAGGGTGACGTAGGAACTTGAACCCGTGTTGTACAAACGTCGGTTGGCGTATTTCTTGATGACAATCGGTTGTTTGTCGTTCGCCATTCGCTGCGCCCATCCCCCGGAACCAGGTGGTTCCGCCGATCCCCCCACGATACTCCGCTCCCGGCGGACGGTAAACGATTTTATACCAGAGGCTTTGCAGGTCCCGCTGGCTCGGCGTTCGGGTAGATTTGCCAGCCCGCGCTTGCGCAGTTCGCGCTCCCAAGGGTTGCGCGGACGGGTTGGTTCCTGTTTTGTAGCGCGCTATAAGGGCAAGACGCACTCAAATCCTGCGGTCCAACCCGCGCAGTTCAACTGAAACAAAACAACAGGAGCTTATCATGGCGTCGGATATTGTGATAACCGGCGCGGCCCGGACGGCTGTTGGATCTTTCAACGGCGTATTCGCCAACGTGCCGGCGCATGAGTTGGGCGCGGTAGCGATTCAGGCGGCGCTGATGCGTTCAAAGCTTGAGGCTGCGGACGCAGATGAAATCATCATGGGGCAGATATTGCAGGCGGCGCAGGGGCAAAACCCGGCGCGTCAGGCGGCGATGAAAGCCGGCATCCCGCAAGAAAAAACCGCATGGAGCCTCAATCAACTCTGCGGTTCTGGGTTGCGCGCCGTGGCGATCGGCATGCAGCAGATCGTCAATGGCGACGCCAACATCATCATCGCAGGCGGACAGGAATCCATGTCACTGGCGCCGCATGCAGCGTATTTGCGCGCCGGACAGAAAATGGGCGATCTGAAATTCGTCGATACCATGATCAAGGATGGCCTGACCGACGCCTTCAACGGCTACCACATGGGAAACACCGCCGAGAACGTCGCGGCCCGCTGGCAAATCAGCCGCGATGAACAGGACAAGTTCGCTCTTGGCTCGCAGAACAAGGCGGAAGCGGCGCAGAAGTCGGGACGCTTCAAGGACGAAATCACGCCGTTTACCGTGTCGACCCGCAAAGGCGATGTGGTGATCGACGCCGACGAATACATTCGTCACGGCGCCACGCTTGAGTCCCTGGCGAAACTCAAGCCGGCCTTTTCCAAGGAAGGCAGCGTCACCGCCGGCAACGCGTCCGGCATCAATGATGGCGCGGCGGCGCTCGTCATCATGAGCGGCGCAGAGGCGAAACGGCGTGGGCTTTCGCCGCTGGTGCGCATTGTCTCGTGGGCGACGGCGGGAGTCGATCCGGCGATCATGGGAACCGGGCCCATCCCGGCGTCGCGCAAAGCCCTTGAAAAGGCCGGCTGGAAGGTCAAGGACCTCGAATTGATCGAGGCCAATGAGGCGTTCGCGGCTCAGGCGCTCGCGGTCAACAAGGACATGGGCTGGGATCCATCGATTGTGAACGTCAACGGCGGCGCCATCGCACTCGGTCATCCCGTCGGCGCGTCGGGCGCACGCGTGTTGACGACGCTGATTCACGAAATGCAAAAGCGCAACGCGAAAAAAGGTCTGGCGACCCTGTGCATCGGCGGCGGCATGGGCATCGCCATGTGCGTTGAACGCTGACGGCGCTGCGTTAACCGCGTTCGCACGACGGCAACTTTTGTTTCAGAATCAAAACACCCCCGCTGGCCAGCCGGCGGGGTTGTTTCGTCGGCCCCGGCGCGCAATGTACGCCCATTCCACGTGGCTTTCTCGCACCTCGCCGCTGGGATTAGCTGTGTCGAGTTTCAACTGAGGCGTTAAGAAACTACTGGGATGAGCGGCTAAACTTAGACGCGAATGAGTGTCTGTTTGTAACAAAATCTCGCCTATTTCTTGAACCGGGCGGTTGTCGCCCGACAAGTTAGCGAGGCGCAAATGTTACCTGATCGTATTTGGGCGGTCCGCGCCGGGTCTGAGGGCCAGGCGGACGCCGTATTTCTTGAACGAAACCAGATTGCCTTAAACTGCGCCGACATGGCGAGCGACCTTAGTCAGCTTCCCCCGACGCGTAGCGCGTTCAAGGAAGAACTCGGAAAAGCTTCGGCGGCGCGACCGGAGTCCATTCCGGCCCAGGCGGGACAACTCTATCGCTTCGTTCACGACATGCGAATTGGCGACAGTATAATTTATCCGCGCCATGCGGATCGCACCTTGCATTGGGGCGAGGTTATCGGCCCCTATGTTTACGATACTGAGGAGCTTGAAGATTTCACCCATCGTCGCGCTGTCCGCTGGCTCGGCAAGTCGAGCCGCGACGCCTTTTCACCGGGCGCACTTTACGAACTCGGCGCCATGCTGGCGCTATTCGAAGTAAAATCCTTCGCCGGCGAATTTCGCCGGAAGTTCGCCGGCGTCGATGCAGGCGCGCGACCGGCAAACGCAGAGGAGGACGCAGAAGGCGCCGTCATGCGGGACGCCGCCGAAAACACCCGTGACTTCATCGCACGCAAAATCAAAACCGATCTCAAGGGTTACTCGTTCGAGCCGTTCATGGCGGATCTGTTTCGCGCCATGGGCTACAAGGCGCGCGCCACCCGCAGTGTGCGGGACGACGGCATCGATATCATTGCGCATCGCGATGAACTCGGCATCGAGCCGCCGATCCTGAAAATCCAGGTCAAGGTGGTGGAGGCCAATGTTGGCGCCGACAGCGTCAAGGCGTCCTACGCCATGGTTGATGAACGCGACGTCGGAATTTTCGTTACCACCAGCGGCTACTCGGCGAGCGCAACGAGTTTCGCCAAGACCAAGGGAAACCTGAAATTGATGAACGGCGTCGAACTCGTCGATCTCATCCAGAAATATTACGACGGCATGGACGTCAAATACCGTCGGCAAATTCCGTTGCGGCGAGTCCTCGTGCCGGATGTGCAGATGGCGGAGTGAACACAAGCCTGGGTTGATCACGCGGTTTCATCCGCGCCTCGCGTCATTCATTTGATGTCGACGCGGCGCGCGGTTGAACGTCGCCGCGAATCGTCAAACGATAATCTGTGTGTCGATACCGGCAGGAAATATCTCCTCCACCT
>JAYTTW010000240.1:0-4959 GCA_043744855.1 Hyphomicrobiales bacterium
AACATTCCTTCCACGGCATAGCCACCTCCCGCCTTGAAACGGAAAGTGTTACCCATGTCTCCGGAACGAAATGTCACCTATGTCTCAGGTCGGACAAAGTCATTGAAAAGAACACGTGGGGGCCGTGTCAGGGCCGCGAGCCCTTTTTTCGGGCAGATAGCGACAAAGCCATACATGCGTAAGCTTGGCTGAGGTGGCGCGACGTCTGAAGTATGTCCAGATTAACTGTTCTGTATTTATCACAAACTCACTTTATTCATCTTTGTTTCGGCGGAGGACACTTGCGCAGGTTGACAGTCCCAGAGGTAATTTGTTTCGATCAGCCCTTCGCTACATGGCGGCGAAATTAAAACACAAATACAAAGGGGCGACTCGATGGGGCAACTATCCGCGCTTATACAAGTCCCGCCCCGCCCCAACTCGCTCAGTCGCCATGTCGCACTCGCGGCGGCTGTGGCATTGACTTCCATAGCGCTGCTTATCCTCGACGTTGGTAAAGCCGCAGCGCAAGCGCCAGACCTCAAGAAAGTGGAAAAACTTGATTCCTATTTTGGCCATGGTGGTCGCACCGATGTCCAAGAACTTGACGAACGAGTGCGCGCCAAACTCGCCGCGATCAGCAACGCGAAATATGCCTGCAGAGAGGACGCGAAGGCGGCGATAGCGTGGCTTGAAGCGGAGAGAACCTACGTCGGCAACATTTACGCTCCCGGGCCCATTTCAACCAAAATACTGGATAATCTCGAAGACGATATTCGCGCCGAACTGGCAAAACTCAAAGCCCTGCCACCGTGCGTGCGCCCACGCGTGACGTCCGATTTTGACCGGGCCCTTTTCCAAAGATTGCGGAGCGGCGAACGCCGCCCACCGGCCGAGGAAGAACGGGTTGAGATTGGCTCTCGCCCGTGCCTGCCGGGCAGCGCAGTCCCGTGTTCGTGGACCGGCCCTTATGCCGGCGTACAAATCGGCGGCTCATGGAGCGGTGTCCGCACGAATGAATATTTGGCCGCGACCGGCGTGCCGACCAACGCCTTCACAAACAGCGGCAGTGGTTTTAGCGGCGGCATCAATCTTGGTCATAATTGGCAGCCTTGGGGTGACATATTCGTTGTTGGAACCGGGGTCGACGTGAATCTCGTGAACGACAATGTAAAACGATCCTTCGCAGGCGGGACCTTTATCAGCTCGACCATAAATTTCACCGGTGCAGCCCAGGTCCGCGCCGGCGGGCTCGCGACGCCGGCCCTGATGCTATACGTGCAGACGGGCATCGCAATCGCCAATCAAAATCTCAAGATCAATTTCGGCGGGCCCATCACAAGCCAAAGCCAAATCACGCCGGGCTTCACGCTTGGCGCGGGCGCCGAATGGCAAATGCCGACCCCGCTGTTCTCCGGTCTCGGACCCACGTCCCTGTTCATCGACTACAATCATACGTGGTGGGACAAAGCGCGGCTCAAAATGCCGGTTTCGTCGCCGCTGTTTAATTACACGTGGTCGCGCCAGAGCGACACGGTAAAAGTTGGCTTGCGCGTGAAGTTCTTGACGCAATAACGCGGCGTGTCAGACTGTTCCTCAAGTTGATTTTCTATGTCGGAGGAACTGGGCATCGATGTCTGACGCTACGGGTGATAAAGGCGAACTGGTCCTTTACATCGCGGACGACGGCGATGTGTCTATCCAGCTCCGGGTCGTCGACGGGCGGGTCTGGCTGTCGCAGGTGGAGATTGCGGAGCTTTTTCAGAAGACTCCGCAGAACGTGAACCAGCATATTGCGGCCATCTTCGCGGAGGGGGAATGGGCAGAGGAGGCAACTAGTAAGGATTACTTACGAGTTCGATTGGAGGGTGGAAGAGAGGTCCGGCGGACAGTCCGGCACTTTTCTCTCGAAATGATCCTCGCCGTCGGCTTTCGCGTCCGCTCCCAGCGGGGCGCCCAGTTCCGCCAATGGGCGACGACGCGCCTCAGGGATTATCTCGTCAAGGGCTTCGTGCTCGACGAAAAGCGCCTGCGCGACGCCGGCCCGTTCGATTATTTCGACGAGCTTCTCGCCAAAATCCGAGATATCCGCGCATCCGAGAAACGGTTCTACCAGAAAGTTCGCGACCTCTATGCGACCGCGACGGACTACGACAAATCCTCTCAACGCGCCAAAACCTTCTTTGCCTACGTTCAGAACAAGCTGCTTTACGCCGTCACGCAGCATACAGCGGCGGAACTGGTCGTAGCCCGGATCGACGCGGTCTCGCCCAACGCCGGGCTCACAGCATGGCAGGGCGCGCGGGTGCGCAAGGGTGATGTCACCACGGCCAAGAATTTTCTCGGCAGCGATGAAATCGACGAGTTGAACCGGCTCGTCTCGATCTTCCTCGACACCGGCGAACTCAGGGCGAAGAGCCGAAAGGCCATGACAATGGCGGACTGGGAGGCGGAAATCGACCGCCTGCTTGCCTTTACAGAAAAGCCCGTGCTGCGCAACGCGGGCAGCATCAGCCACGCTAGCATGGAGACGATTGCGCATCAGCGTTTTGAGACCTTCGATGGTGCACGCCGCGCCGCTGAACTGGAAAAGGCCGAGGCCGAACACGAAGCGGAGATGGTAAAAATTGTCGAGAAAGTCGCCAAGGCCAAAGGCGAAAGCAAGACGACGGGGAAGAAGAAGTGAGCCACTCTCTGGCCTCGCGGCCGGGCCGCAAGCTCAAACTTTATCTCGTCGATGGTTCGCCATGATGTGGCCAAGTCATTGAAATATAACCAAATCCATCGCAACTGTGCATCTGACGCGCGTCGGCATACCGGCCATGGGCCGGTCCATCATGAGGCGTTCGGGGGCCAAATCCCTCAACCCGCGCCCCCTTTTTTGCTGGCATCCTGCCCCCCGGCGCGTTAGGTTCGGGACGACTATCCCTTCCGTGAATCAGCTGTGTGAGGTCCCCTCTGATCGACCGTGCATAGCTGGGCCGGAGCCGCTCTAGGCAAGTGGCTCCGGCCAATTTTTTGTTTCTCTACGCCCCCGCTTCCAGCCGCAAGGCGCAACTGCAATCGTCCCTGGTGGAGTTAGTTATGTCGCAGCGCGCGCCGCAGGGTTTGAGGGGTGGGCGATTTTTTGGGGCTTTGGCGGCAACGTTGTGGCTGGCGTTTCCGGCGCTTTCCGCCGACCTCGACCTCGAAACCGCTACTGGCCTCGGCGTCGGTATCGAAACCTCCGGTCCGCAATGTTCCGCGACGCGGGATCTGCCGCAGTGGCCGTCAGTCTGGCTCGGACATTTTTCTGGCGGACGCTTTGTCCCCGTCACGGTCGACCGAAGCCAAGTCGATTGGCGGGACAGTTATTTCTGTTTCGCTTCCAAGCGCGACTGTGACGGCTGGCTTCGCGCCATGCGCGTCAACTTTCGCGACGTCGAGGGTTACAAGACCTGCCTGATCATCCGCGGCGGCCCGCTGCGCACCGCGCCGGGCTGGACGCCACAGCCCGCGTCCGGCGAGCCGGGCTATCCACCCGAACGGAAAGAATTCACGCCGGGCGAATGATCGCCTGCGCTGCCGCATCCACCCTTCAACAGCCATCGACCTGAGCCAGCAGAACATGTTCGAATCGATCAGGGCCCTTGCGGCAAAGTGGTTGGGAAGCGCGCCCAACGATCTGTTTGAACCCAACGATTATCGGCTTGCCGCCGCCGTGTTGCTGGTGCATGTGGCGGGCGCCGATGGCGTCGTCGTCAATGCAGAAACGCAGCGTATCCACGCGCTGCTCACAACCGGCTTTAAACTTGACGATGAAACTGCTGACCAACTGCTGCGGCAGGCCGCCGCCAGCGATGGCCAGAGCGGCGAGTGGCTCGATTTCGCCACCGGGCTGAAGCATCGACTGGATCCGGCCGCCCGCCAACGCATCGTCGAGATGTTGTGGGATGTAGCCGGCGCCGACGGCAGCGTGCACGAATTCGAAAGCACCATGATCCTTCGTGTCGCTGAATTGTTGCAGGTCGACGCCCACGAACCTGCGAGTGGCGAAGCCTCCGCAACAACCAGTGGCCCAACCCCAAGCCCAAGCCTAACCCGATGAGCCAGACTGCAACGACGTCGCGACGCGTCACGCTGATTACCGGAGGCTCGGGCGGCATTGGCGCGGACCTCGCCCGCGTCTTCGCCACCAACGGGCACGATCTGGCGCTGGTGGCGCGCGATGGCGGGCGCCTCGCCGCCGTGTCGGATGAAATTGCTGCGTCGGGACGACCACCGCCGCTGTGCATTGTCGCCGACCTCTCCACACCCGCAGCCTACGCAGAAATCCGTGCCGCGCTCGAAGCGGCGGGCGCGCAGGTCGTGCATCTCGTCAACAACGCCGGATTTGGTCTGCTGGGTCGCGCCTGCGATCTCGACCTGCAAACCCAGTTGGGCATCGTCGATGTTAATGTGCGCGCGTTGACTCAACTGTCGCTGGGCTTCCTGCCGGACTTGATTGCAGCGCGTGGCCGCATCCTCAACGTGTCGTCGGTCGCCGGGTTTCTTCCGGGTCCCGGTATGGCCGTCTACTATGCGACCAAGGCCTTCGTCACTTCTTTCTCCGCAGCGCTGCATACGGAATTGAAAGACAGCGGCGTCAGCGTCACGGCGCTGTGTCCGGGCGTGACCCGGACCGACTTCCAGAGGCGCGCCGGTATGGACAAGGCGGCACTCTACGCAATGCCGGGCATGAGCTCGCGATCTGTCGCGCAGGCCGGCTATGACGCCATGATGGCGGGGCGCCGGCAATTGACGCCCGGTGTATCCAACAAGCTGATGGTCGCCCTGTTGCCGTTCTTGCCGCGCGGGCTTTTGCTGACGGCTGTTGCGCACTTGCAGGCCCGCCGCAAGGCCGCCTAGTACCCGGAATCAAAGATTCCGGGTACGTCGTTTTTGTTGAAGTATCCACTTATCATCTCCAGAAAGCGCGTCACTGCGTGACTCACTTTCTTC
>JAYTTW010000241.1:0-4946 GCA_043744855.1 Hyphomicrobiales bacterium
TCCGCCATCGTCGTGCTCCACAAACAGAATCAGTGGACGACGACAGATTCAGTACTTCACCAGTTTGTCACGAGGTTCTTCACCCGATTGCCCTGGGTCACACTGCCGCGAAACTTGACTTCCGCCGCTCGCTCCGTATGTTACGCGCCAGTTGTGAGGGCGCATTGCGCCCTCTTTTTGCAGGAATTTCCCCATGGCAAAGACCGCCAATATCAAGATCAAGATGCTCTCGACGGCTGACACCGGGTTTTTCTATGTCACCTCGAAAAACGCCCGCACCAAGACCGAAAAGCTGGCGATGAAGAAGTATGACCCTGTCGCGCGCAAGCACGTCGAGTTCAAGGAAACCAAGATCAAGTAAGGGTCTGGTTTATGCCCCGGCAACAAGCCGCCTCCGGGCGGCTTTTTGATTGTGCGGCGGCGGTGCTGCGCGGCCTCAGGGGCGGCCCTGGCCCGGCCCTTGCAGGCTCGTCGCCACGCCGCTGCGCAAGGCGGAGGCGCCGGACAGGTAATAAACCGCCGTCGGCGGCGCTTGCCTGGCGAATTTCGCTGCGGAACCGACGCCCATCTCGCGAGACAGCGCGATCATCTTGTCGGTGGTCAGCGGGTCTTCGCGAACACCTTGCCCGGTCGCGCCCATGTCATTGCCACGATGATAGCCAAGGCCACGATCGCCGCTCAGCCCGTCCCGCACGTTTTGCGAGCTGATATAATAACGCTTGACGCCGCCCGCGAATATCAGCGTGCAAGCGCTGGTGCACGGGCTGCGCGCTGCATTTATGGCAGTCGCCAGTCCGGCGCGCCGGATCATGCGGGAGATGTTGGTTGCCTCGCCGACCCGCCCGCCGGTGCTGTGGAGATAGACCGTTTTCAACGGCGCGGCGCGCGGCATTTTCAGAAATTCCTGGAAGTACCAGTCGTCGTGTTCGCTGATGTCGCCGAGGATGTAGGCGACCTCACCTTGTTCAGCGAAATTGGCGGCAGATACAGGCGACAGCGTGGTCAGGCAAAGCAGCCAGGCTGCGGCGAGTGGTCCTCGGATTGGCATCGACAGTATCCGCGAGTGAAGGTTTGTGAAACATAGACTTGGAAACACAATTGATACGCTTACCCATGTAAAATGCGGCAACCGTAAGCAAAAACCTCCCTGTAACAAGTCACATCTTCGCTATTGAACTATCGACACAATTATACATTGGTAAACGGAGTCGGGCATCCGCGCAATGACACCGCAGTAGAAGCTATCGCAATTTGGAAAAGGTGGCCGGTCGAACGATGGCGTTTTCGAGGAGGCCACTCCCACCATCGTCGACCGGCCGACCCCACGGACCCAGGAGATGCGGCGGACCTGAGCACTCCGTAGGGTATTCAAACTTGACTGCCGCCGTACGGCGCCGGCGTTGCAGGCGCTCCCAAAAGCCTCGGGAATGCGCATTGGCGTCATCGCCAGTGCCACAACCCTACGCGCTTGCAGCGGCTCGTGGCAACGCAACAAATGCCGTTATGCCCCGCCATTGCTTGTTTACCTGAATCGTTTGGGTTAACGCGGCCCATCGCCGAATCAGGCGTTTCATTGGCTCAGAGCATGATCCCGAAAAGTGGACGCCGGTTTTCGGAAAAGATCATGCTCAATCAAAAACCTAGAGTGCGACGACGATTCGAAGAAGCGTCATCGCGCGCTAGGCAGCACTGCAAACGCGACAGAATTGCGGCGTTCGGGGCGGCTCCGCCTTACGCGGCGGCGGCGGTGACGCGGTTTCTGCCGCTGCTTTTCGAGCGATACAGCGCCCGGTCCGCGCGGCGGAACAAGGCGTCCGGATTGGCGTCGCCCGCCATTTCCGCCAGCCCGATGGAAACCGTCACCGCGACGGACTTTTGCTCGCCAACCGGGAACACTTCCCCCTGCACTGCGGCGCGCAGCCGCTCGGCGATAACCGCCGCGACGCTCATCGAGGCATCGGGCATAACCACGACGAATTCTTCACCACCGAAGCGGCACAACAAATCGACCTGGCGCACCACGCGTTTGCAGCGGGCCGCAAAACCTTTCAGCACTTGATCGCCGGCAGCGTGCCCATGCGTGTCATTGACTGATTTGAAATGATCGAGATCGAGGATCATGAAGGAAACCGGCTGGCCGCGATGGGCGGCGGTCTCCAGCAACGAGGCCAGATGGCTTTCGAGATAGCGGCGATTGTTCAGCCCGGTCAACGGGTCGACCAGCGCCATTTCGATCGACGCCTGCAAGCTGTGGCGCAACGCGTCGGCGTAGCGTTTGCGCCGCAGTTGCGTGCGCACCCGCGCCAGCAATTCGTTGCGATCAATGGGTCGCGTCAGGTAGTCGTTGACGCCGAGATCAAGGCCGCGCAGCACCCGGGTGCGATCTTCCAGATCAGCGATCATCAACAGCGGCAGGTGCCGCGTACGTTCCAGCGAACGCACCTGCGAACACAGCCGCAAGCCATCATAATTTTTGAGTCCGAGACTGACGATAAACAAATCCCAGTCGCCCTCGGCGCCACGAAACAGCGCTTCCTGCGGCGACGTTTCAAGCGTTGCCTGATGCAGAACCGACAAGGCGCCCATCAAACGCTCGCTGGAGCTTTCGCGATCCTCCACAATCAGGATGCGTCCACCCTCGCCGCGCTCGCTGAGCACATCGCCGAGCGGCTCCAGTCCCAACGACGCCGAGGTGAGCGCACGGGCGCGCAATTCGTCGAGAACCACCTTCAGCCGCGACAGGGAACGGACGCGCGCAATCAGCGCGATTTCGTCGATTGGCTTGGTCAGAAAATCATCGGCGCCCGCCTCGAGCCCGCGCACCCGGTCGCTTGGCTGATCGAGCGCTGTCACCATCACAACTGGAATATGCGCGGTCGCTACATCGGCCTTGAGGCGGCGACAGACTTCAAAACCGTCCAGTCCCGGCATCATCACGTCGAGCAGCACAATGTCGACCGCGCCCTGCCCGCAGATCGCCAGCGCCTGCAGACCGTTGCTGGCCGTCACCACGTCAAAGTATTCGGCGCTCAGCCGAGCCTCAAGAAGCTTGACGTTGGCCGGATGATCGTCGACGACGAGGATGCGCGCGGTCATGCAGGGCGCCTCAGTTCGTGCCGAGATAATTACGAACCGTGTCGAGGAATTTCACCACCGAGATCGGCTTTGAAATGTAGGCCTCGCAGCCGCCCAGACGGATTTTCTCTTCGTCGCCCTTCATGGCGAAAGCCGTAACGGCGATCACCGGAATGTGTTTGAGTTGCTCGTCGTTTTTGAGCCATCGCGTCACTTCTAGCCCCGAAACTTCCGGTAGTTGAATATCCATCAGGATGAGGTCGGGCATGTGACGGCGCGTCAACTCAACCGCTTCGACGCCGCTACGTGTCTGTACGGTCGTGTAGCCATTGGCTTCCAGGAGGTCGTTGAACAGCTTCATGTTGAGTTCGTTGTCTTCGACAATGAGGACGGATTTTTTCATTGTGCGCCTTGTCTCTGCTGTAGCCGCCTCGCCCATGCAGACGACTTAAGCACCTTCTTACAGATTGTGCTAAATTGTAGGGCTGCTTCCTTGACGAATTGACAATAGGCGACTCGAAACATGGCCCTACCTGCCGGTTCGCAGCAAAAATCAGAGACTTGGGCGTCAGAGCGGGCGCAAGCGATTGCGCTTGACGCCCTCGGATATCTCGCCGCCGACCCCGAGCGAATCGAAGCGTTTCTGAGCCTTTCGGGCCTTGACCCTGCCAATTTGCGCGCCGCCGCCGCGCAACCGGGGTTTCTGGCGGGCGTGTTGGACCACCTCGCGACCGACGAACGGCTTCTGGTGGCGTTTGCGGCGTCCGCCGGCCTCAACCCGGCCGACGTCGAACGCGCCCGTCAGCTGCTGGCCGGCCCGCCCGGCGAATGGAGCGCGTGAGTGGCTCAAGCGACCGCGCTGTGCCGTGACTGCCTGAGCCCGTTCGCGATGCGAAACCAGCGCTGCCCCAACTGCGCCTCACCACGCCGGCTCGCCCACCCCGAACTTGACGAACTCTGCATCGCCCATATCGATTGCGACGCGTTTTATGCGGCCGTCGAGAAGCGCGACAATCCCGACCTGCGGGACAGGCCGGTCATCATCGGCGGCGGCCGGCGCGGCGTCGTCTCCACCTGCTGTTACATCGCCCGCACCTACGGCGTGCGCTCGGCGATGCCGATGTTCAAGGCGCTGCCGCTGTGCCCGGACGCCGTCATCGTAAAGCCAGACATGGCGAAGTATGTGCGCGTCAGCCGCCAGGTGCGCGAGCAGATGCAGGCGCTCACGCCGCTCGTCGAACCGCTGTCCATCGACGAGGCGTTTCTCGATCTCTCCGGCACCCAGCGCCTGCATGGCGCCTCGCCGGCCCTGACCCTGGCGCGGTTTCAGGCCAGCATCGAAGCCGGGATCGGCATCAGCATTTCCATCGGCCTCAGCTACTGCAAGTTTCTCGCAAAAATGGCCTCCGACCTCGACAAGCCCCGTGGCTTTCAGATCATCGGGCGGGCCGAGGCGTGCGAATTTCTGGCGACGCGCCCGGTCAGCGCCATCTGGGGCGTCGGCGCGGTTGGCGCGGAGCGGCTGGCGCGTGACGGCTTTGTATCCATTGCGGACCTGCAAGGCGCCGAGCAAACTGACCTGTTGCGCCGCTACGGCGTCGAGGGCGGTCGCCTCTGGCGGCTGGCGCGCGGCATCGACAGCCGTCGCGTCAGCCCCGAGCGCGAAGGCAAGAACGTCTCCGCCGAAAGCACATTCGAAGCTGACATCGCCGACCCCGAAGTTCTCGCCCAACGGCTCTGGCTGCTGTGCGACAAGCTTTCCGGGCGCCTCAAAAAGCAACAGGTCGCCGGTCGCACCGTGACGCTGAAATTGAAAACTTCCGACTTCAAATCCCGCACCCGCGCCCGCACGCTTCCCGAGCCAACACAAC
>JAYTTW010000242.1:0-19273 GCA_043744855.1 Hyphomicrobiales bacterium
TGTGCGAATCCCCACGCATCTATCCCGTCGATGGTCTGCCCTGCAACGAGCCGAAAGGGCTCATCGTAATTGCCATCAATTGGATAAAAATGGGCGAAAGGCGCGTTCGCAACCTGACTTTTATAGAGCCTGTAGAGGCTTTCGTAGGCCTTCATTGTTTATCTCCGCTGTATTAATTCGTTGTGTAACGCCAGAAAAAAGTAGCCTCGGAGTAAGACTCCGAGGCTACTTCGAACTGTTCCCCATATAGGGGTGAAGCGTCTCTGTGATCGCGGAAGCCGGTTTCCTGGCTAGCTGTGTGATGGCGGTGAGCCGCTTGATAAAGGTATGATCTGTATATCTTGTCATCTACCGGGCAGCAGCCCGATTGATTTCTGTATGTGCGCACCTTATCGGGCAAACTCCTTATGTCAAGTTAAAATTGAGCCATGCACTGGCTTGTAACAGCCGCCTCGTGAGGGATGTGTTGATAGACACCTGCTAACCAACCTGTGGTCGATGATTTTCCCCGCTTCCAAAACCGGTACCATGTCTGAAAGTTCCCAAAGACGACTTGTAAAGCCCGCCGCCGACATGCGAGCGCATCCGCATATTCAGGTTGTTGCGCTATGCATAAAGCGTACTGACACGAGCCATAATAGCGGCGCTACCCTTCCGGTACAGCCCCATAAAGTTATTAGCACACTACCCCGCCGTCAGGAGGCTTGACATTCTCGGCTTCTGATATAAGTATATCTTTATATCTGCCTGTTGTGGAGTGTCCCGATGACAGCCGAAGTGACTTCGCCTTTTGAAACCGTCTTGGCGGGTCTCGAGGCCGCCGCCGAGGTGACACGCCTGCGCTTGCTGGCGCTACTCGGCGAAGCTGAACTAACGGTTTCCGAACTGATGACGATCCTCGGCCAGTCGCAGCCGCGCATCTCCCGGCACCTCAAGCTGCTGGTTGATTCCGGCATGGTGGACCGGCACCGCGAGGGCGCGTGGGCGTTTTTCCGTATCGCCGACGGCTCGCCAACCGGCCAGTTGGCGCGCACCTTGCTGGCGCATGTCAACGCTCTCGATCCAGTCATCGCGGGAGACCGGGCGCGCCTCGCCGAAGCGCGCAAGGCGCGGGCGAGCGAGGCGGCGCGGTATTTCGCCGACCACGCGGTAAGCTGGGACCGTATCCGCTCGCTGCATGTGGCGGAAGGCGTGGTCGAGCGGGCGGTGCTCGACGCTGCCGGCGACAAGCCGGTGCATGCGGTGCTGGACCTTGGCACCGGCACCGGACGGATGCTCGAATTGCTGGCGCCGCTGGGCGAGCGCGCCGTCGGCGTCGACCAAAGCCCGGCGATGCTCAATCTGGCCCGCACGCGGGTCGAGCAGGCCGGCCTGCGGCACGTGCAACTGCGGCAGGGCGACATGTATGCGCTGCCGGTGGAGCGCGACGGCTACGATCTCGTCGTCATCCATCAGGTGCTGCATTACCTCGATGATCCCGCCCGTGCGCTGCGCGAGGCGGGCCGCACCTTGCGGCCGGGCGGGCGGCTGATCGTTGTCGATTTTGCGCCGCACGCCAACGAGTTCCTGCGTCAGCAACATGCGCACCGCAGGCTCGGGTTCGCAGCGGCGGAAATCGAGGGATTTCTGCGCGAGGCCGGGCTCGACGCGGTGTCGCATCGCAACCTGCCGGCGGCGGGCGTTGATGAAACCCTGACCGTGTCAATCTGGACGGCGCGCGATCCACGCGTGTTGAGCGACGCGCCCTCGCATATACGGGAGTTCGCCTAATGGCTCAGGACACGCTCCGCACAGGCGCGCCCGGACGCTCCGGTATCGGCGCCTCGTTCGAGTTTTTTCCACCGAAGAACGCCGAAATGGAAACCCGGCTGTGGGAGGCGATTACCCGTCTTGCGCCGCTGCAACCGAATTTCGTTTCGGTTACCTATGGCGCCGGCGGTTCGACGCGCGAGCGCACCCACGCCACCTTGACACGTATGATTACGGAGACGAATTTAAAGCCGGCGGCGCATCTCACCTGCGTGGCGGCGACGCGCGCCGAAGTCGACGACGTTATCCGCGATTATTGGCGCGCGGGGGTTCGCCACATCGTCGCCTTGCGCGGCGATCCGACAGGCGGCCTCGGTTCCGTCTTTGCGCCGCATCCCGGCGGCTACGACACCTCAACCGCGCTGGTCGAGGGCATCAAGCGCATCGGCGATTTTGAAGTCACCGTGTCCGCCTATCCGGAAATGCATCCGGAAAGCACCTCGTTCGCCGCTGAGATCGACGTGTTGAAAGCCAAGATCGATGCGGGCGCCACACGCGCCATCACGCAATTCTTTTTCGACAATGAACATTACCTGCGCTTTCTCGACCGGGTGCGGGCGCGCGGCATTTTTGTCCCTGTGCTGCCGGGCATCGTGCCGGTGCAAAACTTTCGCCAGACGGCGAGCTTCGCAAAAAAGACCGGCGCCAGTGTGCCGCAATGGCTGGCTGACCGTTTTGAGGGCCTCGACGAAGATGTGGCGACGCGCCGGCTTATCGCTGCCGCAGTCGCCGCCGAGCAGGTGCTTGATCTGGTCAAGCGCGGCGTCACCGACTTTCACTTCTACACGATGAACCAGGCCGATCTGGTTTACGCGATCTGCCATTTGCTCGGCCTGCGTCCGCAAGGACAAGCGCAAGTGCAGGCGCAAATCAACGCAACAGGAGCCGCCGCATGACAATGCAGCGAAAAATTGACGGCGTCGCGATCCGCGCCGCTTTGACCAAGGCGGCGCGCGAGCGGGTGTTGGTGCTCGACGGGGCCATGGGCACCATGATCCAGGATTTGAAGCTCGACGAAGCCGGCTTTCGCGGCGAGCGTTTCAAGGATTTTGATCGCCACCTCAAGGGCAACAACGATCTCTTGATTTTGACGCAGCCGCAGGCGATCCGCGACATCCATCTGGCCTACTTCCTCGCCGGGGCTGATCTGGTCGAAACCAACACCTTCTCATCGACGACCATTGCGCAGGCCGACTACGGTCTCGAAGCGCATGTCAGCGAACTGAATTTTGAGGGCGCGCGGCTGGCGCGCGAGGCCGCCGACATGGCGCAGGCCAAAGACGGGCGGCAACGTTTTGTATGCGGCGCGCTGGGGCCAACCAACCGCACGGCGTCGTTATCCCCCGACGTCAATGACCCCGGCTTTCGCGGTGTGTCTTTCGATGAACTGCGCGTCGCCTATGCGCAGGCCTCGCGTGGCCTCATTGAAGGCGGATGCGACGCCATTCTCGTCGAAACCATATTCGACACGCTGAACGCCAAGGCGGCGCTCGACGGGGTGTGGGACACCTTTGATGCGCTCGGTTGCGAATTGCCGATCCTGATTTCCGGCACCATCACGGATTTGTCGGGTCGCACCCTGTCTGGCCAGACGCCGGCGGCTTTCTGGAATTCCATCGCTCACGCCAAACCGTTCGCCGTCGGCTTCAACTGCGCGCTTGGCGCGCGTGAAATGCGCCAGCACGTTGCGGAGATTTCGCGCCTCGCCGACACTTTTGTCATCGCCTATCCAAACGCCGGACTGCCGAACGAATTCGGCCTTTACGATGAAAGCCCGGAATACATGGCGGGGATGCTCGGCGAATTCGCCGACGCTGGCATCGTCAACATCGTCGGCGGCTGTTGTGGCACGACGCCCGATCACGTTCGCGCCTTCGCCGAGCGCGTGCAGGGCGTGACCCCGCGCAAGCCGCCGCGCATTGAGCCGCTGCTGCGCCTGTCTGGCCTTGAACCGTTCACGCTCAACAAAGAGGTCGCCTTCGTCAACATCGGCGAACGCACCAACGTCACGGGTTCCGCGCGTTTTCGCAAGCTTATCAAGAACGGCGAATTTTCGGCGGCGCTCGATGTGGCGCGCGATCAGGTCGCCAACGGCGCGCAAATCATCGACGTGAACATGGACGAGGGCTTGCTCGATTCAAAAAAAGCGATGGTCGATTTTCTCAATCTGATCGCGGCCGAGCCGGATATTGCGCGCGTGCCGATCATGGTCGATTCCTCGAAATTCGATGTGATCGAGGCCGGCCTGAAATGCATTCAGGGCAAAGCTGTCGTCAACTCGATTTCGATGAAGGAGGGCGAGGAAAAGTTCTTGGAGCAGGCGAAAATCGTGCGGCGTCACGGCGCGGCTGTGGTCGTGATGGCGTTCGATGAGAAAGGCCAGGCGGACACGTTTGCACGCAAGACGGAAATCTGCGCGCGCGCCTACAAAACGCTGACCGAGAAAGCCGGCTTTCCGCCTGAGGACATCATCTTTGATCCCAACATTTTCGCTATCGCGACGGGTATCGAGGAACACGACAATTACGGCGTCGACTTTATCGAGGCGGCGTGCGCCATACGCCAGCAGTGTCCGCTGGCGCACATTTCGGGCGGCGTTTCGAACCTGTCGTTTTCATTTCGCGGCAACGATCACGTGCGCGAAGCGATGCACGCGGTGTTCCTTTACCACGCCATCGGCGCTGGCATGGATATGGGCATCGTCAACGCCGGGGCCTTGCAGGTGTACGAAAAGATCGACGCCGAACTGCGCGAGGCCTGCGAGGACGTGGTGATGAACCGGCGCAAGGATTCGACCGAACGCTTGCTCGCCGTCGCGGAGGGTTTTCGCGGCAAGGGTTTTGAGATCAAGGAGAAGGACCTCGCATGGCGCGAGGAGCCGTTGGGCAAGCGGCTGGAGCACGCGCTGGTGAACGGCGTCACTGATTTTATCGAGGCTGACGTCGAGGCGGCGCGTCTGGCGTCAAAGCGTCCGCTTGATGTCATCGAGGGGCCGCTCATGGCCGGCATGAACGTCGTCGGCGATCTCTTTGGCGCCGGCAAAATGTTTCTGCCGCAAGTGGTGAAATCGGCGCGGGTGATGAAACAGGCGGTGGCCTACCTGATGCCCTACATGGACGAGGAAAAACGGCGTACCGGCGTCGATCAGCGCTCGGCGGCTGGCAAAATCCTGATGGCGACGGTCAAGGGCGATGTGCACGACATCGGCCAGAACATCGTCGGCGTGGTGCTGGCCTGCAACAATTACGAGGTGATTGACCTTGGCGTGATGACGCCAGCGTCGAAGATTCTCGAGACGGCAAAGCGCGAAAACGTCGATATTATCGGTCTTTCTGGCCTCATCACGCCGTCGCTCGACGAAATGTGCTTCGTCGCCAGCGAGATGGAGCGCGAGGGGTTCGACGTGCCGCTTCTGATTGGCGGCGCAACGACGAGCCGTGTCCACACGGCGGTGAAAATTCATCCAAACTATGCGCGTGGACAAGCCGTATACGTCACCGACGCCAGTCGCGCTGTCGGCGTTGTGTCGGCGCTGCTGTCGAAGGAGACCCGTGGCGGGTACATCGACACGCTGCGGGCTGAATATCGCAAGGTTGCCGATGCCCATGCGCGCGCCGAGACCGACAAAAAGCGGCTGCCGTTGGCCCGCGCGCGCGCCAATGCCTTCAAGGGCGACTGGGAAAATTATGACGCGCCGAAGCCGTTGTTTACGGGTACGCGGACGTTCCGCACCTACGATGTTTCCGAGCTTGCGCCCTACATTGACTGGACGCCGTTTTTCCAGACGTGGGAGATGAAGGGACGCTTTCCGGCGCTGCTCGATGACCCCAATCAGGGTGAGGCGGCGCGGCAGTTGTATGACGACGCGCGCGCCATGCTGGATCGCATCCTCGCCGAGCGCTGGTTCAACCCGAAAGCGGTCATCGGTTTCTGGCCGGCGAATGCGGAGGGGGATGACATCCGCCTGTTCACAGGGGAATCGCGCACCGACACTTTGGCGACGCTGCACACGCTTCGCCAGCAATTGTTGCGGCGGGACGGGAGGCCCAACGTGGCGCTCGCAGACTTTGTCGCGCCGAAGGGCAGGCCCGACTGGATCGGCGGTTTCGTGGTGACTGCCGGGGCGGAAGAACAAAAAATTTCCGCCCGCTTCGCGCAGGCCAACGACGATTACGGGTCGATCCTGGTGAAGGCGCTGGCGGATCGTATCGCCGAAGCGTTCGCCGAGCGAATGCACGAGCGCGTGCGGCGCGAGTTCTGGGCCTACGAAAGCGATGCAGCCTTCGCCCCGGATACGCTGTCCGATGAACCTTATCGTGGCATTCGCCCGGCGCCCGGATATCCAGCGCAACCAGATCACACGGAAAAGGCGACGCTGTTCAAGCTGCTCGAAGCCGAGCGGCGCACCGGCGTGAGGTTGACGGAGAGTTACGCCATGTGGCCGGGTTCGTCGGTCAGCGGGCTCTACCTTGCGCATCCCGGCGCGCACTATTTTGGCGTGGCGAAGATCGAGCGCGATCAAGTCGAGGATTACGCAGCCCGTAAGGGCATGGATGTCCGCGAAGTCGAGCGCTGGCTCGGGCCTGTGCTCAATTACGATCCACTCGCCTACAACGTAGCGGCGGAGTAGGGCAGCGCGGCTCATACCCGGAATCAAAGATTCCGGGTATGTCATTTTTGTTGAAGTATCCACTTATCATCTCCAGAAAGCGCGTCACTGCGTGACTCACTTTCTTCCGATGGTGGATACTAGCAGGCGTCGCAACGTGTCGAGCGTCGAGGCGTCGGCGAGGCCGTCGACGCGCGCCGGTCGCCAATGGCGCTGGAAAGCCGCGACGACGGTTTGCAAGGCGTCGTCGTAGCAGTCTTGAGCGACAATCGGTTCGGCTGGCAGCGTAAAGCCGACGCGGACGAGGTTTTTGCGCAGGGCGGCCACCTCGGCGCCGGCGTCGCCATTCCGCCACGCGCGGCCGGCCGCGAACGGCGCTGGCACGACCCAAACGCCGAGGCCGGCAGCGGCAAGTTGCGCCCATGGAAATTTTTCGCCGGGGTCGATCTTTCTGGCTGGCGCAATATCGGAGTGGGCCAGAAAGTCCTCTGGCTGAATGTTGCGTCGCCTCGCTATATCGCGGCAAAGCGCGATCACTGCGTTGATTTGCGCGGCGGGGAAATCCGGCAGGCCGCCATCATGGCCGGGATTGACAATCTCGATGCCGATGGAATTTGCATTGAGGTCGGTGACGCCGCGCCAGCCGGACAAGCCGGCGTGCCAGGCGCGACGCTGCTCGCGCACCAGTTGTAGAATGGCGCCGTCTTCCTCGACAAAGTAATGGCAGGAGACTTGCGCGGCGGCGTCGCACAAGCGCGCCAGAGCGGCTGCCGAGGTGGGCATCCCCGTGTAGTGCAGCACGACGCAATCGATGGCTCGGTCGCGCGGCCGCTCGCCATGGTTGGGCGAGGGCTGAAAACGCAGGACCAAGTGGCTGTCGCAGGCGATCATGGGATTGGCTTAGCGACGATTGAGGTAAAAAAAAAGCCCGACGCATTGCTGCGCCGGGGTGATTTCACGTTCTTCGTTACGCGGAAGACCAGGCTCGTTCAGTACTCGCGCGCGTAACGTGTGCAAACCTGATTGCCGTAAGCGTCATAGCCGACGCGCACGCAGCGCCGGTCATCGCGGGCCGGCTGGCTGTTGCCAACAAGGCCGCCGACTACGGCGCCGCCAAGGCCGCCGACGATGGCGCCGCCCGCCCGGCCCGTCGCCGCGCCGCCGATGAGGGCGCCTGCAGCGCCGCCAACGAGCGCGCCGCCGACCGTGTTGTCACTGCGGGAGTTGTTCTGGCAGCCGGCCAGCCCCAACGAGGTAACGGCCGCGATGGCGAGAAGTACCGACTTTTTCATACAACATCCTCCAAAAAGCTCAGGCCCGATAGAACGGGACCGGCAAGTTAACTGGCGCACAAGCCAAGCTCAAGTGTGACAGCGCACACCGCTGGGATCGGCATCGACACAACTGCGGCGGACCCGAAAGGTTGCCGCCATGCTGAATCTGAGCGATTAAGCCCTCGATTGACGGGTGGACGGGTTGACCCCCCGGCGTTGCGGCGACTAAGTGCCAGGGTCAGCCGGCTGGACGGCCGCTCCTGCAAGGGAGAGGAAAGTCCGGGCTCCATTGAGACACGGCGCCGGATAACGTCCGGCGGGGGCGACCCCAGGGAAAGCGCCACAGAAAGCAAACCGCCGTGCGCGTTACCCCCAAGGGTAACACGCGGGGTAAGGGTGAAAGGGTGCGGTAAGAGCGCACCGCGTTGCTGGCGACAGGAACGGCAAGGCAAGCCCCGCCGGGAGCAAAACCGAATAGGGACGACGCGACAGGGCAACCTGCCAGACCCGTCTCAAGGTCGTCGTCCGGGTTGGTTGCTCGAGGCGTTGCGCAAGCACCGTCCCAGAGGAATGGCCGTCACGCGTGGGTCGCAAGGCCTGCGCCCTACAGAACCCGGCTTACAGGCCGGCTGACATTTTTGCAGCGCCCGCCTATTTCTCTTTGAATTCGGCCAGAGCCCGACCTTGGGCGGCGAGCTCTTCGGGAACGTTGAGCGACTTGATGATTTCCATCTGCAATTGCTCGCCGCTTATGGGGGCGACATCGAGATCGAGGCGCTTCAGTTCGGCGAGAAAATCCGCATCCTGCATGACGCGCAGGAACGCCGCGCGCAATTCCGCGACCCGCTCGGCTGGCTGTCCCGGCGGCGACATGACGGCGCGACCGATGCGCGAGGAGCCGGCAACGAATTCGACAAGGCGGCGCTCTTCCACGTTGCGAGCGAGATCGGTAACCAGCGGCACGCCGTTGAGATCGGGGTGCGGATCGACGGCCGCCTGCATGAGAATGTTGATTTTCTTGTCGCGTATCCAGTCAGGCTTCCCGGCGCGCAGCACCGGCCAAGGTTGCGTCAGCGCCTGAATTTCGCCGCGCTCCATGGCGAGCGCCGCATCGCCGGAGCCCTGGTAGCCGCTCAGGATGCGAAAATTATAGCCGAGCCGGTTGCGCATCAGCACCGACAACATGCGTGAACTCTGGCCATTTGCGGCGACGATCAGTTCGCTCGTGAGGGCGTCGCTGATCTTTTTCACGGGCGCCGTGTGCCACGAATACAGCACGGCGGAATTGCTGGTGACGCGGCCAATCCAGTTGAATTTGCCGATGTCGCCGCGCAGGCTTGTTGGATCGATGACCTGCGTCAACGCCGCCGACTGGTCAATCATGCCAAGTACGACGCCGTCCCTGGGGGCGATATTGTAGAGATAGTTGATCGCCGAGAGGCTGCCGGCGCCCGGCATGTTCTGCACGACGACGTTGGGCGCGCCGGGCAGATATTTGCCGATATGACGGGCGACCGCGCGCGAGTAGATATCGTAGCCGTTGCCGACGCTGAAACCGACGATGAAGGTGACAGTCTTGTTTTTGTAGAATTCCTTGGGGTCAGCTTGTTGCGCGAGCGCGCCGGCGGAGGCGGTGAGCGCGAGGCACAGGGCAAAGAAGAATGGCTGCATGCGGTGTTGCTTCCCAAGTCTGTAGGGAGACGTTTCGCGTTGTATCCGTGCCTCGCAGGCTCGCGGGAACATACGCAAGCGAAAACACCTGCGAACTCATCAGGCCTTGGCCAGACGCGCCACTCGCGGCAACAGGCGCAACGCGTTGTCTCGCTCAATCATTTGCAGTTCCGCCGGGCTGAACGGCGTTTTCGCCAGCTCGCGAAGCCCTGTTGCGGCAGACACGAAGGGCGCATCGGAGCCGTACAGGATTTGCGTTGGCGGCATCAGTTCACGCAACGTGACCAGCGCGCCTGAATTGCTGGCGCCAGCGATGTCGAAATGCAGTTTGCGCAATGCGGCGCGCACGCCATTGGGAATTTGCGCGGCGTGGGGCGGGCGCTCCAGCGCGTGTTCGAGGCGCCCGGCGAGCATCGGCGTCGCGCCGCCGGAATGCGAAAAAATCCACTTGATGTTTGCGAGCCGCGTCAGCGTTCCGCTCACCAGCAAACTCAGGATGGCGCGCGTCGTCTCGAAAGCAAACTCGACGACTTGCGGCATGACGCCCGGTATGGGCGCCCCGTAAGCCGGCACGGTGGGATGAAAATAAACCACCGCGCCACGCCGGTTCAGCTCCTCGAAGACTTCCGCAAACGCCGGATCGCCCGGATATTTTCCGTCAAAGTTGGTGAGCAATCCGACCCCATCGGCGCCCAGCACATCGAGCGAGTATTCGATCTCCCGCAGCGAAGCGTCGCGATCGGGCAACGGCAATACGGCGAACAAGCCGAAGCGACCGGGAAAGGCGCCAACCTGCTGCGCCGCGTATTCGTTCCAGGCCCGCGCCAGTCGCGGCGCCTGCGCGCCGTCGTCATACCACACGCCCGGCGTCGAAATGGAGGCGATGGCGGTCGCGATGCCGTTGGCGTCCATGATGTCGAGCGCTTGTTGTGGCGTCCACGACAGCAGCTTTTGCTGCGGCATGGCGTGGGCTTTCTCGACGCGCAACGCCTCCGCCGCCATGTGCGCGCGCGGCAGGAAGTGATGATGCATGTCAATGCGCGAGAGGTCGGACATCAAGTACCTTGGCGGCGTCGGGGTTTTTGGAGTGCGTGATCGGGTTGGCGAATGCGGCGAATTCCTGCGGCTTGGCTTCCCGCCTGTCAATGCGCGCCGCATGCTGTGCGGTTGTTCGCCGTGGCCTATACGGCGCCATTGAATTGCGTAATGATGTTGCCAGACGTGGGCAAAGTTTGGGACGCTGACCGCGCCGGTGAAAAAACGCTGGCGAATGTGCGCCAGTACATTGCGCCAAGACATCTGCACCTGGAGGTTGCCATGCTTGCCATCACCAAATGGATCGTCGCCGCTGCGGCGGCGCTGGCGCCGCGCACCGCCCTCGCTGAGCCTCTGCCGGCGGTGAAAAACCTGCCGCCGACCTTCGAAGTGAAAGCGCTGGGGCGGCACGGATTTTTTTACGCTGGCGGCAAGTATGTCGGCGAAGGCGAAAACCGCATCATGGCCGGGCAAATGTACGTCGAGGCGCTGGTGCCCAAAAAGGTCAGCCAACCCTATCCCCTGGTGCTCATCCACGGCGCGGCGCAAACAGCGACGAACTGGATGCAGACGCCCGACGGGCGCAAGGGCTGGGCGCACTATTTTCTCGAACAGGGATACGTTGTTTATCTCATCGACCAGCCGGCGCGTGGTCGCTCGCCCTGGCATCCCGCGGCAAACGGCGGGCTGCGCATGTTTAACGTTGGCGCTATCGAGAAACAGTTCACCGCCACAGAACATTACAAGCTGTGGAGTAGCGCAGACAAGCATACGCAATGGCCGGGTGAGGGGCCGGACAAGGGCCGCGCTGGCGACCCGGTGTTCGACGCTTTCTACGCAACGCAGGTGGAATCCCTGGCCTCCACCGAGGAGACGCAGACCTTGGTGCGCGACGCTTTCGGCGCGTTGCTCGACCGTGTGGGTCCGTCGATCCTGGTAACACATTCGCAATCCGGCGCGTTTGGGTGGATTATTGCGGACGCGCGACCGGCGCTGGTGAAAGGCATCGTCGCGCTGGAGCCAGCGGGACCGCCAGCCTTGCCGTCAAAATTCGCCGGAGGTTCGCCCCGCACCTATGGGTTGACGGAAACGCCGATCGCCTATGATCCCGAGGTGAAGGATGCGAAAGCCGAGCTGGTTTTCGTGACGCAAGAGAAGCCAGATGCGCCCGGCCTGATCGCCTGCGCCATACAGAAAGAGCCGGCGCGCAAATTGCCCGGTCTCGCGGGCAAGCCGGTTCTGGTGGTGGCTGCGCCGGCGTCCTACCATGCGGAATCCGATCACTGCATGGCGAAATATCTGGTGCAGGCGGGCGTGCCTGCCGAGTTTGTCAACCTCGAGAGCGTCGGAATTCGTGGCAACGCCCACATGATGATGATTGAGAAGAACAATCTCGAAATCGCCGCCTTCGTTCACGGCTGGATGAAAAAGAAAATACGCTGATTCAGGCGTTCAGGATTGTTGCGTCTTGAAAATTGTTGCGGCCTCAAATTCGTTCATTTTGCATTCATCGCGCAAATGATTAAGATCGTGCGTCGATGTAACATCGCTGGAGACGATACAAATGAACAAGATTTCCCGCTTCGCCGTTTATGCCTGCGTGGCCTCACTGGGTCTGGCCCCCGCCTTTGCGCAGACCGCGCCGACACTGCCCACAATGCCCAAGCCGACGGTCAGCGCGCCCGCCATCAACGCGCCTGCCGCCAGCACCAGCACCGCTGCGAAGAAGACTGCCATGCCGGCCAAGGCCAGCAAGGAAGAGCGCACCGCGAAGTCGATGCAATGCTCGAAGGACGCCGACGGCAAAAGCATGCACGGAAAAGCTCGCAAGAAGTTCATGAGCGAGTGCAAGAAGGCCTGAAAGCTTTCTGCCATCACGAACTGAACGCTTACAAACTGAAACCATGCACAGAAAGCCCGGTCTCGCGCCGGGCTTTTTCGTGCGTCACGCCGGCTCGAAACCTTCGCGTTTGGTGCATCTGACAGCGCAAGGACACGAGCCTCTTCTGGGGAAGGGGATGATGACAGCGTCGGGCGCAAGCGCAAAGGATAACGTTCCAGCGGTAACCTCGTTGGAACCGCCGGCCTTGACAGGGGCCGCCCGGCTGGCGCCAAAGTCGCGCGGATTTGCATGGAGGGAATGACCATGAAACGTAACAGACGGGAAGTCATCCGCAGTGTGGCGTTCGCCGGTGCGGGGGCGGCGCTGGCGAGCCAGAGCGCGCAGGCGCAGGCCGGTCCCAAGCTGCTGTTCGCAGCCGATCGCGCCACCATACCGATTGTCGGCTCCACTGACGTGTTCGCCGTGCGGCGCATCTACTGCATCGGCCGCAATTACGCAGCGCACTCGCGCGAAATGGGTTCCGACCCCAATCGCGAGCCGCCGTTCTTTTTCCAGAAGCCGACCGACGCGGTGCAGAATGTCAAGATCGGCGAAGTCGCGGATCATGCGTATCCCTCGCTGACCAAAAACTATCATTATGAAGTGGAGCTGATCGCCGCATTGAAGTCGGGTGGCCGCAACATTCGCATCGACAAGGCGCTCGATCACGTGTTCGGCTATGCGGTTGGCCTCGACATGACACGGCGGGATTTGCAGCAGGCGCTGGCCAACGAAAAAAAGCCTTGGGAAATCGGCAAGAGTTTTGACCGTTCCGCGCCGATGGGGCCGTTGCATCCGGTCGAAAAGGTTGGCCACTTCGAAAGCGGCGACATCAGCCTTTCCGTCAACGGCGTCGTCAAGCAAAAGGCCAACCTTTCGTTCATGATCTGGAGTGTCGCCGAACAGATCGCCAAATTGTCGGAGGCGAATGAACTGTTCCCCGGCGACATCATCTATTCCGGCACACCTGAAAACGTTGGTCCGGTTGTGAAAGGCGACGTGCTGCTTTGCAAGATCGAGAAGCTGCCGGATATGTCGATCAAGATTGTTTAAGGTGGGCAGCCGACGCTTGTCGACTTTGGCGTTGGCGTTGGCGTCGGCGCCTCGCATTGGCCGAATGAGAAATGGGCCGCCAGAGATTGCGGCGCGCCTGAATTCGTTTTCATCCAACCCTCGGGGCTGCAGCCAATGAAAATCACGTTTTTTGACGACTGGCGGCTTGGCGTTCTCAAGGGTCCCAAGCACATCGTCGACGTGACGTCGGTCGTCGCCAACAAGGTCGATCACACCGGGCCGGGCGACCTGATCGCCGGTGTCATCGCGAAATGGGCGAAGTTTGAAGGTCCCATCGCCGACGCAGTCAAGAAAAAGAAGGGCCACCCACTGTCTTCGGTCAGGCTGCGTGCGCCGCTGCCGCGTCCGGTCAACATCGCCTGCATGGCGGTCAACTACATGGAAGACGGCACCCGCACCGAGCCGGCGCCGATCAACACGTTCATGAAATCGCCGATGTCGATTATTGGCCCCGATGAAGCGATGGTGCTGCCGGATATTCCGGCGTCGGTGTTTGAGGGCGAGGCGGAGATAGCGCTCGTCATCGGCCGTCACGCCAGCCACGTAAAGGCCAAAGACGCGCACAAATATATTTTCGGTTACATGAATTTCATCGACGGTTCGGCGCGCGGCGTGCAGCCGGCGGCGCAAAGTTTCTACCAGATGAAGTCGCGCGACACGTTTGCGCCGATCGGACCGTGGATTGTCACAGCGGATGAAATTCCCGACCCGCAAAATCTTCAGGTTCGGCTGTGGAACAATGGCGTTTTGAAGCAGAATTACAACACCAGCGACATGGCCCATAACATTGGGCGCAGCCTCGAGTTCGTCACCTCCATTCACGCGCTGGCGCCGGGCGACATTCTTGCGCTGGGCACCAACCATCGCGGATTGCACGCCTTGCAGCACGGCGACAAGCTGGAACTGGAAGTCGAGGGCGGCCTCGGCCGGCTGAAAATCAGGATCAAGGACAAACTGAAACGCGCATGGCCGCGCGAGACACGGCTTGAGCGCCAGGACAAAGGCGAGGAAGCGTTGGCGGTGCAGAGCGGCGGCAAATACGCGAAGGTTTGAGCGGGCCGAGTATCGGGAAGATCGTGGGGATCGTCGCCGGATCATCGTCCGGCGAGAGGTCCGGCTACCGCGTTGCCGAATGATCGTTATTCACCGCCGCACAGCTGATGGCGACGTGACGCGCCGCATCCGCCGTTGCGGATAAGCTTGCGGATAACTCGGCACCGACTTCAGGCCGGGGGCGGCAGTTGCGCCCCCGGCGCTTGCGTTGCCATCAGGCGCCCTTCGCGCCCGGCCTCATGTGACCTGAGGCATGCAGAATCACACCATCTGCCCCGCCTTGAACATTGCGGTTGGCATGTTGTGCAGAGACTCGAAGCCGGTTTTGGTGACTCGCACGCATTGGCCGAATTGCACGCCCGCCTTTTCATCCTTCGTGATGACATTCGGCTGGACAACCATGCACATGTTCTCTTCCAACACCAAAGTCGGCGGGTGTCCCGCTGGGCGGCTCTTGGATCCCAGGATCGGCGGGAAGTAGCCGCCTCCGTAGCCGTGGACGAGATCGTCGTAAGTGGTGAAGCCATTCGTCTCGATCATTGAGGACGCTTCGGTGAGCTCGCGGCTGTGGACGCCCGGCTTGATAGTCCTGGTTATCGCGTCAAAGGCGGAGACGGCGGTGTTGTGAAGATCCTTGTAGAGCTGCGTGGGTTCAGCCTCGACGGTAAATCCCCGCAAAACCTGACCGGAGTAGTCCCACCAGGTCGAGGTCAACTCGCAGAACACCCAATCGCCGGTCTGCACCTTGCGGCGCGTCGGCCACTGACGCGGCACGCAACAGTCCGGGTTAGACATTTGCGTTGCGCCGATGAAATGGATCCCGATCGTGCCGCCGAAGCCCACATAGGACCGCTCAATCACATTGGCGAGCTCGTGCTCCGTCATGCCGACCTTGGTGCTGGCGATCAGGCTGCGCATCCCGAGATCGCTTAGAGCCGCACCGATGCGCATCCAGGCGATTTCTTCCTCGGACTTGATCAGCCGCAGGCGCACATAGTCGGCGGCGAGCGAGACCAGGGGCGCCTTCTGCTCGATGGCTTTCCAAGACGCGGCGCTCAGGGGGCCGATGACGCCGACCTTTTTGGCGCCGCGCTTGGTGAGTTCAGCGGCGACAAGGCTCGCGCCCTTTTCTTCGCCCCAGCGGACGTCGACGCCCTTGGCCACCTGCCGGCATTGCGGCTGGTGATTGTAGTATTCCACCCACATGGTCATGGGCTGGCCGGGCCTGAACAGGGTGAGCGCTTCGGTGGTCCCGCGCCAGCCCGTCATCCAGACCGTGCCATTGCCATTGTTCTGGGCGGTGACGATCAGGACATCGTCGAGACCCTGCGCCTGCATGAGTTTGGCCAGAGAATCGTGTCGGCGCTTGTACTCGGCGTCGGAGAAGCGCGGGTAGCTCTGTTCGAAGATCGCGCGGTAGCTTTCGGGCAGACGGAGTTGATCGAAACCCGAGTCGCCCATCGGCGAGGCAGGTGTCTGTGCGGCGGCCTCGGTCATCGATGTCGCAGCTGCCATGGCCGCTCCGCCTGTGAGCAGCGTATTGTTGAATTGGCGCCGGTCCATGGTGATCTCCCCCAATTTATTTCGGCCATCGTTGCCGAAACCCATGAACCCGTCAAACAAGCTTCTGGAATAACTTCATAAGGCAAATACTTTTGGGCCGGACGCATACGGCGTTGCGGATAGCTTGGCGGCAACTCAAAGTCCGGGCGGCGCCGGTTTTCCCGCGCCCCACGCGTTTAAGCGTTGCAGCGATTGCACTACCGCGAAAACTTTTTGTATTTCATGCGATGCGGAATCAATTCACTGACGCCCAACCGGCGTTTTTTGTCTTCCTCGTACTCGGCGAAGTTGCCCTCGAACCATTCGACATGGGAATTTCCCTCGAAGGCCAGTATGTGCGTGGCGATACGATCGAGGAAGAAGCGATCGTGCGAGATAATGACCGCGCAACCGGCAAAGTCCGTCAGCGCTTCTTCGAGCGCCCGCAAGGTTTCGATGTCGAGGTCGTTGGTGGGCTCATCCAGCAGCAACAGATTGGCGCCGCTCTTCAACATTTTGGCTAGGTGAACACGGTTACGCTCGCCGCCCGAGAGCATGCCGACCTTCTTCTGCTGGTCGGGCCCGCGAAAATTGAAGGTCGAGCAATAGCCGCGTGAATTGATCTCGCGCTTGCCGAGATAAATAATGTCGTTGCCGCCGGAAATTTCTTCCCACACGTTATTCTTGTCGTTGAGGCTGTCGCGCGACTGGTCGACATAGCCCAGTTGAACGGTCTCGCCGATGGTCAGCGTGCCGGCGTCAGGTTTCTCCTGTGCGGTGATCATCTTGAACAGCGTTGTTTTGCCGGCGCCGTTGGGGCCAATCACGCCGACAATGCCTCCAGGCGGCAGCCTGAAAGAGAGGTTGTCGATGAGCAGCTTGTCGTTAAACCCCTTCGAAAGGGCATCGAAATTGATGACGTTGGCGCCGAGGCGTTCGGCGACGGGAATGATGATCTGGGTGATGCCGGTGATCTTCTTGTCCTGTTCGGCGACCAGATCCTCGTAGCGCTGGATACGGGCTTTTGACTTGGCCTGTCGGGCTTTCGGCGAGGCGCTGATCCACTCGGTCTCCGCCTCGATGGCCCTTTGACGAGCCTTGTCTTCGCTTTGCTCCTGTTGGACGCGCTTTTGTTTGGCTTTCAGCCACTTGGTGTAATTGCCCTCGAAGGGAATCCCCTTGCCGCGGTCAAGCTCGAGAATCCAGCCGGTAACATTGTCGAGGAAGTAGCGATCATGGGTGACGATGAGGATCGCGCCTTCATAATCGCGCAGATGCCCTTCGAGCCAATTGACGGTTTCGGCGTCGAGGTGGTTGGTGGGTTCGTCGAGCAGCAGCAGAGCCGGCTTTTCGAGCAGCAGACGGCAGAGCGCGACGCGACGACGCTCGCCGCCGGACAGTGTCGCCACCTCCCAGTCGTCGGGCGGACAGCCGAGCGCGTCCATCGCTTGCTCAACCCGGCTGTCAAGGTCCCACAACCCCTGCGCTTCGATCTGGTCCTGCAGGCTCGCCATTTCGTCGGCGGTTTCGTCGGAATAGTTCACCGCCAGGTCGTTATAGCGGTCGAGAATCGCCTGCTTGTCCTTGACGCCGAGCATGACGTTGCCACGCACATCGAGATCGGGTTCAAGGTGCGGCTCCTGCGGCAAATAGCCGACGCGGGCGCCCTCCGCGACCCAGCCTTCGCCGGTAAACTCGGTGTCCATGCCGGCCATGATTTTCAGCAGGGTCGATTTGCCCGAGCCGTTGACGCCGAGCACGCCGATCTTGGCGTCCGGGTAAAACGACAGGTGGACGTTTTCGAGCACCTTTTTGCCGCCAGGCCAGGCTTTTGTCAGGCCTTCCATGTGATAAATGAATTGCCGCGCCATGGGCGCACTTCCTTTTGATGAAGCCAGGTTGCTTTTGATGAAGCCAGGTTGCTTTTGATGAAGCGAAGGTTGCTTTTGCCGAAGGGGAGGTTGCTTTTGCTGAAGCGGGGGTTGCTTCTGCTGAAGCTGTCTTGGCCGAGCTTCTACAGAAGCGCGCCGTGTGGGTCCAGCGCCGCTTGCAGGCCAGTTTACGGCTGCGCGGCGGGCTTGCGCACGTCCCGGCGACGCAGGAACAAATTGACGATCACGGCGTGGGCGATGTGCTCAGCCATGCACTGGTAGCCGAGATCGTTGAGGTGGAGGCCATCGCCGGAGACGAGATCGCTTGTGCCTTTGGCTTTGGCAAGGAACTGCATGGCGTCATAGCGGCGCACATACAAAATGTCGTTGGCGGTGGCGACGCGGCGCATCGCCTCGCGCACGGCGACATAAAACTCGTCGCGCGCCGAGGCAGGTGTGTACTGCAAACCAACCAGCACCGTATCGATGTTGTTTTCTTTCAACCAGCCAACGGTGGACTCGAGGGTATGCTCGAATTCATCGATGGGCACGCGCGCAATGGCGTCGTTGGTGCCGACTTGCCAGAGCACCAAATCGGGCCGCTCGAGGGCAACCTCGCGGCGCAAACGCTCCGCCGTCGTCTGGGCGACTTCGCCGGAGACCCCGCGATTGATGATTTTGGCCTTGGCGCCTTTCAGGGCGCCGTCGAGGATGGATGCAAGCTGCGCCGGGTACGTGCGGCGCGCCGAGGTGGAGCCGACGCCCCAGGTCGAGGACGAGCCGATGGCGAGGATGCGCATCGTCTTATGGTGGAGAATTTTTTCGGCGAGGTGCGGCAACGGTGCGGGCGCCGCGATATCGGCATTGGGGGCGTTGCAGAGAGCGCTCAGGTCCGGCGTCTCGACCGAGCCTTGAGCATCGCTTGTCGCAGGCGCAACTTCCGGCGTCTGCGCCGATGCGACGTCCGGCAGCGCCCACGGCGCAAACACAGTGAGCGCCAGGGACAAGGCGGTTGCTGTGAGGGAGCGCCTCATTTTATGCGTTCGCTCCATTCAGACATCCAGGCGGTCGCTCCCATCATGCTTATACCTACCAATAGCACAGCTGAATCACTGGCGAAACTGTCGCTGAAACCGTAGCGGACGAACTGCCCCGCCAGAGACAGCAGCGAGGCGGCGCAAAAAACGTTGAGAGAATTGCGCCCCATCATGGCGAAAAAGCGGGCGAACGGCCCGGCGTAACGGTAGATGGGGGCGAACATCCACGACGCAAATACGACGGCGCAGAGCAGGTGGGCGACGCGCGCCGGCGTCGCGAAGGATTTGTCGAACATGAAAAACAGCGGCGGCTCCGGCACGCCGAGGGGGTCGGGCGCCCAACGGTTCCACGACAGCCACGCCGCAAAGGCGAGCAACGGAAACACCAGGGTGGCGACGAGCCCGCGTCGGCGCCA
>JAYTTW010000243.1:0-4937 GCA_043744855.1 Hyphomicrobiales bacterium
TCGCTTGACTATGTTGTATCGCTCGACGGACCGCCTCTGTCGTTGTGGCGCTCCCATGAAGAATCTGTCCCAAAGCGCATCCCTCCATTGCGGAGAAAACAATGCACCATCAAAGTCCGGGACCAAACACCTAAGCCGCTCAGGTCAGGATGGCGCTGAATTCCGCGCAGAGTTTTGCGCAACCGGCGGGGCTGTCGAGGCCGCCCTGGGCAATCGCGATAATGCGCGTCGCGTTGCTTATCCCGTAAAGCGGATCGAGGATGCGGTGCGCCTTGACGAGGAGGGCGGCGGCGTCGAGCGGCTTGTCGGCGTCACCACGGACACTACGCACCTCGCGCACGATTGTTTTGCCGGCGGCGTGAACCTCGAGGATCGCCGGCCACTGCCGGGGAAACAGCGCCTGCAACGCGGCGTCCGGCTCAACGCTGACTTTACCAGCAAAAGCCAGAATGCGCGGGTCCCGCATGACGAGACTGCGGTCGAGGTCCCACAAATCAGCGCGCCGATATGCGGCAAGGCCCATCTGGAAGCCGGCGTTGACGAAACCGGAGGAACGGTTGACGGGATCAATGGCGCCAGAAATCATCGCTGCATAAGCCTGCGGCACGCGCACCTTGATGCTGGAGACACTGGCGGGGTCTAGACCCTCGTCAAGCATCGAGATGAACGCTTGCGTCGCGGCGAGAGCCTGGCGCGCGGTGCAAAACGGCTTCATGGCGAGGCTTGGAAACACGCTGGTTTCGCCCAGCCCCTGCGTCAGCTTCGACAGATCGGCCTTGAGGCCCTGCGCGTTTTCTAGCCATGCGCCGTCGAGCAATGACGCGTCGCCGCCAAAACCTTGTTGAGCGGCGCGGGCGGCGCGCAAGCCCTCCACGATGGCGCCGATAAACAGCACCCAGCGGCCCGACAGGGCGCCGTGAAATCGTCCTGTGCGTCCCGCCATCATCATCAGCGCGAGAGACAGCGCGTTTTCCGTCTGCTTGTGGTCGAGGCCCCATATGCGTGCAGCGACTGCTGCGGCGCCCAACGGCGCAGCGATGGCCGTCGGCCAGACGCCGCGATACAAAACCGTGGGACCGTTGATGGCGACGCCCAATCGCACGATGAGATCGGCGCCCGCCCACACGGCGCTGGCGACCCGGTCGGCATCCTCCACACGCGCTTCGTGCGCCAGCATCAGCGCCACCGGAGTCACGACCGACGACGGCGTCGTGCAACTCTCCAAGTGAATGTCGTCAACTTCGGTGTGGCGAACGATGGCCGCGGCAATGGCGATGGCGTCGAAGCCGCGTGCTTGTGGCGACAGGGCGCGCAGGTGCGCAGCCTCGCTGGTGCGCGCGCCAGCGACGCCGGCCAGCGCTGCATCGCTGACATGGGCGCGCAATCGCTCGCGGTCGAGCGCAGGCAACCGCGAGGCCGATGCGTCGCAGACGAAAGCGGCGAGTTCGCCGATGACGCCCATGCGTTACTCCTTATGGTTTACGGTTCGCGATTGCGGGCCAGAACTTCGAGGCGACCTGTTTTATGCAAATGCACGACCGCCGAGGCGATAGCGCCCCCCGCCGTCGGTTCGCAAGCCCCGACACGCAAGGCGTAGGCGCAGCCAGCCTGCACGGCAGCGCCGCCCTCAATGATATCGCCGCCCTCGTTGGCGGAGAGGCCGATGCGGTGACCGAGGCTGCCCAGAAGAGCCGGATGCAGCGTGAGTGGCGCCAGCGCGTTACGCGCGCGCTCGATCAAGACATCGGGCCGCACGCCGGGCGCAAAACTTTGCAGCACCGCTTCGAGCGCCGCTTTGGCGAGATGGTCGACCTGGCGCGAACGGGTCGTAGCGGTGACGAACGTATCGGCCCAATAGCCTTGGTATTTGACAGCGATGTAGGCAATGCAGGTTTCAGGATAATCGTCGAACCGCGCGCGATAGGGCTCGAAGGTTTGGCCAAAATCACGACTGACAAGGGTTCGCGCATCCTGCGCAGCGCGACCGCGCGCCGCTTGCTCCGCAGCCAGCGCAGCGCTTTCGATATCTTTGCCATCGCTCCACGCGGCAAGAAATTTCTGACCGGCGTCCTCAACGATGGCGGCGGCGATGCGAATCATCGCGGTCTCGCGCGGGCGATGCACGGTGCGGGCGGCGAGTAGAATGTCGTCGGCCTCGACAAGGTCGAATTTCCCGGCGACCGATCTGCCGATCTGACCGTAAAGCACCGGCGTCATGGCTTGCGAGCCAATGACAGCAAGGGTTCCTGGACAGCCGAGTGTTCCTGGGCCGCCAAGTTTTTCGATGAAGCCGTCAAACCACTGCCATTCCCAGCCGGAGTAAACTTCCTTGACGAAGGTCATCGTGCGCATGGCCGGCATGTCGCGCGCGGTGACGGAAACCAGCACGCGCGGTTCACCCTTTGCGGGAATGAGCGCCATGGCCCAGCGCATGCGCGGAATAAAATTTGTGTACCAGGCGAGCGCCTGATGCTCGCGCGCATCGCCATAGACGAGGACGGCGGCCCAATTGTTTTGCGCCATGGCGGCGCGCAGGCCGGCAAGACGAATATCGAATTCGTCATCCGGCATCTCATCTTGATTCCAAACGTAGGAGCCGAGCATGATGCAGGGATGCGTCGTGTGCATGGCAGCCTCAAACGTTGACGGAATCGAGCGTTGAACCACGCTCCGAAAGCGAGATGGCGCCATTGTGCGAAATGACGACAGGTTCGCCGCACATGAGATAGCCGGTCTCGGGAATGTATTGATTGGGATGCATGACGAAGATCATTCCCTCTTCGAACTTCACGTCGCTCTGATCGGTGAGATCGCCGGGACGATCGGACGTCACCCCCAACCCATGGCCGCGCACGCGCATGTAGGGCGCGCGGCAATAGTCGCCATATCCCGCCTCTGCGAATACAGCGTTCATGGCGCGCGTCGCCTCGGCGACACTGGCGCCGGGCACCGCCGCCTCCATGCCGCGCAACATGGCCTTTTGCAGGATGGCGTATTTTTCCCGCTGCAAGGAGGAAGCTCCACCGACCACCGCCGTGCGACAAATCTGGGCGAACTGGCCAGCGTAACAAGGCGTCAGCTCACCCAAAATGACATCGCCGGTTTCGAGCACGCGATTGCCGGCGGCGCGCACACCAAGATTGTGCTGGGAAGCGCTCATCAACAGAAAATTGTCTTCCGAGCCCAGCGATTTCATGTGGCCATAAATTTCGGCAGCGAGTTCGAACTCGCGGACGCCGGGTTTGGCGACCTCCAGCAGCCGCTCATAACCGCGCTCCGCGATCCACGTGGCTTTTTTTGAAGCGGCCAGTTCATCGGACGAGCGAATGCGGGCGATGGTTGAGGCCAGCATGTCGTGCGCCTCGGTTCTGCCGTGCAGCAAGGCGAGGACGGCGTTGGCGAGCGTGCGAGACTGCCGCGACAAATTTACCAGCCCGACGGCGCCGCGCGACAGACCGCTGTGCGCGAGCGTTTCGCGCAAGCCGTCCGCGAGATCGGCGACGGCCATGGTTCTTTGCGTCGCCGACGCGGCTGCCGTGCGATGCCCGTCCCACGCCGGCGTCACAAGCAAGGTAGCGTCGCCGTCGCGGGGCAGCACAACTGCGGCTTCGCCGAGCGGACGGACGCCGCTGAAAACATACACGGCGTTGGATTCGAGAAACGAGTTCTGTCCGTCGCAGAACGCGATAATCCCGTCGAGCTTGCGCTCCGCCATGAACGCGCGCGCTTGTCCAATCCGGTCCTTCTGGAGGCCCATGCGTTTCCTTTCCGGCGGCTCGCAGCGACGCGTTGGCGCGTTGGCGCCGCAGACCTAGCGCAAGCGGCGACGCGATGTAAGCACATTGGCGCGCCGAATTCCGACATTTTTTTCGGCGCCCGAAATCACGTGTTCGGGAAGTGACCGCCGAAGCCGCAGGTGACGGGCGGCTTCCAGTTTTGACGGCTTGCAGGGTGTGCGACTTTCAGAGTGGGGGAGGCTGTGGCATGAAGCGGTCGGACAATTTTCGGGAGCGACGCGTGAGCCTTGAATTTGGCATTTTCGATCATCTCGATAACGATCATTTGCCCCTGCACGCCTACTACGAAGAGCGGCTGGCGATTATCGAACTCTACGACCGTTTCGGCTTTCACGCCTATCATATCGCTGAGCATCACGCGACGACGCTTGGCATGGCGCCTTCGCCTAACGTGTTTCTTTCCGCCGTCGCCCAGCGCACCCGGCAGCTTCGCTTCGGGCCTATGGTGTACGCGCTGCCGTTGTACCATCCGCTTCGCCTGGCGCAGGAAATCTGCATGCTGGACCAGTTGAGCAACGGGCGGCTTGAGATTGGTTTTGGTCGCGGCTCCTCGCCGACGGAAATCTCCTATTTTGGCGTCGATGCGAAGAACACCGAAGCGATTTTCCGCGACTACCTGCCGCGTATTCTTGAAGCCATCGAAACCGGCGTCATGCATTGCCCCGAACAGTCTGAGCCGTTCCGCGATGTGGTTCTAAAAGTTTCTTCCGTGCAAAAGCCGACGCCGCGCGTTTGGTATGGCGTGCATACCAGCGAAAGCGCCGAGCGCGCCGCGCGCCGGGGCTGGCATACGGTCAGTCTCGACCTCGATCATGAAGCACGTGAATGCAACCAGACGTTCCGTCGCGTGTGGCGCGAGGCGCAAGGCGGGCGACCCTTGCCGCTGATGGGTCTTGGCCGGTTCATCGTCGTCGCCGATACGGACGCAAAGGCGCTCGCCATCGCTCGCCGGGCCTACCCGCACTGGCATGCAGGGTTCACCCACCTCTTCCGTGTGCTCGGCAGCAGCCAGCGCCATCCGCGCCCTGACACATGGGACAAGCTGCACGAGCAGGGCAAAGGCGTTGCCGGCAGCCCGGCCACTGTCGTGGCGTTTCTGCAGCAGCAATTGACG
Organism: Hyphomicrobiales bacterium; assembly: GCA_043744855.1. Lineage (GTDB taxonomy): Bacteria > Pseudomonadota > Alphaproteobacteria > Rhizobiales > Beijerinckiaceae > Terripilifer. The sequence goes on from JAYTTW010000243.1 coordinate 4,912, forward strand.
ACATCCCAATGCAATTACTGCGTTGG
>JAYTTW010000244.1:0-4891 GCA_043744855.1 Hyphomicrobiales bacterium
TTCGCCCTGCTGGTCGATGATCTGCCGACCCTTGAAGAAAGTCATCTCCACCGCGTCTTCGGCGGACATGAAGGTGTCGGCGCGAATGAACTCGTGCTCCTTCGTCTCGCCGTTGATCTCTTTGCTGATTACGCCGCGCAACTGGAACCGGCCCGCTTCCTGATAGGGCGTGGCGCGAATGAAATAGCCATTATGCTCAAGGGATTTCTCGACGGCGGCGGCCGGCGGCCTGGCCGTTCCGCCGAGGTTGAAGAGCTTTTTCAGGAAGGACATGGGGGGCTCCAGACTAATCAATCAGGCTCTTCAGGTGGACATCCTGCTTGACAGACACCAAGAATGTTTCGAATCGGCCCTGATGGGCCAAGGGCCGCGAAATGTTTGATGATCAACGCAGTTTTCTAACGGGTCCGTTTCTTCGAAGTGTGTTCGACCTCGAATACAGGATTTACGTCGCTGATGGAACTGACGTCGCCACTCTGGCGCGCCTCAACAAATGGAACGACCGTCCGCGATTGAGCGAAACACAGGACGAGGCGGCATTTCTTCACACGTTCTTCGAGGAACTTTGGGGATATGGCGCCGCCGGTCGAACGCCCGCTGCAGAACAGACGATGCTTCCGCGCTATCGCGTTCGCGGCGAGGGAGCGGGAGGGGGTAATGGAGAGGCGGACCTGGCGCTTGGCTGGTTCCGCGGCATTGCTGACGCGGTTCCGCAAGTCCTTTGCGAATTCAAGGACATCGGCACCGATCTCGATGCCCGCCAGAACCGAAAGGGAAACAATCGTTCGCCGGTCCAGCAATGCCTCAATTATATCAGGGGAGCGCGCCGTGAACTCGTCGGCAACGAACCGTCGCTGCCTTGGTGGGGGCTTGTAACCGACATGAACGAGTTCCGCCTTTACTGGTGGGACCGTGCGCCAGACCAGTTCGTTCGGTTCGTAATCAGGCGCCGAAATCTCCTCGACGCCTCCGATCTTCTCAGCGACGGCGAGGAAGCGCGATTTGACCGTTTTCTGTTCAAAAAATTGCTGTCGAGAGATTTTCTGATTGCTCCTGCCGGCAAGCCCCCGCTTCTGCGCGTGATCGAACGGCAATGGGGAAGCGAGCGGGCGATTGAAGGCGTATTTTATGACCGTTATAAATCCGCCCGCGAACGACTTTACAACGTGCTGGTCACCAACAACCCGGGCTTTCCCGGCACGCAAACCGACCTTCTGAGACTCTCTCAAAAGCTTCTCGACCGCTTCATCTTCGCCTTTTATTGCGAGGACATGGGCGAGCGAATGCTGTTTCCGCCGCAATTCATTCGCGACTATCTGCGAAGCCGCAGCATCGAGCCCTATTACGATACGCAAGGGGCCGAGCTTTGGGAGTTCTTCAAGCGTCTCTTCGGATTCATGGACCGTGGCGGGATGTTCGGCGCCACGCGCGTGCCACGGATCAACGGAGGCTTGTTCGCCCAGGATCCAATTCTGGACGGTTTGACCCTGCCCAACCACGTCTTTGTCGCTCCGGGTCAGGGCGCCAATGACGCTTCAATTGATTCGGACACTTCGACGATCTTTCACCTCTGCGCCCGATATAACTATGCCTCGCGGGGAGACGCGCGGGAAAGCCTCAGCCTTTACACGCTCGGGAGAATCTTCGAGCAGTCCATAACCGAACTTGAATACCGCGTCGGCGAAATCGAAAACCGCGACACCGTCGTAAAACTGTCAAAGCGCAAACGTGACGGCGTATATTATACGCCTGAATGGGTCGTCGATATTCTCGTTTCGCAAGCCATGGACCCATGGTTCGCCAACGCCAAGGCGGCGTCCGGCTACCCGCCTGGCGATGAAGCGCCGCCGTCCCCGGACGCCGCCTGCGCATACGCCCTGCGCCTCGCCAGAATAAGGATCGTCGATCCCGCCTGCGGCTCGGGAGCGTTTCTGATCGCCGCCTTCCGGCGCCTGCTCGATGAAAGAATCGCCGCCGAGCGCGACAGGGCGCGCGTGAGCGGCACTGGCGCGGCGACCGTGATCGACGAACAACCGCTGATCGCGTCGATCCTTGCGGAGAATATTTACGGCGTTGATATCAACGCCTCGGCCGTCGAAATCGCCAAACTCGCGTTGTGGCTTCACTCCGCCCGCGCAGAAGCCCCGCTTTCCTCGCTCGACCACACGATCCGATGCGGGAACAGCCTGGTCGGACGCGACTTTCCGTCGCGCGACGGCGAGGCCGAAGAGAGAATCAATCCTTTTGACTGGCGGGGGGCCTTTCCCGAGGTCTGGCCCGGCAGCACTGAAGACGGGTTCGACATCGTTCTGGGGAATCCGCCCTATGTCAAACTTCAGAACCTGCGAAAGGCCGACCCCGGAATTGCCGATTATTTGCAGGCGAGGCGCGGCGAGGACAGCTACGCCAGCGCCACAACCGGCAATTTCGACTTGTATCTCCCCTTCATCGAAAAAGGCCTGCGTCTGCTCGCGCCGGGAGGCCGCATGGCCTATATCGCGCCGAGCCTTTGGGCGGTGAATGAGTATGGAGCGGGACTTCGCGCGCTCGTTCGCCGCAGCCGGCATCTCGAACGCTGGACGGATTTTCGCTCCTTCCAGGTGTTCGACGAGGCGACTACCTACACCGCCCTGCAGATTTTTACGCGCGAGCCCACGGCAATGGTGCAGATCGCGCTCGCGCCGGATGGCGCGACGCGCAACATCGACTGGAGCAGCGATCAGCTCGCGCTGGCGTGGGATAAATTCCCGGACGATGCGCCATGGCTGATGGTGACGGGTGCGGACCGGGCGCTGATCGACCGCCTCGCCATCGATTGCCGGCGGCTCGACGATCCCGGCGTTACCAAGGCAATTATTGTCGGCATTCAGACCAGCGCCGACAAGATATTTCATATGCGCCGGCTGGGCGAAGGACGCTACCTGTGCCGGCCCGCCGCGAATGCGGAATACGAGGTCGCGATTGAGGACACGATCATGAAACCGCTCGTCTCCGGCACCGAGGCGAAACGCTATGAAGCCCCGGATACGGAGATATATTTGTTGTTTCCGTATGAACGGACTGCCAGTGGGGTAATGAAGCTGATTACGCCCGAGCGGCTCTCCACAAGTTTTCCGAATGCGTTGCAATATCTGCGGTCCTACGAAGAACCGCTGCGCCAGCGCGAAAACGGTAAAATGGATAACGATAAATGGTACGCGTACGTCTATCCAAAAAACCTCGACAAGCAGGATATGGCGAAACTCATTGTTCCTCGAATTGTCGAAAGCCTGAAATTCGCGATTGATGATGAGGGGAAATACTGGCTGGATAACGTCGATGTCGGAGGCGTGCTGGCAGCGGATGCGGCTATGCTCTCCTTTATCGCGGCAGCGATGAATGGTCCTGTCGCCAACCTGATCTTCCGCCTCATAGCAAAGCCCTTCCGGGGCGATTACAGGTCAGCCAACAAACAATTCATCGCGCCCTTGCCCATGCCTCCGGCTGACCCATCGCAGCGGGCCGAAATCGGCGATCGCGCCCGCAGTCTCCAGACTCGCTGGACGCGTCGGCGAACCCTTGAGCGCGCAGCGCGCGATCGATTGTCCGTCATGGCGCGCGCGCGCAATCCCGCAGGATGGCTGTGGCCTGACCTGCCGGATATTGAATCCGCCGCCAACAGCGCGCCGCCCCAGTTGCGTTTGCAAACGGTCCGACGCGAGTGGGCCACAAAACACATAGTCGATCTCGAAGAGGCCCGACTGGCTGAATTCCAGACGGTGCTGAACCGGGGCGGACGGCTGGAAGCGCGTTTCGAGGATGGCGAACTGCGCCTTTTATCCGACGGCGCAAACGCATTGTCGCGCATTTTCCTCGAAAATACCGAGGGCCGGCTGGTGGAAGCCTGGTGGCGCCTGCGCTTGCTGACCCAGCCGATCCATGACGCCAGATCGCTCTCCGCCGACCTTCGGCGCGCGCCCGCCGGCGGTGAGAGCCCTGCCGCGCGCCAGTTCATCGAGCGCGTAGCGGCGCTGGCGGTGGAATGCGCAGCCATCGCAGCCGAAGAGCAGGCGATGAACGACCGCCTCGCCGATCTCTACGGCTTGTCAGCCTCCGAGCGGATTCTTGTGGACGGGGCGCGCGTGCGTCGCATCGCCCGCTAGTTTCTGGCACAATGTGATTCGCGTAAATTCCGGATTCACTGATGTCGCAATTGTCACTTTTCGATGAAAAACCGGTCCGTCCGAAGGATTCCGGGATCAGTCCGGAATTCATCCGCAAGGAAATGCTGCGCGTGGTCAGGATTGTCAGGGCTGCCGAAATCATGCCGTGGCCCGACTACGAAATGGCCAGGTGGGAGCGCATGTTCCCGGAACTCGCCGGGCTCGTTCCCGATGGCGAGGGCGAGCAATTGCTCGAAGCGTTCACCCGCGAAGTCGCCCGCTTGAGGGAGGCGGCCTGACGCTCGCCGCGTGAGCCGCCCTCAATTATCGAGAAAGCTCCGCAGCTTGCGCGACTGCGACGGATGCAAACCAAATCTACTCAGCGGCGGCGTTGGCTGACAACAGTCCCGCTTTTTCCATTTCCAGATAGAGATTTATGGCGTCGACATCATAGCCATTTGGCCAGCTTGGCACGCCAAATGAGATGAACACTTTATCGAACAATGATTTATCGCGAAGCGGTTCGACCATTGGACCGCCTTCGGCGATCATGTCCACATAATCCCGAATCCCCTCGAAACCATCTGAAAATTGCAGCCACAATCGATATCCATCAAGCGGCTGAAGCTTGACGACTTTGACCATTTTGATCATTCCTCATCAGCTCCCTGAACGACGTTCAGCGAAATTCCGCTTCGACAGCGCTCCCAATTGACTAATAATTCCTGCTGGTGGCGTAGCGTCCATTC
>JAYTTW010000245.1:0-18972 GCA_043744855.1 Hyphomicrobiales bacterium
AATCCGTAGCGCTTCATCCGAAAGCCTCCTAAAAGTAGGCTCCCTATGAATCACGCTTTTGCTGATTTGCGAATCCCCCTAAATGACGACACGCCCTAGGGCGCGCGGACTAGCTTGCGGCGCGCCCCACTGTTGGCGTCCGCGCCAGTCTTTGCCGCCGGCTTGAAGAAGCTGCTAACCCCGCCGGTAATCTGCGCGTGCCCGCTATCGAGGTCGTAGACCAGGCGCGCGCCATGTGCGGTGTTGACGCCTTTTGTCAGGCTGACGTTGCCGATGAGAAAAATCTTGTTTTGGAGCTTGTCGTAAACGCCACGATCGCCGCGCCCGACCTGATCCTTCGAGGTCACCGTAACCGGGCCGGCAGCGTCCATGTGGCGGACCTGAGAATTGGACAGGGCGCCAGCAGCCGGGGGCGCGGCGCCAACCGGGGCAGCGGGATTCGCGTCGAGCGAAATCGTCAACACGGACGACTGCAAGGTGGAGTCGCCTTGCCGGGCAACGACGCGCCCCGAATACACCATCTTTTGTTCACGATCCGCGAATTCAAGGCGTTCGGAATCAATCGAAATAGGCTGGCGCGGGTTGGCGCCGGGCAATATGCGTCGTTCGCCCTGCGCCAGAGCGTGAGTGGCGAAAGCACCGACCAGCCACAGCGCCGGCAGAAACAGTCGCGCCTGTCGCCGCGCCATCCCGCTATCCCCTCGGCTTTGCGGGCGGCTTAACGTCTGGCTTAACTTCCGGCTTTTTGCGTGAAGGGTCGTCCGAGCCAGGCGTAAACAGGCTGCTGACGCCGCCCATCACCTGGGCGCGCCCACTGTCGAGATCGTAAACCAGATGAGAATCCTTGCCGCCGCGAATCACATTGACACCCTGTGTCAGCGTCACATTGCCGTACAGGTACACTTTGTTGTCAGCCTTGTCGTAAACGCCACGTTCGCCGGTGCCTACCTGATCTTTTGAAATCATCGTCACAGGGCCGGCGGCCTCCATGCGTTTGACCTGGGAATTCCCGACCTGCCCGGCGGGCTCCGAGGGCTGCGTCGCCGAGCCGCTCAAAAAAATCGTCAGGGCCGTCGATTTGAGTGTCGCCTCGCCCTGGCGCGCGACAACGCCGCCGGTGTAGACGAGCTTCTGCTCTTTATCGAAGTAGTCGAGCTTTTCGGCGTCAACCGTAACCGGCGCGCGCGAATTGCCGCCGGGTAACAGCCGAGCCGAGCCTTGGGCGGAGGCTGACGACGCGCCTGTCGCCAGCGCCAACGACGCAACGACGGCTGCAAGAAAGGCATAACCAGCCTTCATTTTCCGGCTCCCCGATCTGGCGGCGATGGCGCTGCCTGAAAGCTGCTTCGCACGTGCCCCTGAAAGCTGATCTTTTTGCCGCTATCGACAATATTGACGCTATCCGCCGTGATGTTCCCGCCGTTCGATACGACATTTACCGTATCATGGGAAACCACTGTGCCGGCCTTGAAGTCCATGTCCGCCGACAGCATGCGAACGTCAAAGCCTGTCGTGCTGGTGATGTGCACATCGCCTTGCAAGTGCATCATCTCCTTTGCCGTATCATAGACACCCTCCGGCGAGGTTAATCGCACCGTCGCCTGATTGCCGGTTTCAAAGCGCGCTTCAATCTCGCTCAACTCGACAACATTCGGGTTTCGGATGTCCTGAATACCGGAGGCAGCGCTTATATTATACGGCCTGCCATCCTGGCGGTAGCCGCTCAGCTTGGGCAATTCAAGAGTGACGCGGGAGCCGTTGATGCGAATACTGCCAGCGGAAAAGTCACGTGGCAGGCGGCCAAACGGATCGAACACACTCACACCGACGATGCCTGCGATCGTCGCCAGCGACGCGACGATGATCGTCTTGCGCAGAAAGCGCACGCGCCGGGTGTGCCGCACGGCCCGCGCATATTCACGCGCGCGAGACAGGCCGCTGGTCGCCGAATCCGCCCGAATTGCGGGTTGGGTGAAATCACTCATTCGGTTTCCACGCTGCCGGTTTCCATGCTGCAAGTCGCCCGATTGTTGCGGGCGTCCTGCTGGCAGACGCTAGCGGCGATTGTGCGGCGGGGCATGGCATTATCGAGGTGCGCCTCACTCGTGCGAAAAAATGTCCTGTTCGGACCAACCCATCAAGTCGAGGCGGGCGCGTTGCGGCAAAAACGCAAAACACGCCGCCGCGATCCCGGCGCGCCCCTCGCGCTTCAACATGACGTCCAGCCGTTCGCGCAGGGCGTGCAGATGCAAAACGTCGGAAGCGGCATATTCAAGCTGCGCGGGGCTGAGGGTCGGCGCGCCCCAGTCGGACGATTGCTGCTGCTTGGATAAGTCTACCGAGAGCAATTCGCGCACCAGATCCTTGAGACCGTGGCGATCTGTGTAGGTTCGAGCCAGTTTCGAAGCGATCTTGGTGCAATACACCGGCGCGGTTTCGACGTTGAACGCGTTCGCCAACATGGCGATATCAAATCTGCCGAAATGGAAAATCTTGGTGACTTTCGGATCGGTCAGCAATTTTTCGATGTTTGGCGCGCTGGTTTGTCCCGCCGCGATCTGCACCACATCGGCGCTGCCGTCACCCGGCGAGAGTTGCACGACGCAGAGCCGATCCCGACGTAAATTCAGCCCGAGGGTCTCAGTGTCGATAGCGACGCTATCGCCGTAGCGAGCAAGATCGGGCAAATCGCCCTTGTGATTTCGGATGGTCATGCGACGGCCCCTGCCGGAACGGCAAAACCCCTCGTAGCGCTCGAGTGGCGCAACTTCAAGCCAGTCGGCGACACCCCTTCGCGGACTTGGGCCTGCGACGATGCTATGCTTGTTGCGCCAGAATGAACGCAGGGGGACAGATCATGCGCTGTTGGATTGTTGCGGTGGCGTTGGCGCTGACGCCGACCGCTTGTCTGCCATGTCCGGCGACGCGCGCCTCGTTTGAGGCCATAAAAACCGGCATGACGCAGGCGGAAGTCGAAAAGCTGATTGGTTGCGCGGCAAGCGAAACCGTGGGCGAAACGCAGAACGAAAGCGTCCGAACGACGATTCTCAAATGGGACGGAAATGGCGAAGACGAGTCAAATCTGACGCTCACGTTCACCGACGGCAAGCTGGCCGAGAAAGCGCAATCCAGATTGCAGTAAGAGTGGAGGGTGATTTCATGACGTGCGGTCCGGGCGCCCGAAACCACAATCTATCCTCTTGATATCAAGTGGTGCCCTGGAGAGGACTCGAACCTCCACGATCTTTCAACCTCTGGTACCTGAAACCAGCGCGTCTACCAATTCCGCCACCAGGGCACGGCGCGTTTCTTACGGGGGCGCCTTGCAAGTTGTCAATCATTGGGCTGACATCCTTGGGGCGGCGAACCTGCAGCGAACCGGTTCATCAGTGCGCCAGCGAAACGCCCTTGACCTGCGCCCAAACGATTTGCCCGTCGCTGAGCCCAAGCCGCTGCCAGGAACGGCGGGTGATTCGCGCCAGCAGGCGCGCCGGGTTTTCCTCCGCGCCCGGACGCAGAACCACCAACACCTCGTTTTCGCTGACCGGCGAATGGGTGAGGATACGCGCTTTGAGAATGTTCAGGATCGTAGTGGATTGCGGCAGCTCAAGCGCCAGACTGACGTCACTGGCGGCGACGCGGATGCGCCGCACCTGCCCGATGGAGATTTCCCTGGATGGAACCAGAAACTGGACGCCATCAACGCCAAGAGAAAGCAGGCCGTACGGCTTGTCGTAGGCTTCCACCTTGGCTTCAAAGCTGACAGCCGCGCCGCGAGTTCGCGCCAACGGCAGGTTTGGGTCCGACTGGATTGCCGACAATGGGCCGGAGGCGGTGACGCGTCCGCCCTCCATCAGAACCAGATGGTCGGCAAGCCGTTCGATCTCCGCCATGTCGTGACTGACATAAATGACCGGAATGTTGAGTCGCTCGTGCAACCGTTCGAGAAACGGCAGGAATTCATCTTTGGTCAAACCATCCAGCGCCGAGAGCGGCTCATCCATCAAAAGCAGTTTCGGGTTCGACAGCAACGCGCGACCGATTGCGACGCGCTGCCGCTCTCCGCCCGAGAGGTTTCGCGGCGAACGGTCGAGCAGTTTTGGCAACCCCAGGAGTTCGACGACTTCGTTAAATCCGAGGCTCTGTCGACCCATGGCGGCGGTATCGTCTCGTGCGCCATATAAAAGATTGCGGCGGACGGAAAGGTGCGGAAACAGGCTGGCTTCCTGAAAAACGTAACCTGCCGGTCGGCGCCACGCGGGCAGAAAAACCTTTTCGCCTTGCCATGTTTCGCCATCGACGATGCACGAACCTGCCGGCAATTGTGTGAGCCCGGCAAGGCATCGCAGAACGGTTGTCTTGCCGCAGCCGGAGGGGCCAAACAGCGCGGTGATCCCGGTCGCGGGCGCTGAGAACCTTGCGTCGAGCCTGAAGGTTCCGAGCGTTCCGTTGAACGCAACGTCGATCCCCGACACGCTCATGGCGCGACACTCGTGAGCCGCCGCCCGACAAGCGTCATCGAGAGAATCACGGCGAAGGCGAAAACGATCATCCCGCCGGCGAGAAGGTTCGCCTCGCGCCACTGCGAGGTTTCGACGTAATCGAAAATCGCGACGGAAAGTACTTTCGTTTTGCCCGGTATATTGCCGCCAATCATCAATACGACGCCAAATTCACCCACCGTATGGGCAAAGCCAAGCACCGCTCCGGCCAGAAATCCCGGCCTGGCGAGCGGCACTGCGACGGTCCAGAAAGCCCGCAGCGGCGAGGCGCGCAACGTCGCGGCGACCTCCAGCGGCCGCTCTCCCATGGCCTCAAACGCGTTGCGGATCGGCTGCACCACGAAAGGCATCGAATACAGCACGGAGCCAATAACGAGTCCTTCGAAAGTGAACGCCAGGGTGCGCGCGCCCCATAGTGAAGCGATGGCGCCACCTGGCCCATGTGGGCCAAGCGCCACAAGCAGATAAAAGCCGAGCACCGTGGGTGGCAGCACCAGGGGCATGGCGATGACGGCGGCGACCGCCTCCTTCCACCAGGCTTTCGAGCGGGCGAGCCACCATGCGAGCGGCGTGCCGAGAAGCAACAGCAAAGTCGTCGTGACTGCGGCGAGTTCGACGGTCAATCCGATGGGTTGCCAGATTTCGGCAGAAAGCATTGCCATGTTCCGTCAGTTTTTCCGCGCCACGCCGTAGCCGTATTTCTCGATGATGGCGGACGCTTGCGGACCTGCAAGAAAGGCCATGAACTCGCTGGCGGCTGCGTTGCCGGCGGCTTTTTTCAAAAGCACCGCATCCTGCAAAATCGTGGTGTAAAGAGCTTGCGGCACGAGCCAGCGCGACCCCTCGCTGTTTCCCACGAGTTGCGAGAGGGCGAGAAAGCCGAGGTCTGCGTTGCCAGTGTTGGCGAACTGAAAGGCTTGCGCGATGCTGGCTCCCTCAACGATTTTGGATTTCACGGCGCCATAAACGCCGAGCGCCTTGAGCGTTTCGATGGCCGCCGCTCCGTAAGGCGCACTGGCTGGATTGGCGATGGAAAGTTTTGCAAAACCGCCGCTTTTCAACGTTTCCACGCCCTTCACGGCGCCGGCAGTCTGGCTCCACAACACCAGCTTGCCGATGGCGTAGGTAAAGCGGCTGTCGGCGACGCCGAGACCGTCGCTTACAAGTTTGGCCGGTCGTTCATCGTCGGCGGAAAGAAATACCTGGAAGGGGGCGTCCTGCACGATCTGCGTGTAAAACTGACCGGAAGAGCCGAAGCTCAAGACAGCCTTGTGCCCGGTTTGCTGTTTGAACGCGGCGGCGATCTCTTTTGCGGCTTCGGTGAAGTTCGCAGCGACCGCAACATTTGTCTGGGCAGCCCGCGCCGGGCTCAACGCAAGAGCCACGACCGACACGCTCATCGCGTACAACATCCCGCCAAATACCTGCACATCCGTCTCCGTATCAGTCGATCGCGATAATCACGTGCGCCTCGTCAAAGATGGCCCACGCCGGCTTGCCAGGCGCCAGTTCGAGGCGGCGCACGCTATGCGCGGTGAGGCTGGCCGCCAGCGTTTTCCCATCGCCTATGCCGAGCACGACCTCAGCGCTCACGGCGGACAATTCGCATCGGTTGACGATCCCCGGCACGCAGTTTCGGGCCGACAGCGCCGATGGTTTTTCACCCGTCGCGATCAGCACAAACGGCGCCTTTATGAGGACCAGGACTTGTCGCCCGACGCAAAGTCCCAATTCGCGCAGGCTGGCGCTCGTAACCAGTGCGTGGATCGTTGTTTTATCGGTCACGGCGACAGCTATTTCGGCGTTGAGCGCGTCCGAGCGGATATCGACAATGGTGCCGCGCAGTGTGTTGCGGGCGCTGGTCTTCATAAAATATCCGGTGACGAGTCCAACCGGCGAGATTCCGCTGCCGTTGAGCGTCGGCTCCAGCGTACGCAACACGCGATCCATTTCCGCCTCCAGCCGACCGAAGGCCTCGATGACCTGAACGCCCGCTGGCGTCAGCACCGAGCCGCCGCCCGCCCGGCCGCCGGAGCGCGTCTCCAGCAGCGCACGACCGAACAAGTTGGCCATCGCGTCGAGCCCGTCCCACGCCGCTTTATAGGTCAAGCCCACCGCCTTCGCCCCGGCGGTGATGCTGCCCTCGCGCGCCACGGCCTGAAGCAAGCGGATGCGGTCGCTGCCGACACCAGCCACAACGTCGCTTCGCAAAGTGATTTTCGCTTCGATCGGCAACCTGGCGTCCAACCCTCGGTCATGTAGTTGGACTATATTACGCAACTTGTCGTTCAAACGGAAGCACCTTAACGTCGGTCGGAGTGTTCATTCCGGGACGAAGCCGATGCTCAATGCAAAGTCCGTGTTGATCACCGGCGCCGCCGGCAACCTTGGTGCGGCTGCGGCGCGCGAACTTGCGGCGCGGGGCGCGAGGCTGGCGCTCGCCGACCGATCCCAGGAGTCCCTCGACGCCTTGCTGGCGACCTTGCCGGACCCTGCACGGCACATTTCGCTCGCCGGCTTCGATCTCACCCAGCCGTTGGATGCTGCCAAAGCCGCCGCTCAAGCCGTCGCCAAGCTCGGCGGTATTGACGGGCTGATCAACACCATCGGCGCGTTCAAGATGGCCCCGATTGGCGAGCGCGTGCTGGACGACTGGGATTTCCTCATGAACCTGAACGCGCGCGCCGTGCTGGCGACCAGCGCTGCCGTGCTGCCTGCCATGCGACTGCGCGGCGGTGGCCGCATCGTCCACGTGGCGGCGGGTGCAGGACTGCGTGGCGGCGCACAAATGGCGGTGTACTCGGCTGCCAAAGCGAGCGTCATGCGCATCGTCGAAAGCCTGTGCGAGGAAGTCCGCGCCGACGGCATAACCGCGAACTGTCTGCTGCCCTCCACCCTCGACACGCCGCAGAACCGGGCGGCGATGCCTGACGCCGACACGTCGGACTGGGTGACGCCAGCGGCGATTGCACGGGTCCTGGCGTTCTTGATGTCGGACGACGCTGCGGCCATTAGCGGCGCATCCATTCCAGTCAACGCGCGCGTCAAGCGAGCGTAATCGTCAATGTGGTTGGCGCACGCTCTGGTCCTGCTCGCGAAATTCTGGGGCGCCTGCGGCGCCATCGTCGCTGTGCTTTTCCTGCTGTTCGGCATTGACCGCGTCGATGCCACCGCGCGAGGCGCCCATGCGTTTCGCCCGCTGTTGCTGCCCGGCCTCATGCTTCTGTGGCCGGTCGTCTTGCGTCGCTGGTTTGTGCGAACCCGGAACCGCTGACATGTTGCGAGCCCATCGACGCGCTCACCGGCTGCTCTGGCCGAGCCTCACCGTCGCGCTGCTGGTGTTGCTGTTCGCCAGCCTGTGGGCGCGCACCCCATCGCCAGCGCTCCCCGGCGCGCCACAACAACTTCTGCCTGCGGCGCAGCCATGAGCGCGTCCTATCGCCCGGTTACGTGGAACCGCTATAAGCTGATCTACGATCTGGTGTTGCTCACCGCCGTCGTCGCTTATGTCTGCATCTACATTTTCGTGGCGCCGCGCTGGAGCGTCAACGCCGCGAAACTCGACGATGCCGTGTTGCGGATGCGGGCGTTTGGCACGTGCGCTTTCCTGATGCTGTCGCTGATTTTGTGCATCGGTCCGCTGGCGCGTCTTGATCGCCGCTTTCTGCCACTACTCTACAACCGCCGCCATTTCGGCGTGTTGACATTCATGGTGGCACTGACCCACGCGAGCCAGGTTCTCGGCTGGTATTATGCGTTCAGTCCCGTCGATCCCTATGTCGCGCTGTTGTCAGGCGCTGGCGATTTCGCCCGCATCAACGGTTTCCCCTTCGAACTGCTTGGCGTTGTCGCTCTGCTGGCGCTGGCTGTGCTGGCGGCGACGAGCCATGATTTCTGGCTGTCGTTTCTGTCGCCGCCCGTATGGAAGGCGATCCACATGAGCATCTATGCGGCGTGGGCCGCCATCGTCGCGCACGTTGCGCTGGGCGCGATGCTGGCAGCCGATAATGCGTCGTTGACCTTGCTGACGGGAACCAGCGTGGGTTGCGTAACCATCCTGCACTTGCTGGCGTCACGTTCCGACGTGGACTCCGCCGTGTCAGCGCAACTGGCGCCCGAAGACTGGCTTGCGCTCGGTTCGGCCAGCCAGTTCGTTGAAGGCAGAGGCCGGGTTTTCGATGTGCCCGGCGGCGAGCGCGTGGCGGTATTCATGCATCGTGGCGCCTTGTCGGCGATGAGCAACGCGTGCGCGCATCAGAACGGTCCGCTTGGCGAAGGGCGCATTCTCGATGGCTGCGTCACCTGTCCGTGGCATGGTTTCCAATATCGCGTCGAGGATGGTTGCGCGCCGCCGCCATTTACTGAGAAGCTGGCGACTTACGAATTGCGCTGGGCCGAGGGGATCGCCATGCTCAATGTGAAGCCGTTGCCTCCGGGAACGCGGGTGGAGCCGTTGCAGGCCCCCGGCAGTGAAAACCGGAGCCTCGCATGACGGAGGCGCCGTTCTTTGTTGGCTATGCGCCAAGGCCGCCGGGGCTGCGCGGTTTTTTGACGGCGGTGAGCGCTGGCTTCCTCGCTCTGATGGGCATGTCGGCGTTTTTGACGTCGCGTGCGACCGACGATTCCGGCGCGGGTGTTTTTGGCGATGAGACCGTCCTGAGCGGCGCACTTGAGCTGCGCCCCTATCCGCTGCTGCGCCTCGCCGCCGACCCACAACATCCCGCCGGTCATACGGTAATGCTGGCCGGCGACGGCAAGTTCGGGGCGCAACAAGCGACGATGGCGCTGGCGGGGCAGCGCATCGAGGCGCGCGGGCATCTGGTTAAGCGTGGCGATCTCGACATGTTGCTCGTCGACTCCGATGCTGGCTTCCAAGCGTTTGGCGCTGCCGCCTTGCCGGCCGCCGCGCAGCCGTTGGGCCGCTGGCGCATCAGCGGCGAGATCTGCGACGGAAAATGTTTCGGCGGCGCGATGCACCCTGGAGCCGGGATTGCCCATCGCGCCTGCGCCAGCCTGTGCATCGATGGCGGTGTGCCGCCGGTGTTTGTGACGACGGCGCCGCTGAACGGCGCATCCTTCCTGTTGCTGGCGGATTCGAAGGGCGATGCGACACCCGATTTGTCGCGGCTTGTCGCCTTGCCTGTCACCCTCGATGGTGAGGTGGAGCGCCGTGGCGACCTGCTTGTATTCAAAGTCGACTGGAACGCCACAGGTGGAGCCGGCAAATGAACCTCAAGATCCTGTCGCTGCGTGCGCTTTGGCTAGCGGTGGCTATTTTCGCCGCAGCGCTGGCGTGGGCGGGCGCCAAATTTTTGTTCGGCGGGCCGCTTGAAATGTTTGGCGCCATCGCCGGACTTGTCGCCGTGATCGGCGCGCTGGGTGGCGTCGAATGGGCGGAGGCCCGCGTTAACCCGCATTGAGCCAACCGCGCGTCGGCCTTCGCCTATTGCGGATACCATTCAGGCTTGCGCTTTTCCAGAAACGCGGCGACGCCCTCTTGCGCTTCCTCGCTACGCAAGTGTTTCACATCGCGGTGCGCCGGATCATAAAGCACGGAGGCTGGCGGCGCGCCATATTCAGCGACGCGCGCCTTGAGTTGCGCCGTGGCGTTTGGCGCGCTCATCAGCATCGCGTCGGCGATGGCTTCGAGCCTGGCGTCAAGCGTTGCGGCTTCGCATAATTCGCTGACATGGCCCAGGGAGTGCGCCAACAAAGCCGGGATGCGCTCGCCGGAGAATCCATATCGGCGGAACTGGCGATAGCCGACGGCGCGCATGAACAGCGCTGCAAGCGTTGGCGAAGGCGCCATGCCCAGCCGCGTCTCCGGGATTGAAAAAAACGCCTCGTGGGTTGCGATGATCACATCACACGCCGACGTGAGCGCGAACCCACCGCCGACAGCGGCGCCATGCACCGCCGCAATCGTGGGCTTCGGGCAACGGTCGAGCGTTTCCATCATCGCAGCGAGCGTATATTTGGCCTCGCCTGCGCCGGGCCCAGCGAGGTCGGCGCCGGCGCAAAAATGCTTGCCGGCGCCGCGCAGCAAAATGACGCGCACGCGCGCATCGCTGGCCAAGCTGGTGAAACAGGCGCCCAACTCGTCGATCATCGTCTGATTGAGGGCGTTGCCGCGCTGCGGGCGATCCAGTGTGACCGTGGCGATAGCGCGCGCAGAAATATCCAGTCGAATGGTTTCAAAGCTCACAATCCGTCTCCCCGTCGCGCGCATTGTAACTGTCCGGCGCGGCAAGCGACAATAGGGCCGATGCGCCTCTGTTGCATCCGCTGTGAATCCGCTACCCTTGCAAAGAATTATCCGGGAGGCGCGCGTGAAGATCACCGGCATGGAAGACTTCCACGTCGATGGCGGTTGGGATGATTTTTCGTTCCTCAAGATAACGACGGATGCCGGCGTCGCTGGCTGGTCGGAGTATGGCGAGCGGCGCGGCCGCAAGGGCCTCACGACGCTCATTCGCGCGCTATCGCCTGTTGTCATCGGGCAGAATCCGCTGGCGCTCAATCACATCGAAGCCGCCATGCAATCGTTTGTGCGCACCGCCAACGGCGGCCTGAATGCGCACGCTGTCGGCGCTGTCGCCAATGCCTTGCTCGACATCAACGCGAAAGCGGCGGGCTTGTCGGTCGCAGAACTGCTCGGCGGGGCGGTGCGCGACCGCATTCCGGTTTACTGGTCGCGCTGCGGTGTGGTGCGCGCCACGCAGGCGCATCTTTTTGATGGCAAGCTGATCGACAAACCCGCCATCCGCAAACTCGAAGACCTCGTCGGCGCCGGGCGGGAGGCGAAACAGCGCGGGTTCAAAGCGATCAAATGTAACTTGCTGGTGTTCGACGAGAACGGCGGGCGCGTGCATTCGCCGGGCTCGGCGCGCGGCCTTGGGCACCCCGCCCTCAATGTTGAAGAATATCTCGTCGACGCGCTGATCGAGCAGCTTGCCGCGCTGCGCGAGGGCGCCGGGAGAGATATGCGGCTGATCTGCGATCTGAACTTCAACTACAAGACAGACGGCTTCAAGAGATTCGCCAGGGCCGTCGAGCCGTTCAACATGTTGTGGCTCGAAATGGACAGCTTCGACCCCAAAGGCCTTGCGCTGATTCGCCAATCTTCGACGACGCCCATTGGTTCGCTCGAAGCTGTCCTCGGCCGCAAGGCGCTGCGCCCCTATCTGGAAGAACGCGCCGTCGATGTCGCCATCATCGACTCCATGTATAACGGCCTGCCCGAATCGTTGCGCATGGCCGCCATGTGCGACGCCTACGAAATCAACGTCGCTTCGCACGCTTTCGCCGGTCCGCTGGCGACGATCATGGGCGCGCATTTCTGCGCCGTGACGCCAAATCTCAAAATCATGGAGCTTGACGTCGACGAAGTGCCGTGGCGCTCAAAACTGCTGACCAAAGACTGCGAATTCATCGACGGCAGCCTGATCTTGCCAAAGGGGCCGGGTTGGGGCGCCGAGGTCGATGAAGCCATGCTCATCAAACACAAAGCGCCCTGATCTCAATCCGCGCGGTTGCGCAATTCGGTGACACGAGCGACGACTGCTTTCGGCGTCGCGTACATGCGCTCGATGAGCGCCGAAACGCTGGCGCCGTCGCTCGGCCCGTCGAAATCGATGTTGGATTTTCGCACGTCGGCCAGAAACCCCGGATCTGCAAGTGTTTCCGCAAACGCCTTGCGCAATGCCGCGAGCCGCCCTTCCGGCACGCCCGGCGCAGCGGCGATGGGACGGCCCATTTTACCGAGGCCGAACACCAACGTGAACATCTGACGCGCCGCGTCGTCTTTGAGGAGATCGAGTACATTCGGCACGTCCGGCAAATCCGGATGTTTTTCCGGGGCCATCTGCGCAATGACGGATATGAGCTTTTTTTCGAGCCAAACCGGACGGGCTGAGCGAACCGAGCCATAGGTGAAGCCACAGTACCCGTCGACTTCGCCCTGCTCCATGGCCATCCCCACCGCACCACTGTCGGTATAGCCGTTGAAGGTTTTGAACCTGGTTCCAATGAGCTCATTCAACACGCGCGGCATAATGGCGGAATCCGTTTGCGGCCCGTTGCCGCCAATTTTCACCTCGCGCATCATGGCGTCCTGCAAGGTGTTCACCTTTGAGGAGCGCCACGTCAGGCAGGTCGACACATCGCTCGACACCGAACCAATCCAGCCGAATTTCAGGGCGTCGTATTTCGCCGCCGCGTTGCCGAGCAGGGGATCGGTGACGAGATTGCGTGAGGGGAGACCGATAACCGTGCCATCGCGCGCCGCCACGTTGTAGAGATAGTTGGTCATCACCAATCCGCCGGCGCCGGGCATGTTTTCCGGCAAGACATTGGGTTTCCCCGGCAGGTGTTCCCCGATATGGCGCTGCACCACCCGCATATAAACGTCGTAGCCCGTACCCGGCCCGTACCCGACGAGGAAGCGGATGGTTTTACCGCGGTAGAATTCTTCCGGGCTCTGCGGCAGCGCCGCTGAGGAGCTTGCCGCCAGCCACACGCAGGCGAATGTCCATAAAGCGCGCCTCGCCATGCGTCTCCCCGTGTCTACGCCCACCGGTTACGGGCAGGATTTGGCGCATAGTAGGCCGGCGCGACAAGTTCTTGAAGAGGCGAGGCGACAGAATCGTGTTATGCGGGGAACTCCCGAAAGGACTGCGGCCACTCCATGAGCTCCACGCGCGCCTATCCAGAACGCCCGTTTTTGGCGGCGAGTTGCGCTGTATTCCGGGATCGCAAAGTATTGCTTGGCGCGCGATCTGCGCCGCCGCACGACGGTGTCGACGGCTTGGTCTACAGCTTGCCGGGCGGCATGGTGGAAACCGGGGAAACCCTCGAAGACGCTGCCTTGCGTGAGTTGCACGAGGAGACCGGTGTGCGCGCCGAAGTCGTCGGCTTCACCGGTTACGCGCAGGTGATTGCGCCCGACGACGCCGGGCGGACGCGCGCGCATTTCGTCATTGTGTCGTTCGCCGGGCGCTGGGTATCCGGCGAGGCGACCCCAGGCGAAGAGTTGCCAGCGATGGGCTGGTTCGACCTTGCGGCGGCGCGGCGGATGTCCTTGACTCCCGGACTGTTGCCGATCCTGGAAAAAGGCTTGGCGCTGGTCGAAGGGCGGGAATAACCGTGTTGTTGCTGCCGCGCTCCACCGCCGCCCTGGCGATTGCCGCGTGTCTGTTTGGCGGCGGCGCGCAGGCGCAGACGCGTTCCCCGCCGGAGGCGGCAGCCCCGGTGGAACGCGCCCCCCCTTACGAGCCGCAATTGCTGCGTCTTTCAGAGGTCCTCGGTTCGCTCGCCTATTTGCGCCAGCTGTGTGGTTCGAAGGACGGCGATAGCTGGCGCGAGCGGATGCGCGCGTTGCTCGACACAGAAGCGCAAACGGAGGCGCGAAAGGAACGGCTGGCCGGCGCTTTCAATCGCGGGTTTCGAAGCATCGAGGCGATTTATCATGCTTGCACGCCCAATGCGGAATTGCTCATCCAGCGCTATCTCGACGAGGGCGGCCGAATTGCACGCGACGTCACGAACCGCTTCAGCGGCGGCTAAGAGTTGTCCACATTGCATGCTTTGAAATTAACCGTTTTTAAAGACAGGAGTCGCGCAGCAGCATTCAGGGCCTTATGGTCGTCGCCAACATGCGTCCTGACTATTTTCCCCAAATCGACGAAGAAGCCGGCTCCGACGAGCGCCGCGCGGCGCTTGGCTTCGTCACCGAGGCGTTTGCCGAAGCGATTCTTTCGGGTCTGGAAGGCGACAGCTTCGCCCACGCCGCGCTGTTCGCCGCATTTCAGGAACTGGTCGGCGCTTATGGCGAAGAGGCGGTCGCCATCTTTGCCGGGCGCCTGCCCGAGCGAATTCGTCAGGGCGAATTCAGCGTCAAGCAAAAGCACTGACGCTGGCGGCGTTGCCGGTTAAGGCATGAATCCGAAAAGTGGCCGCCGGTTTTCGGCAAATATCTTGCGCAATCAAAAACCTGGAGTGCGACGACGATTCGAAGAAGCGTCATCGCGCTCTGGCCAACGCAAAGTTTGCCGTGCCGGCGCGAAGCTCTATCGTGGGTCGGGGCTACGCACGCAGCCCAACCATTTCATGGGGCAAACATGCGCTTCGTCCGTCAGCTTGTCGCCATCGTCACTTTCGCCGTCCCATGCCTCGCAAGTTTGAATGCGATGGCGCAGGCATGGCCTTCCAAACCCATCCGTATCGTCGTGCCGTTCCCGGCCGGTGGCTCGGTTGATTCACTGGCGCGCGTTTACGCGGCGCGAATGCAGGAGCAACTCAGGCAGTCAGTCGTCATCGACAATCGCGGTGGGGCCGGCGGCAATCTTGGCGCGGGTGTCGTGGCGAAATCGACGCCCGATGGCTACACGCTGCTGCTCAACATCAACGGGCAAGCGATCAGCCCGGCAATCTACAAGACACTCTCCTATGACGCCGACAACGATCTGGTGCGCGTAACGCAGCTTGTTGCAACCTCGACAGTGCTCGTCGTCAATCCGAAAGTCCCGGCGAAAAACCTGCAAGAGTTCATCGGGCTGGCGAAAGCCAGACCTGGTGCGCTCAACTATGGATCAACCGGTGTCGGCAATGCGCTGCATCTCACCATGGAGATGCTGAAACTTGAAACCGGCATGGACATTCAGATGGTGCCGTTTACCGGCGATGCTCCGCTGTTCAACACGCTCATCGCCGGCGATATCCAGGCGGCGCTGGTGCCCACAACCACCGCCAAAGCGCATGTCGCGGCGGGCAACCTGCGCGCCATCGCCATGACGACCGCGCAGCGCGTGCCGAGCTGGCCGGATACGCCGACGATCGCCGAGCAGGGGTATCCGAAATTCGCCATATCAGGCTGGATCGGTTTATTTGCGCCAGCGGGAACGCCGACCGCCATTGTCGAGCGCATCGCCGTTGAATCGAAGATTGCGTTGGGCTCGCCGGAACTGCAACAGGCCTTGAAAAATCTGACCTTGGAACCCGTCGGCAGTACGCCGACCGAATTCGAGGCGCTGTATCGCGCCGACCGCGCCAGATTTCAGAAAATCATCAAGGACGCAAATATCCCGTTGCAGGAGTAGCGACGCCGCAGCGTTCGCAGGTCGTTCCCAACCTGGATATCTGCTATGCAGGGCGCGGGTGTAACTCGCACTGGGAACGAGCAATGCTGCGTCGAAGCGTCGGCCTTGTTTTCATTTTTCTCGCCGCCGTCCACGCGCCGGCAGCGACGCGCGCGCAGGTGTGGCCCGCAAAGCCCGTTCGCATCGTTGTGCCCTTCGCGCCGGGCGGCGCCATCGACGTGATGGCGCGATTTCTGGCGGCAGGCATGCAGGCGTCCCTGAAAACCCCTGTCATCGTCGAGAACCGGGCGGGGGTGGGCGGCAACCTCGGCGCCGACTACGTCGCCAAGCAGCCAGCTGATGGCTACACCATCCTCTACAACACCAACGGGCAGGCGATCTCGCCGGCGACCTACAAATCGCTGCCGTTCGATCCGTTCCGCGATTTCACGCCGGTGAGCCAATTGTTCGCTTCCAATCTTCTGCTTGTCGGCGCGCCAAAACTGCCAGCGACGAACCTGCAGGAATTTATCGCGCTGGCGAAGGCGAAACCCGGCGTGCTCAATTACGGTTCGTCGGGCATCGGCAATCCACTGCACCTGACGATGGAGTTGCTCAAACTCAAAGCTGGGATCGACATACAGATGGTCCCTTATCGGGGAGATGGCGAGATCATCAACGCGCTTGTCGGCGGTAACATTGATGCGGCGATCATTCCGCTTGTGAGCGGGCGAGAGCCTGTACTCAGCGGCCAGTTGAAGGGGCTTGGGCTGACAGCGGCGCGGCGCGCGCCCGACTTCAATGTCCTGCCATTCGCTGAACAAGGAATGCCGGATTTCGATGCGGGCGGCTGGCAGGGGCTGTTTGTCGCGGCGGCGACGCCGGGCGAGGTCGTGACGCGCATACAACAGGAAGCCAAAAAAGCCTTCGACACGCCGGAAATGCAGAAACGCGTCGACAACTTCGGTCTCATCAACGTGTTTTCAACGTCGCCCGAGTTCGCCGCATTTTACCGGGTGGACGTCGAGAATTTCAGGCGTATCGTTCGTGACGCAAAAATTCCGTTGCAGGAATAGGTGCGAGGGTCGCATGGCCAGAAAGCCCGCGCCGGCAGCGCCTGCCGCTGTTGAGAAGATCTCTGCGGCGATGACGGATTTGTCCGCGCTGCCGGCGCGCGTCGCCGCGTTGCGTGAGCGAATTCTGGACGCGGTGGCGGCGCACGACATCGAAGCGTTGCGTCCGGCCATCGAATGGAACGAGACGCCGCCAATATTCGCGCGCGGCGACAGGCCGGCCGGATTCAGCCAAACTATCGAGTTTTTAAAACGTCGCTCGTTCGATGGCGCGGGAAATGAAATTCTGACGCTGCTGAAAGCGGTGTTCGACCAGCCCTACGTTCAAACCACGCGCGGCCCTGTCGTGAGTTATGTATGGCCGGCTTTCGCCATGCGCCAGGCGCCATCACCGCCGCCCGAACTTCGCCTTCAGATGCTGACCTGCGTGCGGTTCGCCAATCTTGGCCTCGTCAACGATATCGGCCTGCCGCTCATCGAGCGCATCGGCATTGGCGCCGACGGCACCTGGCATTACTTTTGGGCGGGATGAGCGCGCCTTCCGCCAACGACGCTCATTGCGCCAGACTTTCGTTTTCAAGCCGAATTCTAAGCGCCAGGATCAATCCGTTCAGCAACGTGAAAATGATCGCGACGCCGGGTAGATAAAACATCATCGGCAGAACGAAAATCTCGCCAGCCACCACGATGTAATTAGGGTGCGAAACATAACGGAAGGGACCCGTCGTCACACGCGGTTCACCGCGCAACATCAGAATGCGCGTCGTCCAACGGGCGCCCAGCGTGCAGATCACCCAGGCACGAGCCAGCTGCAGTAAGAGTAATAGCGCTAGCAGCAGCAAATTTACCGGGCGACCGGGCGCGAAATACCACAAGCTCAAGAGCCATGCGGCGTGCAGCAAAACGATCAACGGATAGTGGGAAGCGCCGACCTCCTGCGCGCCTCGCGCCAGCAGGGCTTTCGTGTTGCGCGCCGCCAGCACAAGTTCGCCGAGCCGTTGCAGCGTAACGAGAGCGAGAATGAGGACAGCCGCTGTCATGCAGGTTGATTCATGCAGGTTCAGTCATGCAGTTGGTTGGATAGCGAGCGCGGAAAGTGTGAAGCCCGGTCCCAACGCCAGCAACATCGAAGGTCCGTCGAGGCCCTTTTCGAGAACGCGCTTAAGAACAAACAACGCCGTTGGCGCCGACATGTTGCCGTGATCAGCCAAGACGGCGCGTTCAAAATCGAGGGACCCGTCCGGAAGGGAGAGTGCGGTTTCCATCGCTGTGACAACCTTGGCGCCGCCGGGGTGGCAGATGAAACGCGAAACCCGATCCGGTTCCAGGCCGATCTGCGCGGCGAGCGAAGCCACTCCGTTACGCAAATTTTCTGTAGCGAATTCGGGAATGGAACGGTTCAGGATCACGCCAAGCCCGACGTCATCGACTGCCCAGCCCATGATGTCGAGTGTGTCCGGCCACATGTGTTCGGCGCCTTTGCCCAACGTCGCGATCCCCGATCTGGAGCCTGCGTTGAGGACGCAAGCCGCCGCTCCGTCGCCAAACAGCGCGCAGGCGATCATGTTGGCCTTTGTCAATTGATCCAACCGAAAGGACAAAGTGCACAGTTCGACCGTCACGAAAAGCACGTTTGCGCCGGGCTGAGCCTGCGCAAGTCGCGAGGCGATGGCAAGCCCGCTGACGCCGCCGGCGCAGCCAAGGCCAAACACCGGCACACGTTGCACATCATGCCGAAATCCCATCTGCATCGCGGCCCGCGCCTCGATCGTTGGCGTCGCGATTCCGGTAGACGAGACGGTGACAACGACATCAACTTGATCGGCGCGCAGGCCCGCCGCATCCAACGCGCGTTTGCTTGCATCAACAAACAGCCGGCCTGCAACTTTTACGTAGGCTTCGCTCCGCTCCGGCCAGCCGCGCTGCTGTGAATACCATGCAAGCGGCATCGCTGACTGTCGGTGTTCAACCCCGGCGTTTGCAAACACCTGTGTCATTCGATCAAAGGCAGTATATCGATCGCCAAACAGCACGCGCATTTCGTCGACAATATCGTCCTGTCGGAGTTCGTTGGATGGATTGGACGTGGAAACGGAAAGCAACGCGGTCAAAATGGCATTCCACGAAACGGATAATGGTTTTAATCTAACGAACCGACACCCATTCCGTTCCCTATGCTAAAGTGCGTCAAGGAAGCGAACGGCTTGCCCGCGTGAGGGCGACACAATGTCGCCTTCCCACATGACGCGCGCGCCACGCACGATCGTCCCAATCGCCCAACCCGTCACCTGTCGTTCATCGTATGGCGTCCATCCGCAGCGC
>JAYTTW010000246.1:0-18960 GCA_043744855.1 Hyphomicrobiales bacterium
GCCATTGGGCGTCGACGGGTCGGTGTAGATGATCGATTTTGCAGCGGTTATGGCGGCCTTGAGTTTTTCTGGCGTCGACACGTCGGGCTTTGCCGCGCCGTCGCGCACCGAGACGGCGATGCCGCCGCGCACGACACGCGCCTGCGAGCCGGCGATGAGCTTGGCGTTGTGGCCGAGTTCCGAGACAGACGCTGTAGCGACAATGATCACGTCAAACGGGCCATCGGCAGCCAGCGTTTTGGCGAGATTGGCCGGGTTGGTGAAATTGTATTTGATCTGGTCGCCGGTGGCTTTGGTGAAGTCGGCGGCGATGGGCGCGAGACCCTTTTGCAATCCGCCAACGGTTATGACCTTGAGGTCGGCGGCAAACGCCGCAGGCGCTACGAAAAACGCCGCCGTAACGCCCAACGCCAGAATTTGCGTCGCCCGCATGTTCGCCTCCCTCTCGCCAGCGCAGCCGGCGCTGTTGAGGCGAGCCTACGCGCCAGAGCGCCAAGCGGCAATACGCCACGTGTCTGGCGCCGCGCGGCTGTGGACTTTGGCGCGTCGATGCTTACCTGTCCGGGTAACCCGACGGGACGCCCATGGCCGACGACGAAGCCAATCGATTTTCCGCCCGCGCGGCGCGCTATGCGCGGGTCGGCGTCAATGTCGGCGGCGTGGCGGCGCGAATGGCGTTGGGTCGCGTGCTTGGCTCCAGCAACCAGGGCGCCGACAACGCGGCGTCTCTGGGGCGGGCGCTGGGCGGCCTCAAGGGGCCGATGATGAAGGTGGCGCAGTTGCTGTCGACAATCCCCGAAGCGTTGCCGGCGCATTACGTCGAGGAATTGCAGAAGTTGCAGGCGCAGGCGCCGCCGATGGGCGCGGCGTTCGTCATGCGGCGCATGCAGGCGGAACTCGGCGTCGACTGGCGCTCAAGGTTTGCCACCTTCGATCTGGCGCCGGCGGCGGCGGCCTCGTTGGGCCAAGTGCATCGCGCCACCGGGCACGACGGCGCGGCGCTCGCCTGCAAGCTGCAATATCCCGACATGGCCTCCGCTGTGGAGGCGGATCTGTCGCAACTCGAATGGCTGTTTGCCCTGCATCGCCGCATGGACCCGGCCATCGACACGCAAGACATGGCGCAGGAGGTCGGCGCGCGCATTCGCGAGGAACTGGATTACCGGCGTGAGGCAAAACATGCGGCGCTCTACGGCCTGATGCTGGCCGACTGCGAAACGGTGCACACGCCGCGCGTGCGGGCTGACCTGTCGACCGGGCGATTGCTGACGATGGACTGGCTTGAAGGCCGCCCGCTGCTCGATTTCCGCACGGCGCCGGCGCAGACGCGCGATCACATCGGCACAGCGATGTTTGAAGCCTGGTGGCGACCGTTCAGCCGATACGGCGTCATTCATGGCGATCCGCATCTTGGCAACTACAACGTCTCCGGCGACGGCGAAAGCATCAATTTGCTTGACTACGGATGCGTGCGGATTTTTCCGGAATCCTTTGTTGGCGGCGTCGTCGATCTTTATCGCGGGCTGCTCAACGCCGAGCCGGCGCGCGTCGTCCACGCCTATGAAACGTGGGGTTTCAAAAATCTCAGCCGGGAGCTGATCGAGGTGCTCAACATATGGGCGCGTTTTATCTATGGGCCGCTGCTGGAAGATCGCGTGCGCACCATCGCCGATGGCGTCGCGCCGGGAAGCTACGGGCGTCGCGAGGCGTTCACTGTGCATCAGCAACTGAAACGCAACGGGCCGGTGCGGGTGCCGCGCGAATTCGTCTTCATGGATCGCGCCGCCATCGGGCTTGGCGGCGTGTTTCTGCATCTCGATGCGCGATTGAATTTCCACCGCCTGTTTGAGGCGGCGCTGGGTGAGGATTTCTCCGTCATACAGGTGGCGGCGCGCCAGCGCGTCGCGCTGGAAGCAGTAGGTCTTGCGGCGGTAGATCTTGCGGCGGTAGGCTTGGAGCCTGGGCCGTCTCAGGGCCGCGTGTAGCGGCCGACGATGCTGGCCGGCGCGAGCGCGTGGCCTTTCAACTCGGCGACGAGTTCCTCGCGCGTCATGCCGGGCTTCAGTTTGCCCGGCTCGATATCGGAAGCGATGACGGTGATGATGTAGTGGTGCAGCGAGTGGCCGGAGGGGCCGCACGGCCCGAAATAATGGTCGAGCGAGGCGGAGTTTTTGCCGGCGGAAAAATCTTTCGGCGACTGGCTCGCCTCGCCTTCGCTCAGGCTGGTTTTGCTGGCGGGAATACCATAGGCGACCCAATGGGAGACACCGAGGCCGTTGCCGCCATCGGGATCAAACATCAGGATGGCGTAGCTTTTGGTGTTGGCGGGCGCATTCGACCAGGCGAGCGGCGGTGAGACGTTCTGGCCCGGACACGGCGGGTTGGTCCGGCTCGGGTCGGAGCCCGCGTATTTGGTCGGCCACACGTCGCCATCCTTGAAGGTGGAGGAAGTAACGGCGAAAGGTTCCGCCGCAAACGCGCTGGTGGCGAACGTAATTGCGGTGACGAGGAGCGCGGCGCCGTGGCCGACGGAAATTGAGCGAAGCATGGGTTTCTCCCGATCAAGCCGCAGCGCGTGCCGGCGGCGTTGATGCAATCTGCCCGTCTGGCGCCATTCTGGCAATCGTTCTGATTTTTTCGTTACCCCGCTTGTCGTCCGCTAAAGTTGCGGTTAGAAGGGCGAAACAAGGGAGCCCTGCATGCAAATCAAGAATCTGCCAACCATCGACGCCGGCTATTGGGCCGCCATCATCGCCGCCAGCATGTGCGGCGCCAATTCGGGCGATCTCGCCGCCGGCCCGCTGGGTCTTGGCCACGTCAAAGGGCTGCTGCCCTTGGCGATTGTATTCTTCGCCATTGTCTGGGCCGAAAAAACCATCAACTTCACGACGATCGCGTTCTATTGGCTGGCGATAATCGTGTTGCGAACCATGGCCACCAACCTCGCCGATCTCGGCGGCCACGACCTTCATATCTCCTACCCCGTCTTCATGATCTGTCTGGCCGTTTTCATGGCGATCATGCTCTATATAGACAAAGCCCGCGGCACGGAAAAAAGCGGCGTCATGGGCCACGATGGCGTCTGGCGCGGCCTGCCGGCGACCGATTGGAGTTACTGGATCGTCATGCTCGCGGCGGGCACGCTTGGCACAGCTTTGGGCGACTACATTGCCGAAAAGGGAAACCTTGGTTTCGGCGTTTACTGGGGTTCGCTGATTTGCGTGCCGCTCTTTGTCGTGCCGCTCTGGCTCGCCTACAAGGTCGGCAATATGTCGCCGCCGTGGTACTGGGTGGCGATCGTCGGGGCCCGCACGCTCGGCACTGACCTGGGCGACCTCTCGGTTACCCTCCTGCGCAACAGCGTGGCGCCGACGCGGGCGCTGAGCCTGTGGACCAGCACCATCCTTACCGGGCTTTTGCTGGCTGGCATCGTCTATTTTTGGAGCCGCAAAAGCGTGCCGCAACTGAAACCGGCAGAGTAACTGCGCCCCTGTCGGGCAGCCTTGGATACCCGTCAATAATTGGCCTCGCGATACAGGTTCGCGAGGTGAGGCTGGCGAGGTGAGGCTGGCGAGGCGCAACCGGCTCATGAAAATACATGGCCGGCTGCGACTGTCGCGGTTTTAGGATTGGTTTCGCGGGTTGTCGCTGCGGCAACGTCGGCGGTTCACGCTCCGGTGGGTTTGGCGCAGACGCGGCGTCAAGCGCCAACCGCGAGACGACAGGACGCTGCTCCTAATCTTTCGCGAAAAAATGTTTGGACAAGCGGCGCCGGCTGGTTCCCTCCGCGGTTCAGGCCGGCGTAGCGGGCTCGCCGTGTTCAGGAGGAGACTCCGTCATGACCGCTTCCCTTGAGATGCTCCAGGAAAAAAACGTACTGGTTCCCATGCGCGTTGGCGACACCCTGCGCGCCAATGTGTTCCGGCCGGTCGCAAACGGGCGCTATCCCGTAATCCTGACGCTTGGACCCTACGGCAAGGACGTTCACATCCGTCAATTCATGCCGTCCGCGTGGGCGTATATCGAGGCCCGCACACCGGAGATTTTGCAACATTCTTCCTGCAGGTATCTGGTCTTCGAAACACCCGACCCCGAAGTTTGGGTTCCGCACGGCTATGTCGTCGTCAAAATTGATTCTCGCGGCGCCGGCAAATCGCCCGGCTTTCTCGATGTCAACTCACCGGCCGAATCCCGAGATCTGCATGACGCGATTGAATGGGCGGGCGAACAAGACTGGAGCAACGGGAAGATCGGCCTGCTCGGCATTTCCTATTACGCGGCGGGGCAGTGGGGCGCTGCGGCGTTGAAGCCGCCGCATCTCGCGGCCATTCTGCCGTGGCAGGGAACCCACGATTTTTATCGCGACCGCACGCGATCGGACGG
The DNA here is from genome assembly GCA_043744855.1 of Hyphomicrobiales bacterium. Classification (GTDB taxonomy): domain Bacteria; phylum Pseudomonadota; class Alphaproteobacteria; order Rhizobiales; family Beijerinckiaceae; genus Terripilifer. The sequence goes on from JAYTTW010000246.1 coordinate 4,384, forward strand.
AATCTTTTCGGCAGGCTTTCTCGAAAGCTGGTGGCCGCGCAGCGTGTTGCGCAACCAGCACGGCAATGCAGCATCGCCGTTCCTCGACATCGATACAGGCGAGCGCAACACGGGTCCGGCGAACCTTTCAAGCGCCGAGCTGGCGGGTAACCGGACAGACTATATCGCCGATGTCCTGGCGCATCCGTTGCTCGACGACTGGTATCGCGCCCGTTGCCCCGACCTCAGCCGTATCGACGTGCCGGCGCTCGTCGTGGCGAACTGGGGCGGACTGGGCCTGCACCTGCGCGGAACGATCAGCGGTTATCTCGACATCGCGTCGAAAGAAAAATGGTTGAAGATCCAGTCCGGGTCTTATTTCGCGACGTTCTGGAGCCCGGACAATGTCGCGATGCAACGGCGGTTCTTCGATACGTATTTGAAGGGCGACGAGAATGGCTGGCGCGAGGAGCCACGGGTCACTGTGGAAGTGCGCTCGTTCAATGACGGCGTCGCAGCGATCCTCGATTCCGATCAATGGCCGCCGCGCAACGCGGAGTGGACGAAGTTGTACCTCAATGCGGCGACGGCGGCCCTGTCGACGACGCAGCTGGGCGTCGCGGCGCGCTGTGAATACGCCGCGTTGAGCGAGGGAATTACGTTCCGTTCGCGACCGCTCGACAAGGAAACCTGGCTTGCCGGGCCGGTTCGCTTGCGCCTTGTTGCCGCCTCGGACAGCGTCGACATGGACATATTCGCGACGCTTCGCGCCTTTGACGCGAACGGCAAAGAAGCCACGTTTGTCAGCGCCATTGACCCCAAGTGCCCGGTTTCTCAAGGGTGGTTGAGAGCCTCGCACCGCAAACTTGATGCGGCGCGGTCGACGCCGCACAGGCCCGTTCACGCGCATGACGAGGTGCAGCCGCTCACCCCCGGCCAACCCTACGCGCTCGATGTCGAAATCTGGGCGACAAGCCTTGTCGTTCCGGCCGGCTTCACGATTGCCTTGACCTTGCAAGGCAAGGATTTCGAGCGAGCCGATGAACCCGGCCCGTTCAAAGGCTCCGGCTTTTTCACACACGCGAGCGAACTCGACAGGCCGCAGGAGATTTTTGGCGGCAAACACACGATCCTGTCAGGGTCCGAACATGAATCGTTTCTGGAATTTTCCGTCGTTCCAGCAAAAACGCAGGGATCGGCTTAGTGGTGTTCTTCGTGTACGTCGTCCGGTGGATTGTGATCTGAGAGCGGGGAAAAGCGTTCGCTGGAGCGCGTCACGCCGGGCAGGGTGCGGCTGGCGGTGAGCCAGGAGATGCCGAAGGAGATCAGGCCGAGGGCCTCTCCGACATAGGTGAATTTGGGGAAGGCTTTGGTGAGCGCGTTGCCGAACAGGCCGTCGTAGCCGAGCGTCAAAATGGAAATCGCGATGCCCGCAACGCACGAGGCGTAGATCAAGGCGCGGCGTTTGGCCTCGGTGTGACCCTTGGCGCGGGCTCGCTTGTAAAAACCGTAGGCGAAAAAGGCCAGGATAAGGAACATAACTCCGGCGGAGACGGCATGGATAAAGGGCACTGCCGGGTGGCCGCCGCAGGCGCAAGGAAAAAGCGCCACGCCAATGGCGGCGAGCGCGGCGACCTTGGCGAGGATCATTTCGACGCGGGAGGTGCCATTGTAGGCGAGCAGGAAAGCGGCGATGGCAAAAAGGAAGCCGATGAAGATCGAGTGCGACCAGCCGACTTCGTAATAAGAGGCGCTGATCGAGGTGATCGTGAAGCCGCTAAAAAGGCCGGTCAAGCCGGCCAAAGAGAGGGCGATGAGGCCGACGATCAGCTTGATCGTCCTATGGTCGATTTCTTCTCGCACCGGTTTGCTAAGCATGTCGGCCTCCCCGAGCCACTAGCGATCAATACTCAACCGGGATTTACCCGAAAGGCACACACTATTCGCACGGTATCCAGGAAGCTAGAGTATTGTCCGAGCCGCATGAATTTTAAGGGATTCCCAAGAGGCCGCGAGTCTGATTCAAACTGCCTGCTGGCGAACGAGGCGGGCATGCATGGCTAAATCTTTCTTCCATTGATCTACGTCAAAGAGTGATTGCCGCGATTTTGACAAGCCATCGCCGGCGCGCTCAAACGCTTTACGCCAACTGAGTTCAGGAATTACCTCGCGGCTACTGGGTACGACGCAATAGTATGGGAAGGTGCTCCAGAGAGTAGTAGATAGCCGGCGCGGCGTCTCTTTCGTAGCGTCTCTCTAGCGGCGTCTTGCATTGTGTGAAATTCCGTTGCACCCTCCGAAAGTAAATACAGGGGAGGCGACGATGGGGTTTGGCGACGCGATCAAGGTCTGTTTGCAGCAGAAATACGCAGATTTCAGCGGTCGTGCGTTACGCTCGGAGTTCTGGTATTTTATGTTGGGCGCTTTTCTGCTTCAGTTGGCGGCGATAGTCGTCCTGTCGTTCTCGGACACTTTGGCCAGCATCGTCTCGTTGGTCATCGCGCTCGGTTTGATGGTTCCGAGCCTCGCCGCCAGCGCCCGTCGGTTGCATGACACCGACAAGTCCGGCTGGTGGCAACTTTTGTTGTTCATTCCGTTGATCGGCATCATCGTTTTGATTGTGTTTCTGGCGCAGCAGGGCAGCCTCGGCGCGAACCGCTACGGCGCGCCGGCCGGGTAGCGCACGGTCCGCGCGAGAGCAGCTTATGCAGCGGCCATCCGCCGATTGCTCCGCTGTCGCCTTTCGGTTATCAAATCGCCGAACCTTTCAGCAACCGGGGCGATCATGGCGGACAATCAAGTGGTGGAAGGCGGACATCCCGCGATGGATTATGCCGAGCATGAAGCCACCTACAGGATGTTTCTCTCGCTCGCCAAGGGCGTGGTCGTGTTCGTCGTGCTGCTGATGATCTTCATGGCCCTTTTCTTGCTCTAGCCTCTGGTAACGCCAGTAACGATGGTTCGGCCCCGGCGGGGTCGGCGTCCGTCGTTGCGACCTGTCCTATCAACCGCGCTGGCGCATGCCGGTTCGCTTCGGAGTTGCAGATGCGCTTTGTGGTTCCTGCCGAAACCGGGTCGGATGAAACGCGCGTTGCGGCGACGCCCGAGACGGTGCGCAAGCTGATCGGGCTCGGCGGCGAGGTTGTCGTGCAAGCGGGCGCCGGCAAAACCTCCGGCATTCCGGATGCCGAGTTTAGTGCTGCGGGCGCGCGTATCGCTACCGGCGCCGCAGAAACAGTCAGCGGCGCCGATGTTGTGCTCAGCGTGCGGCGTCCTGCGGCAGGTGCGCTGGCCGGCGTCAATTCAGGCGCGGCGGTGCTGGCGATCATGGACCCTTACGGCGCGGAGGAGGCGTTGCGGGCGCTGGCGGCGGCTGGCGTCAGCGGCTTCGCCATGGAACTGATGCCGCGCATTACCCGCGCGCAGTCGATGGACGTGTTGTCGTCGCAGGCCAACATCGCCGGCTACCGCGCGGTGATCGACGGCGCGGCGGAATATGGCCGCGCGTTGCCGATGATGATGACGGCGGCAGGCACGGTGCCAGCCGCGAGGATATTCATCATGGGCGTCGGCGTTGCGGGATTGCAGGCCATCGCCACGGCGCGGCGGTTGGGTGGCATTGTCACCGCCACCGATGTGCGGCCCGCCACGAAAGAGCAGGTTGAATCGCTCGGCGCGAAATTCCTCGCCGTGGAAGACGAAGAATTTGCGCAAGCGCAGACGGCGGGCGGTTACGCCAAGGAAATGTCCAAGGAATATCAGGGCAAGCAGGCGGCGTTGATCGCTGCACACATCGCCAAGCAGGACATCGTCATCACGACGGCGCTTATTCCGGGGCGGCCGGCGCCCAGACTTGTTAGCGCCGACATGGTGCATTCCATGCGGGCGGGTTCGGTCATCATCGATCTCGCTGTCGAGCGCGGCGGCAATTGCGAACTCGCCAAACCCGGCGCAACGGTTGTCACCGATAACGGCGTGAAGATTGTCGGGTATCTCAATCTGCCGGGGCGGCTGGCGGCGACCTCGTCGGCGTTGTATGCGCGCAATTTGTTCGCGTTCCTGGAAACAATGGTCAACAAGGAAAGCAAGTCGTTCGCCCCCAACTGGGACGATGAACTCGTCAAGGCGACGCTGCTGACGCGCGATGGCGCGGTTGTGCATCCGAACTTTATGCCGAAGTAGGCGCGGCGCGGGGAACTGACAGCCCAACAAATTGACAGCCGAACAAATTGACAGCCGAACATGGGGTCGACACGATGGCCAATGACGCAACGCAGACGCTTCTCGACACAGTTCGCCGTGCTGCGGAAAATTATTCGGATCAGGTCGCGGCGAGCGCGGGAGACGCGGCGCACGCGGTGTCTGGCGGCGCCATCGACCCGTTCGTGTTCCGGCTCGCCATCTTCGCCATGACGATCTTCGTCGGCTACTACGTGGTGTGGTCGGTGACGCCAGCGTTGCACACGCCGCTGATGTCGGTCACCAACGCGATTTCGTCGGTGATCGTCGTCGGCGCGCTGCTTTCGGTCGGCGTCGACGCCTCAGTGGGCGCGGAGCCGGGCGCCGGCTGGGCGCGCTTTTTCGGTTTCATCGCGCTCATTCTCGCCTGCGTAAACATCTTCGGCGGCTTCCTGGTCACCGAGCGCATGCTGTCCATGTACAAGAAAAAGGGCTGAGGCCATGAACGCCAATCTCGCGGCCCTGCTTTATCTCGTCTCGGGCGTGCTTTTCATTCTGGCGCTGCGCGGACTGTCGCATCCCGCGAGTTCCCGTCAGGGCAACCTGTTCGGCATGATCGGCATGGCCATCGCCGTCGTGACGACGCTGCTCTACAAGCTGCCATCGGGATTTTCGGCCTGGCTGCTGGTGATTGTCGGCATCGCGATTGGCGGCGGCATCGGCGCCTGGCGGGCGCGCACGGTGGCGATGACGGCGATGCCGCAGTTGGTGGCGTTCTTCCATGCGCTGGTTGGCCTTTCGGCGGTGCTGGTGGCGGCCGGCGCGCTGTATGCGCCACAGGCTTTCGGCATCGGCTCCATTGGTCAAATCCACGGCGCGAGCCTGCTCGAAATGTCGCTTGGCGCGGCGATCGGAGCGGTGACTTTTACCGGCTCGATCATCGCCTTCGCCAAACTCGATGGGCGCATGTCGGGCAAGCCGATTCTGCTGCCGCAACGCCACATCATCAACATGGCGCTGGCGGCAACCCTGGTGGTGCTGATCGGCCTGTTGATGCGCACGGAAAGCCATGCGGTGTTCTGGCTGATCGCGTTGGCGTCGTTTGCGCTCGGCGTGTTGCTGATCATTCCCATCGGCGGCGCCGACATGCCAGTCGTTGTGTCGATGCTGAATTCCTATTCCGGCTGGGCGGCGGCGGGCATCGGCTTCACGCTCGGCAATCTGGCGTTGATCATCACCGGCGCGCTGGTCGGTTCGTCCGGCGCCATCCTGTCCTACATCATGTGCAAGGCGATGAACCGCTCGTTCATTTCTGTCATTCTCGGCGGTTTTGGTGGCGAGACGCAGGTCGACTCGGGCGTGGTTGAAACGCGACCGGTCAAACAGGGCTCGGCCGACGACGCCGCCTACATCCTGAAGAACGCGCAGTCCGTCATCATCGTGCCGGGCTACGGCATGGCGGTGGCGCAGGCCCAGCACGCCCTGCGCGAAATGTGTGAAATGCTCAAGAAAGACGGCGTTTCCGTCAAGTACGCCATTCATCCTGTCGCCGGCCGCATGCCCGGCCACATGAATGTGTTGCTGGCGGAAGCCAACGTTCCCTACGATGAGGTGTTTGAACTGGAGGACATCAACTCGGAGTTTGCGCAGACCGACGTGGCGTTCGTCATCGGCGCCAACGACGTCACCAACCCCGCCGCCAAAACCGATTCGAAGTCGGCGATTTACGGGATGCCAATTCTCGACGTAGAGAAAGCCAAGACCGTGCTGTTCATCAAGCGCGGCATGGGTTCAGGTTACGCCGGCGTCGAGAACGAACTGTTTTTCCGCGACAACACGATGATGTTGTTCGCCGACGCCAAGAAGATGGTCGAGAACATCGTCAAGGCGCTCGGTCATTAGAATTATCCTCCCTTTGGCCAATTATCCCTGATCCATCGCGCAAGCGATTCTTCGCTGACCTCGCCAGCGGCGAGCGAGAGAATGATGGCGGTGGCTTGAGTGGATTCGGGTTTGAACCACACGTCATTCAAACGCAGGAACGTCATCATCGCCTGAAAGGCGATGCGCTTGTTACCGTCAATGAATGGATGGTTTTTTGCGAGTCCAAACGCGTATGCCGCCGCCAGTGCGGCCAAGTCTGTCTCGCCATAATGCCAACGGTTTACAGGCCGCGAAGCCGCAGATTCCAGCATGCCCTGATCGCGAATGCCTTCAGGGCCGCCGAAGCGTGCGAGTTGCTCAGCATGCAGATCGATGAGTTCGTTGAGCTCCAACCAGAGCGGCTCGCTCACTTGGCCAGCGCTTGCAGCGTGTCCTTATATTCGTCCATGACCTGACGCGCGATCGACATTACCTTTGCATGCTTGGGATCATAGGGGCTGAGCTTTAGCCCCTTCTCAGTCTGTTCGACGATGTGCAGTTTATCACCTGCTTTAAGCGAAAGCTTCGCAAGCAACTCCTTCGGCAGAATGATGCCTGTAGAATTACCGATTTTGCGAATTTGAAGGACAAAGTCTTCAATCTCAATTTTGCGCGCGTGATCGTTCATGACGCATCTCCAAAATGTTATACAAAACGTATAACAAAATTGACGGCTTTGCAACCGCTCGACGCGCCTCTACGCCCTCAGACCAACTCCACCGTCAGCGGGTTGTAGGAATACAGCCACTTGTTACGATCTTCGCCCTCGTTACGGTTGGCGAAAGCGTCGCGCATGGCTTGCACGGACGGCAGATGAAACAGCCGGCGATTATACGTTGACTGCTCGACGATCTTCGCCGTGCGGTCGACGCGGTTGCGCTCATAAAGTTGCAAAGCGTCAGCGAGGTTGCCGGCCTGCGCCAGCGCGCGGGTCAACACAGCGCCGTCTTCTATCGCCATCACCGCGCCTTGCGCGAGATACGGCAAGGTTGGGTGGGCGGCGTCGCCGAGCAGGGTGACGCGGCCTTCGCCCCACTTGCGGATGGGCGGGCGATTGAACAGCGACCAGCGGTAGACTTCGTTGCGGTCGCCGGCGTCGATGACGGTCTGAATGGCGGGATGCCAGCCGTCAAAATCTTTTTTCAGCTTTTCCCAAGGCAGTTTGAGCGTCCAGGATTCCTCCGAGATATCGTCGGTTTCGATGATGCCGACGAAATTCAGCAGGCTGCCCGAGCGCAGGTAATAACAAACTGCGTGGCCGCCCGGCCCCATGAACACATTCATGACAGCCTCAAGGCGCGGCTGCGGAAGCCGTTCCACCGGCACGACAAGACGCCACGCGCCATCGCCGGTGTAGGTCGCCGGCGCGTCGCCCCACAACTGACGGCGGACGACGGATTTCAGCCCGTCGGCGCCGATCAGAATATCGCCGCGCGTCACGTGGCCATTGTCGAAATGCGCCTCGACGCCCTGCGCCGTCTGGCTGAAACTTTTCAGGCGATGGTTGAGACGCACGACATCGGTTTTCAGCGCCCTGGCGCGGCGCGCGAGGATGTCATGCAAATCGGCGCGATGCAGTTGCACATAAGGCGCGCCGTGCGCGGCCTCATGCTCGGCGGAAAGCGAAAAGCGTTGGATTTCTTCGCCCGTGTCGTGCAGGCGAAATACGTAGGCGCCGGGCTGCACGCCCAGTCGCAGCAATTCGTCGCCAAGGCCGAGGTGGCGCATGACGTGAAACGCATTGGCGCTGATTTGAATGCCGGCGCCGACTTCGGCCAGCGCTGGCGCCTGCTCGTAGATATCGACCTCATGCCCGGCGAGCATCAGGCAGGACGCAGCAGCGAGACCGCCGAGACCTGCTCCAGCAATGATGATTCGAGCCATAACGGCGATCTCCAATTGCGCAGCGTGCGCCGTCCCTACACGCTCGTCGTCTCGAGTTCGACGATCATGGCCTCGATCATGTTGAGGCCGATCTGCCAGAAGGCGGGATCGCGGGCATCGAGGCCAAACGGCGCGAGCAATTCCGAATAGTGTTTCGATCCGCCGGCCGACAGCATGGCGAAGTAATTTTCGACAAACCCGTCGGCGGCGTTTTGATAGACGCCATAAAGCGAGTTCACCAGACAATCGCCAAACGCATAGGCGTAAACGTAGAACGGTGAATGAACGAAGTGCGGAATGTAGGCCCAGAAGGTTTCGTAGCCCGGTCCAGTGCGAATCGCCGGCCCCAGGCTTTCGCCTTGCACGCTCATCCACAAATCGCCGATCTGCGCGGAGGTCAGCTCGCCCTCGCGCCGCGCGAGGTGGACCTTGCGTTCAAAAGTGTAGAAGGCGATTTGCCGCACGACGGTGTTGAGCATGTCCTCGACCTTGGCGGCCAGCATGGCGCGGCGTTGATCGGGCGCGGCACTCTTGAGGAGCGCGCGGAAAGTCAGCATCTCGCCAAACACGCTCGCGGTTTCCGCCAGGGTCAGCGGCGTCGGCGCCATTAAAGCGCCGTTGGGCGCGGCCAGCACCTGATGCACGCCGTGGCCAAGCTCGTGCGCCAAGGTCATGACATCGCGCGGTTTGCCTTGATAGTTCACCAGCACGTAGGGGTGTGCGCTTGGCACGGTGGGATGGGCGAAGGCGCCCGGCGATTTGCCCGGTCGCATGGCGGCGTCGATCCAGCCGCCATCGAAAAACCGCTTGGCGATATTCGCCATGTCAGGCGAAAAGGCGCCATAGGCGGAAAGCACGGTGTCGCGCGCCTCGCCCCACGGAATGTCGCGCGCCGAAGCGTCGGGCAACGGCGCGTTGCGGTCCCAAAAGTCGAGATGATCGCGCCCGAACCACTTGGCTTTCAGTTTGTAATAGCGATGTGACAGACGCGGATAGGCGTCGCGCACGGCGGTAACGAGAGCCTCAACAACTTCGCGTTCGACGCGGTTCGACAGATGGCGGGAATCGGCGATGTCTGCAAAGCCGCGCCAACGATCGGAAATCTCCTTGTCTTTGGCGAGCGTGTTGGTGATTAGCGCGAACGTGCGCAAATTTGCGTTCAACGTTTCCGCCAGCGCCTGCGAGGCTTGCTTGCGTTTTTCCGGGTTGGCGTCCTGCATCATGTTGAGCGTCGGCGCGAGGGTGAGGTCGGCGTCGCCCACCTTGAAGCGCAGCGCCGATATTGTTTCATCGAAAAGCCGGTTCCAGGCTCCGGCGCCCGTCATCGACTTTTCGTGGAACAGCTCCTCGACGCGATCTTCAAGCTGGTGAGGCTTCTCGCGGCGAATGTCGTCGAGCCAGGGCTTGTAATGCGACAACGGCTCTTTTGCGGCGGCCGCATCGAGCGCAGCGTCGTCGATGCGGTTGAGTTCGAGCGTGAAAAACAGCAACGGCGTGGTTGCCGCCGTGAGTTTCTCTTGCGCATCGCCGTAGAACTTGGCGCGGGCCGGGTCGGAGGCGTCGCCGGCGTAAACGAGGCCGGCGTAGGAGCCGATGCGTCCAAGCAGATCGTCGAGCGCCTCATAGCGTTGCAGGATTTCATGCAGGCGCTGGCTGGCGTCGGCGCCCCTGGCGATGGCCTCCAGCTTGCCACGGTAGTCTTCGGCAAAGGCGGCGCACATTGTCAGCGCGCGTTCGAGGTCGGCGGCGTAAGCCGGGGAATCCATGCCGGCATAGAGGTCGGCGAGGTTCCATTCGGGCAGGGCCGAGGCAGGCGCGGCAGCCGAGGGTTGCGGCGTCGGCGCGGCCCAAGGGCGCTGGGCGAACGGATAATCTGGCATGCAGCGGCTCCGCCAAAACGACAAGTTGTACTTGTCAGCAAGTTGTACTTGTCAGTACGACGATTTGGCGATGACGATCAACGAAAACCCACGAAAGATGGGTCCGCCAGCGGGTTGTCGTGCGACAGCCTCCGGTCCAGCTTCGGGCGGCGCGCGCATTAACACGCCATTTACCCTGTTCGTTCAACATACTTCCAGAGGCGAAGCGCCCTCGCTCGCCAAGGAATAATAAGCCGCATGACCTCTCTGGTTTTGGTCGCCGACGACGATCCTGTGCAGCGCCGGCTCCTCGAGGCGACGGCGCGTCGTTTCGGATATCAGGTTGAAACCGTCGATGGCGGCGAAGCTGCGCTGGCCCGCCTCCAGGCCGCCGACAAGACGCCAGTCGACTGTCTTGTGCTCGATCTTGTGATGCCCGATCTCGACGGAATGGGCGTGTTGAGCCGCATGCGTGAACGCAAGATCACGACGCCTGTCATTGTGCAAACGGCGCACGGCTCCATTGAGGCGGTGATTTCGGCCATGCGCGCCGGCGCCATCGATTTTGTCGTCAAACCGGTAGGCGCTGAACGGCTACAGGTCTCGATCAAGAACGCTCTGCGTTTTGACGCGCTGGAAGACGAAATCCGGCGCATTTCCAAACGCACTACGGGCACGATGACTTTTAAGGACATTGTCACCCGCTCAGACGATATGGCGCGCATTATCCGGCTGGGAGAGCGCGCGGCGAAATCCAACATTCCCGTCCTGATCGAAGGCGAATCCGGCGTCGGCAAGGAACTGATCGCGCGCGCCATCCAGGGCGTATCCGATCGCAAGGGCAAACCGTTCATTACCGTCAACTGCGGCGCCCTGCCGGAAAACCTCGTCGAATCCATATTGTTCGGGCACGAGAAAGGCGCGTTTACCGGCGCAACCGAGAAACACGCCGGCAAGTTTGTCGAGGCAAACGGAGGCACGCTGTTTCTTGACGAAATTGGTGAGTTGCCGCTGGAGACGCAGGTCAAACTGCTACGCGCCTTGCAGGAATGCGAAATTGATCCGGTTGGCGGCAAACGCTCCATCAAGGTCGACATTCGCCTCATCTCCGCCACCAATCAAAATCTGATCGAGCAGGTGCGGCAAGGCCGTTTCCGCGAAGACCTTTATTATCGCCTCAACGTGTTTCCGATAACCATTCCGCCGTTGCGCTCGCGGCGTGACGACATTGCCGATCTCAGCCGTCGCTTCGTGGCGCGGTTCGCCGCCGAGGAAGGCAAACGGATACGCGGCCTTACGGCGGAATGCCTGGCGTTGCTGCATGCCTACGACTGGCCGGGCAATGTGCGGCAGCTTGAGAACGCGGTGTTTCGCGCGGTTGTGTTGGCCGATGCGGATGAACTGACCGTCGCCGAATTCCCGCAAATCGCAGCGCAGGTGCAGGGCTTCGACGTGCGGGTGCCGCCGGCGCCAGCGCTCGCTGCCCACGCAGCTGTTGCGCCGCAACGCGAAATTGTCCGTGTCGAAGTGCGCGATCCCAATGTGCTGCGATTGCTTGACGAAAATGGCAATGTCCGCAAAATAGACGCGCTGGAAGCCGACGTTATCCGTTTCGCCATGACGTACTATCGGGGACAGATGTCAGAGATGGCGCGCCGGCTCGGCATCGGCCGCTCGACACTTTACCGCAAGATGAAGGACCATGGGCTGGAGGAGGCTGGCGCCCAGCCCGAAACGGCAGGCGAAGCAGCGTGATGCCGGCGCAACACAGCTTGGCAAAATTTGCATGCTTGGCCACCTCGCGGCTAAGATTGACGTTGATTTTCGTCGCAGTCCCCGATTTGAATGGCGTCGCTCATGGTGTGGCCATTCATAATCACCTGGCCGGGCCGGCGGCTTTGAGGTTGCGATGCGTAAGGTGGTTGCAAGGTTCTCCCTGATTTCGGCGCTGGCCCGCCTTGGCTTGGCTTGCTTTGGCTTGGCGCCGGTCGCTGTTTTCGCGCCTCTCGCCGCGCAAGAGAGCCCCTCGCGGCCAGTTTTGCTGCTGCCGCCGTTGCCCGACGCGCAGGTGCAGGTCGCTCCGCGAGAGTCTGGGTCTGCCAAGCCAGCGTCTGCCGTCACTCCGGTTTCCCACACCGCAAGCGCAGTTCCCGTCGAAGCGCGTCAACCTGTCGCGGCGGCGCCGGCTGCGCCGCCAACCCAGCCGCAAGTTGCGCCGCCTTTAGCCAGCGAGGCGCCGGGGTCAGCACCGGGGAGCGTGCCGCCGCCAACCCCCGGGATCGCCTCGACTGGCGACGACATTGCCGCGCAGTTGCGGCCAGCGCTCGAAGCGATTGCGGGCGAGCCCGCAGGTCGCAACGGGCAGGCCCGCAAAGTGGTGCGCGAGCAAATTCTCGCCGTTTACGCGGCGCGCGGTTTCCGTCCCTTGTGGATTGGCGAGGATGGCAATTTTACCGCAGCGGCAAAAGCCGCCCTGACGCGGCTGGCGCGAGCCTCCGAAGACGCGCTGAGCCTCGCGGAGACGCAAGCGCCAGCGCAGGCGGGCGCGAGTGTGGCGGCAAAAGCCGCGGCGGAAGTCGCACTATCGCAGGCGGTCGTCGCCTACGGGCAGCAGGCCAGCGGATCGCGCATCAATCCGCGCGCCATCTCGGCGCTCATCACCGAAAAGCCGGATGTGGCGACGCCCGAAGCGATACTGAGAAACGTGGCGCAGGCCAGCGACGCTGACAGCGCGCTGCGTGCGTTCAACCCGTCGCGTGTCGGCTACGCCGCGCTGCGGACCAAACTGGCCGAGGCGCGCCACCAGAAACCCGTCGAAGTCGTGCAGATTGCGCAAGGGCCGACGTTGAAGGTGGGCATGCGCGATGTGCGTGTGCCGGCGCTGCGGGCGCGTTTCGACACAACGCCCATTCCCGACGCGGAAGCCTCGATCTATGATGCGCGCATTGCAGCCGGTGTGGCGGAATTCCAGCGCGGCAAGGGTTTGCCGCCATCGGGGAACCTGACGCAGGCGACGGTGGCGGCGCTGGCGCTCGGCAACCCGGCGCGTGTCGAAGATGAAATCATCGCCAACATGGAGCGCTGGCGCTGGCTGCCGCGCCAGGAGGCGAGCGACCGTATCGAGGTCAACATCCCCGATTACACCGTGCGCGTGACGCGCGGCGGCGTGCTGGTGCACTCGGCTCGCGTCGTCGTCGGCAAGCCTGACACGCCGACGCCGATATTCTCGAACCGGATGCAGTTCCTTGAGGTCAATCCTTACTGGAATGTGCCGCAGAGCATCATCAAGAACGAGATGTTGCCGCGTCTGGCGCACGACCCAAATTACCTCGCGCGCATGGGCTACGAAGTCAAAACCAACCGGCGCGGCGAGATGACGGTTCGCCAGCCGCCGGGCGAGCGCAACGCCCTTGGCAATATCAAATTCATGTTCCCCAACGAACATGCCGTGTATCTGCATGACACGCCGTCGCGCGGCTTGTTCGCTTCGACGCGCCGCGCTTTCAGTCATGGTTGCGTGCGCGTCGACCAGCCGTTTCGGTTTGCCGAAATCGTCATGGGCAAGAACAGCGGCTGGGACGAGCAGCGCGTCAAAAGGCTGATTGGCAAAGGCAACCGCACCATTCAGTTGCCGCAGCATATCGATGTGCATCTGGAATATTTCACGGCTTTCGTCGACGAGGCAGGCACGCTGCAACTGCGCGAGGACATTTACGGGTATTCGCGCAAGGTGAAATCGGCGCTTGGGCTCATCGGTTAGGGGAGGTCGGTTAGGGCTCCCCCCCGCCGTGCTCCGCGCGCCGCGTCAGCCGCCGTTGGGCTTGTATGGGCCAAGCTCCCTCACGGCGTCGTCGACCCAGCGATTATCGATGAGCTGGTCGACCGTGACTGCGCCGCTGATCAAGCCCTGCGCGCGATAATACGCCCAGTCTTTTTTCAGGCTGTCGGCGCCGACGCGACCATCTGGATCGACATAATGGGGAATGATTTCACGCAATACGGCCTTGTCCTTGACGCTCGAATATTTAGCGATGATGTCGATGACCTCGTCGGCGCCGGGGCCGGCCAGCCGGGCGTCCTTCAGCGCATCAACGTAGACGCGTAAGCCGCGAACGTAGGCTTTGGTGATACGCCGCGCCAAGTCTGGCTTGTTGGCGATGAGCTGATCGGAATAAACGATGACGCCGGTCACGTCGTCGTCGCGGATGCTGGAGACCGGCGCAATCTGCACGGCGGTTCCCGATTTCAGGACGGCGGTGAGAAACGGCTCCGGCAGAAAACTCGCGTCGATGGCTTTGCTGGCGTAGGCGGCGACCTGCTGCGGCATGGAAAGCTGCGTCGCCTCGATGTCATCCTTGACGAGGCCGACACTCGCCAGGGCTTCCGCCAGCACCGCAGATTCGTTGCTGCCGGGCGCCGTCATGGCGAACTTGCGGCCTTTCAAATCCTTGATGCCGCGAACCCCGGCGTCCCAAAGATCCTTGCGAACCAGCAGGCCCTGATAGGAGAAGACACCCTTGTTGCGCGCCTTGTCGGCAACAGCGCGCAGGGTGATGCCGCGCTCCAGGGCGTTGTAGGTGCCGGCGCCGACGGCGCCCGAGCCGACATCGACTTCGCCGGTGGCGAGCGGCGCAACCATGCGGGCGCTGGAATCAAAAACCACAAAGTTCGCTTCGATACCTGCGTCTTTCAAAAAACCTTTGGCGTCGGCAATGTAGAAGCCTACATCGGCGGTTCCACCGATGTAGGCGAT
>JAYTTW010000247.1:0-4829 GCA_043744855.1 Hyphomicrobiales bacterium
CCAGCCAGACGGATTGGCCGGCGGCGTTTTCGGGAACGTCAAGCGGCGTCGGCAACGGGCTGTCGCCGGGCACGTCAAAGGGGGTTCCGTCGGGCATGACGCCAACCGCCCGGCGCAACGAAAACTTGCTCTGCTGAGCCAGATCGAAATCAATCTCCAGATGCGAAAAGCCCCATGGGTATGGTGTCGCGAAGCGCGTGCGGCTTTCCACCATCCGCTCGAGGTAACGATCATTCTGTTGAAGGTGGTGAGGCCGCAGGAACAGGCCTTCGCGCCATACCACCTTGCTGTACCAGGACATCAAGCCACCGTTCGCTTTTGACTGGAATACGCCCGGGTGGACAGAAACGCGCCACCCCAGTGCAACTGTTTTTATACTGACTTCATCAACTCATGATTTTGAAAATGGCATGTTTTCAATAGTCATGGCTAGTCTTTTCGCTCAAGACTGCGATCATAACAGTCCGAAAAATACAACATGAAGACGTCGACAAGGCCGTCATCGTGATGTTCGGTCTTGGCGTTCCAACGCGCCAGATAGGCTTCCCACAGACGCCCCCGCCGCGAGCCCAGTCGCTCGGCGAGGCCGCCGCCGCCGGGCAATGATTTCTCGATTGCCTCGGGCGACAGTTCGCCAGCAAGGCGGCGCATCGCCGCTTGCATCGCCGAATAGGTCTGCATCTGATGCGTTTTGAGGTCGTGGAAACCCTGGTCGAGCGCCCGCTTGGCGTCGAGATAACTGCGCGTCGGTGGTCCCAGCATGATGCGCAAGGCGTCTTCCGGGGTCGGGGAGAATTTGAGCGGATTGTTGTCGAGAGCCTGAATCATCGTTTGGCTGGAGGAGCGGGAAATTCGCCGCGCCTCGTTGCGGGCGCCCAGCAGCTGCATCATCTCGGCGACGACGGCGTGCAGGATTTCACCGGCTTTTTGCGCGACTTCGAGCGGATCTTGTCCGGCCAGAACGCCTGGCGAGACGCCGGCGGCGGCAGCAAAGCGCGCCATGAACTCGCCGCCGAGATCGGCCGCGACGCCAGTCAGGCCAGCCGGTGGCGGCGCGGAGGGCGGCATTTGCGGCGCCGAAGGCGCAGGCGAAGCAGCGGGCGGCGCGGCGGGTGGCGAGGCTGGCGGCGGCGCTTGTAGAAACGGATTGGCGGAGACGACTGGCAAGGCCGCCGGCGGCGCCGGGTCCGCAGCTACCCCCGCCGGCATCGGGGCGACCGCCTGGAAGAGCTCAGGAGCCGCCGCAGCAGCGGCATTTGGCGGCGGCGCGGGGGCTGGCGAGGCGGCGGGTGGCGGCATGAAATCACCGGCGTCATCGCCCCAGACGCCAGACTGGAGCGGTGCAGCGGCGCGCCGCGGCGACGGCGCCGGCGGTGCAGCTTCGACAACCGGCGCAGGTCGCGCAACGGGGGGGGCCCAATCGAAATCTGAATCCTGCGGCGGCGGCGCGGCCGGCGAGGCATAGGGGTCCAGGGCCGCCGCAGGGGGAAGTGGCGCTGCGTTGCCCGACGACCGCGCGCCGCGCAAATCGTAGAGGTCTGGGCTACCCATGGCCTGTTCAAGGAAATCCGATTGCACCGGCCGCGACGTCGAGGGCGGACGCAGGGACTTCGGGTCGACGGGTGGCGCAATATCGCCTTCGGCATCCCACATGGCGGCGGAGTCGCGCGCTGGCGGCGCGTCGAAGTCGGCTTCCCCGCCGCCCGCCTCGCCCTCGATAACGGAAACGATTATGAAGTCGCCAACGGTCAAGCGGTCGCCGGTGCGCAAGCGATGCGGCGACTGCATGCGGTTTTGCGCGCCGTTGAGGAACGTGCCGTTGGTCGACACGTCGTACAGCAGATACTCGCCGTTCTGGTAGCGCACCTCGCAGTGTTTTCCGGAAATAAAGCGGGTGGGATCGGGCAACGACCAGTCGAGGTGCTTGTCGCGGCCAAACTCAATGCCGCGCTTGCCCGTCACTGAAATGCTCAGCGGCCCGCCATCCGGCAGGTTGGGGTGGTTCTCGATGGTTAGCGTAAGCCCCATTTTTCAGCTTTCCGCGATGTCGCCGACTACGGCATTCTTGGAAATCCGCTTTTTAACAAGGATGCGCGCGGATCGCGCGTCCTTGCCGGATACACAAGGCTTCGACCCCCCGTATACTACGAAAATACAGGTCACCCATAACCCATCGCAAGCCTGTCTGCGCGAAAATTCAGGACTCCGCCAACCCTATGCATTTGTCGACGCAAGCGGCGATTTCCATTTGCCGGTTCGGTTTTGACCCGAGCGCCAGCAACACAGCGTTGCGCGCTGCGGCGGCGGTAAGATGAGGCGGCGCGGGCGGCCCCTGGGGATTATCCAGCATGATGCTGCCGCCCGACCAGCCGGCGGCGTTGGCCACCCACGTGCTGGGCAATTTGCTCGAGCCTGACATGCCGATCCGCAAAGCCTCGTTGCGTGTGACTTCATCGGGCGCGCGAACCCATGCTTCGGCGGTTGTCAGCGCGACCTCATCGGCGTGGCTGAGATTTTGCTGCAGCGACCGTACGCATTGGCTCACCCACCACACCGCCATCCGTCGTGGCAGCACACAGGCGCTGAACAGAATCGAATCGTCGGGATTCGGGCTTGTGACGAGGCCGCGCAAATACTCAAGCGGCGGTTGCGTCGTGGGCGCCGCCTTCATGTTTTCCATCAGCGTGGGGAATGCGTCGAATACGGCCTGGGCTTCGACAAATTGCAGACGCGGCATGCTTCACTTTCCCTAGTTGATCATGACCATCCCGCCGGTCACTTTTGTCGTCGCGTCGCCGTTGACAGTTGTGTTGATAGAGGTAGCCTTCAGGTCCGCAGTAGCATTCACCTCGATGCTCAGCGATTCAATCTTTATCTTCATTGGCTCCATAGTGATGACGCTCTGTCCGACGGTTAGCGTGATTTTATTGGTGGCAGTGATCTCAATGGTGTCGTCGACCTGGATTTTTTGTTTTTTCTTGATGTGCACAATGTGATTGCCATCCTGTACGTCGAGGCGGTCGTCGCCATGTATCAGGGTGGTGTAGCGCGATTCCGGGCCCTCGTGGCTGGTGAAATCCGAGCCGATTTTCCACGTCTCGGTGTCCTTGACGATGACATCGTGATCTTTCTCGGCGTGAACCTCGATCTGCTCTTCGCCCTTTTTGTCCTCGAAGCGCCATTGATTGTAGCCGCCGTGGCCCTTTGACGAATCCGACTTGATGCCGGACTGGGTTTTGTTGGCGGGCATCGACCAGGGATATTTGTTGTCGGCGTTGTAGACGGCGCCTGTCACCAACGGACGATCCGGGTCGCCTTCGAGGAATTCGACGACGACCTCCATATCAACGCGCGGAATAAACTGGCCGCCCCAGCCCTTCCCCGCCCAGACCTGGGCGACGCGGACGCGACAGGATTCGTTGCGGGACTCGCCTTTTTCGTTACGATCCCAGTGAAACTTGACGAGGATGCGGCCATGCTCGTCAACGTCGATCTCTTCGCCATCCGGGCTGACGACTTTGGCCGTCTGCGGCCCGTGCACAACGGCGCGGGGGGTAACCATGGGAGCGTGGTACTGGACGGTCGAAGGCAACAACTCGTAGTTGCCGCGATAGCGGTCGTCGCCCATGGCGCCGCCGGTCGAACGGTAGGATTGGCCGCTGAAATGGTGGGTGGCGCGGACGACGAGGTAGGACTTGTTCTCCGACTCTTTCGGGTGCTCGGCGACTGTCACGAGGCCGCCCGGAAACAGCGACGGCGCTTCGCCCGAAACATAACGGCGATCATCCAGCGACTGTTCGGCGTCGCGGCGGATTTTGGCGTAATCCTTGCCTTCGCTTTCGACTTCGTGACGACCGGGATAGTCATAAACCTCAATCTTCGATTTGGCGTATTTGCTGCTGGCGACGCTTTCACCCTTCAATTGGTTGCTGGGCGTCTTGAAGTTGTAATCGCGCAACTCGAACTTGCCGGAGCGAAACCGCCTCTCGGCTGTCCACTCGGTCAACGCTTCTTCGCGGGCGGTGGCGCTCGTCACAACGGTGCTGTAGCGCACTTTTGAATGGCCGGGGATGTCCTTGTGGGAGGACGGCGCATCGGCGAGTACAAGCGTATGGGAACCCTGCTTGAACTCATGGAAGAAGTAGATGCCCTCGTCCTCCATCAATCGCGAAGCGAAGGCGAGATCGGTTTCCCGATACTGCACACAGTACTCGCGCTTGCGGCAATCGCGCGTCGTCGCGGTGCGGAAATCGACGCCGTGCTCGCCAAGCAGTTCCTTGACGATCACCAGCGCGTCCTTGTCATGCCAGATGCGACAGTTGGCGCGCCGCGACAGGAACCAGAGCGCCGGTCGCAACACCAGACTGTAGCCATAAAAGGACTGGCTTTTGCCAACGGAGTGAGCTTCGACAAGAATGCCGTCAAAGAAGCGCTTCGGCTCCACGTAGCTCTCAACCTCAACGCTACAGGACAGGCCGAGGGCCTTGTCGAAGTCAATGTTGGATTCGCTGCTTACCGCGTCGATGCGGAATTCGAAGAGTTCGCTCAGTCCCTCAAACCCTTCAAAACGCGTCAGCGCAAGTTTATCTGCGCCGAGTGGGGTCTTGAGGACCGCGACCCGTTTTTTCTGCGCCATCTGGGCGTCAAGCGTAAATTCGGCCATGCCAACCTCGAATACCGCAAAGTCGCGTCGCTGCTCTCGGCTGCCCAAACGCTGGTGACCACGTCTATACTAGCGCCAATGGTCGCAACGGTCGAGGCCACCCCACCTACATTTGTGTTCGCCCCGGTAACTAACCCTAATCGACGCTTCCACTTGTGCGATTGCG
>JAYTTW010000248.1:0-4816 GCA_043744855.1 Hyphomicrobiales bacterium
TCAGCAGACGGTCAAGTTCCTCGCGGATGTCCGCCTTGGCCGCAAGCAACAACGCCTCCTGGTGCAACCGTGCTGTGTCGAGCCCGCTCGCGGCGTCGGTGAGGCGCGCCACCGATTGCGCCAGTCGCGCCCTGACCGCCTCGGGCTTGCGACCCGGCGTCGCTTCCGCCGCGCGCGTCAGATGCTCGATCCTGTCGATGCGCTGCGCCAGAATTTTGGCCAAGGCTTCGCCCTCGCGCCGCCGCGCCGCGACGATTTCGACGAGCGCCGTGTCGAGGTCGCGCAGGACGGCTTGTGACGCCGCGTCAATGGCGGCCTCGTCGTCCTTCGCTTCGTCGATTTCAATGACGCCGCGCACGCCAAGCAAGCCGTCGATGGAGGCCGGCTGCAATCCACCGCCGGATGGAATTTTTCGCACGGCTTCCGCCAGACTGGCGAGCAGCTTTTCATTCAGGCGCACCTGTGGCGCTGTTGTTTCTCTTTGCACGCTGAGCGTTGCGTAACAAGCGCCGCGCGCCAGTTGTGCGGCGATGCGCGAGCGCGCTTCGACCTCGATGCGATCAAAAGGCGCGCCGACGCGCAGCCGCAATTCAAGCCCCTTTGAATTGACCGTCTTGATCTCCCAGGCCCACCGCCAGATGTGGGATGCACTGGCTGAGCGGGCAAAGCCGGTCATGCTTTTTAGCGTCATGGTGACCTGTGCAATACCGGCGTTCAGATTCGCATCGCCGCGTCGATATCATACGCAGCCGCCGTCGATGGAACCAGCTTATTGTGCCGACGGAGCTGCCCCATGCCCGTGGGAAGGCGGCTTTTTCACGGGCTGACGCAGCTTCGTCGTCGGCGTGGCGACTTGCGCCTGGAGTGTCGGCACATCCTTGGCAGTGGTTAAATCCCAGCTCTTGTCGCGCAGCGGATCCAGCGCAGTGCCTTCGGACGCGTCATAAATCCGGATCACTTTCGGCGTCGGCGGCAAGGCTGGCGCCGCCTCATGTCCGCCGGGCGCTTCGGAAGCTTCAGAGATGGGCAACGAATCCTCGCGCGCCGAAACGCCGTAGCGGGCGGCGCTGGCTTTCTGCTCGGCGCGTCGCTTTGCCGACACAGGCACCATCGCCATGTCGACGTGACCGCCAGCCTCCCCCGTCGCGGCGCCATCCACCGGCGTCGATTGCGGCGGCGTGAATTCCGCTAAAATCCGGGTGTCGAGTTGCTTGCCGGTATCGAATCGATTGGCCACTGTGACGATTGCCTCGGCCGCAACGGTCTTCGCCTGAGGGTTGGGTTGCGGCGGCCTGGCGGCGGCAGCGTTTTCGACAGCCACGGCTTGCGCAGGCGCTGCGGCGACGGGGTCCGCCTCATCGTTCGCCAATCGCGTTGGCAAAGCTCCAAAGGTGGGGTCCGAAAGCAGCAAGTCACCGCGTTGGCCGCGCAGCGGCGCAAGCGCCGGCGCGGGCGAGGCTGGCAGGGGCGAGACTGGCGGCGCATTCGCGTCATCCGGCGCACGATCAACAGGCGCGCTCGCCGGCGCGTGTTGGCGCTCTTTTGCATCTTTTTCAACTTGCCGCCAGCGAACCACGTTGCGGCTATGTTGATCGAGGGTCTCGGCGAAGACGTGCCCGCCGGAGCCGTCGGCGACAAAGTACAAATCCTTGGTGCGTGACGGGCGCGCCACAGCCTCAATGGCGGCGCGGCCGGGATTGGCGATGGGGCCGGGCGGCAAACCCTCGATCGCATAGGTATTGTAGGGCGTGGCGCGCTCAAGTTCGCTGCGCAGAATGCCGCGTCCGAGCGTACCCTTGCCGCCGACGAGACCATAAACGATTGTCGGATCGGATTGCAGCCGCATACGCTTTTGTAGCCGGTTGATGAAAACGCTGGCGACGCGTGGTCTCTCGTCTGCCTTGCCGGTTTCCTTCTCGACAATCGAGGCCAGCGTCAGCATCTCATAAGGCGAGCGCACCGGCAGGTCGGCGATGCGGCGCGCCCACAACTGGTCCAGCACCTTTTTTTGCTCGTCTTGCATCTTGCGCACCAGATCGGCACGCGCCATGCCGCGCGAGATTCTATACGTGTCAGGCAGCAGCGTGCCTTCCTTGGGGATCTCGTTGAGTTCACCTGAGAGGAATTCATTGTCACGCAGACGCTGCACCACCTGTTCGGATGTCAAACCTTCCGGAATGGTTACGGAGTGCAGAATTTCGCGACCCGCCACAAGCGTATCAATGACGTCGCGCAAGCTGGCTTCCTTGCGAAACATGTATTCGCCGGAGCGCAATTTCGAGCGCGCGCCCTGCATCCACAGGGCTGCATTCAGCATGGCGCCGCTGCTGACCACGCCTTCGCTTTCCAGTTGCTGGATGATGTCCGCGCCATCGGCGCCGCGTGGAATCATGACGACCTTGTCCCCCGCCAATGGACCCTTGGCGGAGTTTTGCTGGCCGATATAGGCGAGACCGCCGAGGCCACCGAGCAGAAACAACAGCAGAAAAGAAATGAACCCGCTTAGCGCCGACAGCGTCGGCCTGCGCTGGCTTGGACGCTTGGCCGGACGCGGCGGCGGTGGCGCGGCTTGCGGCTGCAAGGCTTCGGTTGGCGACTGAACTTTCAGTCGGCGTCCAAAAAAACTCGCGTTGCCGCCATCGCCGGGCCCGGGCGGAATGTCATTGTGCGGGCTTTCGACCATGGCCAATTACCGTTCATGCGCCAAACCAGCGCGCCCTGTTCAACCCTCGAGGCGTTCGCCCCCGCGCCAGCTTGCCCGGTTTCCCACTGGGTGGCGCCAGACCGCCTACCGCCTGATTGTGGCGATTGAAGGCCACTTGATCAACGCCTCAGTTAATCGCGCGCAAGATCAGCGAGGCGTTGGTGCCGCCAAAGCCAAAAGAATTCGACAACACCGTCCGGATTGTCATCTTTTTCGGTTGCAAAGGCACGAGATTGATCGCCGTCTCCACCGAGGGATGGACGAGGTTGAGCGTCGCGGGCGCTATCTGGTCGCGGATCGCCAGGATCGAAAAAATGGCCTCCACCGCGCCAGCCGCGCCGAGCAGATGCCCGATCGAGGATTTCGTCGACGACATGGTCAAGCCTCCCGCGGCCTCGCCCATCAGGCGCGTTACGGCGCCGAGTTCGATCTCGTCGCCCAGCGGCGTCGACGTTCCGTGCGCATTGACATAGTCGATGTCACCAGCCGAAATGTCGGCGCGTTTGAGCGCCGCGCTCATGCAGCGGAATGCGCCGTCGCCGTCGGGCGTCGGCGCAGTTATGTGATAGGCGTCGCCCGACAGGCCATAACCGATCAGTTCGGCATAGATGTGCGCGCCGCGCGCCTTGGCGTGTTCGTATTCCTCGAGCACGACGCAACCGGCGCCTTCGCCCATGACGAAACCGTCACGATCCCGGTCATAGGGGCGGGAGCCCTCGCTTGGGCGATCGTTGAAACCCGTGGACAGCGCCCGGCATGCGGCGAATCCCGCCAGCGCAATCCGGTTGACACAAGATTCCGCCCCGCCGGCGACCATTACGTCGGCGTCGCCAAGCCCGATCAAGCGACCCGCGTCGCCAATCGCGTGCGCGCCGGTTGAACAGGCGGTGACCACTGAATGATTGGGGCCCTTGAATCCGTGCCGAATGGAAACATAGCCAGACGTCAGATTGATGAGACGCCCCGGAATGAAGAATGGCGAAACCCGGCGCGGACCCTTTTCGTGCAACAGAATGGAAGTCTCGTAGATGCCGCCGAGACCGCCGATGCCCGAGCCAATGAGCACGCCCGAGGCATGTTGCTCCTCGGGTGTCTTCGCCTGCCAACAGGAATCGGTTATGGCCTGCGTCGCCGCCGACATGGCGTAAAGGATGAAGTCGTCGACGCGGCGCTGCTCTTTTGCCTCCATCCAGTCGTCCGGATTGAAAGCGTCATCCTGGCTTGTGCCACGCGGAATCTGGCAGGCGATCTGACACGGCAAATCTCCGACTTCGAAGCTTTCGACGCGCCGCGCTCCACTTTCGCCAGCCAGAAGCCGTCGCCATGTCGGCTCGACGCCGCACGCTAGCGGACTGACGATCCCCAAACCGGTAACGACGACCCTGCGCATCGCCAGACCAACCCAAGAGTTAAATGAAAAACGGCGGCGCTAACGCAACCATGCCTTCGGCACGGGGATCCGTTTGCCGCCGTTGTTGGAACGCGCGCGACGCGAGGTCGCGATCAATCAGGCCGCTTTGGCCTTTTCAAGGAACTTCACCGCGTCGCCGACGGTGACAATCGTCTCGGCCGCATCGTCGGGGATTTCAACGCCGAACTCTTCCTCGAAGGCCATAACGAGTTCGACTGTATCGAGCGAATCCGCGCCGAGGTCGTCGATGAAATTCGCCTTGTCCACCACCTTCTCGGCATCAACGCCGAGGTGTTCGATTACAATCTTTTTCACCCGTTCGGCGACATCGCTCATCTGATAACCTCTTCCTCTTATGTTGACACCTGGCCAGTACCTGACCCTCGATACGTGGCCGTCGTGGCCCGTGATGCTTGCAGAACCGACCCGGCGCGAACGCTGCACCGGCGATCCGCGTGGCTTGGCTACGACATTACCGGAGACGTGTTGAAACCACGTCGGGGCCTCCCGTCAACCCCTCCGGCGAAGCCAAGGCTCGTTCGGATAAAAACGGTGCGCCCCTGCTAGCAGGTTTTCGCGGTCATAGCGAGTACGCGTGGATCACCCCAGGGCCACGAACTTAAGTTAACGGCGATTAACGGATTGTGTTTTGCGTGATTCAGTGTGGCGGTTTGATTCGGAGCGCCGCCATGAGCCTTGCC
>JAYTTW010000249.1:0-4811 GCA_043744855.1 Hyphomicrobiales bacterium
AAGGATTCAATCCGCCTGCGCCGCAAGACCGCAGGATGGGACGACGACTATCTCGCCAGCCTCATCGCAGCGTGATCGCCTTCACCCGATTCCCCTGAACCCAACGTGAATTTTCTCAACGGTGCGTCGAACTTAACGTTTTTCTAATGGTCGAACGCCCAAAATGGGCGCATGTCAGGCATATGCATTCTGCCCAGACTGGGGAGCGAAGGACTGGCGCGGGCTGCGGCTGCCGCCGGTTTCGCGCAGGCGAGCGACGACAGGGACGTCGAGGCGACGCCTCAAGTCTCTAAATTCTACCGCGCGCTGGGTTTTTGTCATGCGATTGTCGCCATGCTGCCATCGCCCTGCGCGTTGCTGCTGGCGACAGGGCTCATCGTGTTCTGAGCCTATCCTGCGAAGTTCGGCGCAACTGCCGAGGCAACTGCCCGATTGATCGACCTGTGGTCAACCTCCATGGAGGCAAACCGCCGGAACCCTGCGCCAACCCGCCAACTTGCCCGGCGGACGCATTCATGATCGATGGGCGCCCAGCGTCCACCCAGTTCGAGCCGCATGACCGAAGCCAAACTCGCCGTCCCCACCAAACCGGGACGCGCCGCCTTCATCTTCATCTTTTTCACCGTCGCGCTCGACATGCTGGCGCTTGGCGTTGTGATACCTGTGCTGCCCAAACTTGTGCTGGCGTTCGAGGCTGGTGATGTATCCCGCGCGGCCACCATCGTCGGCATATTCAGCTTCGCCTTCGCGCTGATGCAGGTTTTGTTTCAGCCCATGCTGGGCGCCGCTTCGGACCACTTCGGTCGGCGCCCCGTTGTGCTGTTGTCAAACCTCGGCCTTGGGCTCGATTACGTGCTGATGGCGCTGGCGCCCAATTTATGGTGGCTGTTCGTGGGTCGCCTCATCGCCGGTTTCACCGCTGCGAGCTTTTCGACCGCCAGCGCCTATATTGCTGACATCACCGCGCCCGAAATGCGCGCCGCGCGGTATGGCATGATGGGCGCTGCATTCGGTCTTGGTTTTACTCTGGGGCCGGCGCTTGGCGGCGTGCTCGGCGCTTATGACCTGCGTGCGCCATTCTGGGCGGCGGCAATTCTGAGTTTCGTGAATTTCGCCTATGGATTTTTCGTCGTGCCCGAATCGCTGCCGCCGGAAAAGCGCACCAAGGCGTTCGTCTGGCGCACGGCGAATTTCGGCGGGGCAATCTCATTGTTAAAGCGCTCGCCGACAACCCTTTGGCTGGCTGGCGCCGCCTTCCTGTCGTTTCTCGCGCACGCCTCGCTGGCCTCAACCTTCGTGCTTTACGTTGATTATCGATACCAATGGGACGCAGCCATGGTCGGCTGGACCTTGGCG
The DNA here is from genome assembly GCA_043744855.1 of Hyphomicrobiales bacterium. Taxonomy (GTDB): domain Bacteria; phylum Pseudomonadota; class Alphaproteobacteria; order Rhizobiales; family Beijerinckiaceae; genus Terripilifer. The sequence goes on from JAYTTW010000249.1 coordinate 1,357, forward strand.
TTCGTCGGCATCACCTCGGCCATCGTCTCGGGCGCCATCGTGCGGCCCGCCGTGAAAAAGTTTGGCGAATGGCCGGTCCTGTTCGCCGGTCTGCTGTTCGGCGCAGGCAGCTTCGCGCTCTATGCGTTCGCGCCAACCACGGCTTTCCTTCTCGCCGGGGTTCCCCTGGGGGCTTTGTGGGGCCTCGCCGAACCGGCGATGCAGTCGATTCTTTCGCGAGAAACCAGCGCCTCCGAGCAGGGGCGCATGCAGGGAGCGCTCGGCAGCTTGCGCGGGGTTGCGGGAATGCTCGGGCCTCTACTGTTTGCGCAAACGTTTTCCGCCAGCGTCGCGGCAGGATGGTTTCCCGGCGTCGCCTATCTGTTGGCGAGCCTGTTGCTTCTGGCGGGTTTTTTCGCGGCGCGACTGGGTCGCGTCCGGCCTTTGGAATAAGGGTTGCCGTGTCCAGCTTTCGTACCACCCGCGTCGTTCGACACGCCGCCAGCGAGATGTTCGACCTCGTGGCGGACGTCGAGAGTTACCCACAGTTTCTGCCGCTGTGCCAGGCGTTGCGGGTGCGCAAGCGAACGACGGATGCGCAGGACTGCGAGGTAATCGTCGCCGACATGACCGCCGGATACAAAGCGATCCGCGAACGCTTCACCAGCAAGGTGTCGCTCGACCGGGCCAACCTGAAAATTCTTGTCGAGTACATCGACGGCCCGTTTCGCCGGCTGGAAAACGTCTGGACGTTTCGCGATTCCCCAGATGCCGGCGGGCCGCGTTGCGATGTCGAATTTTTCATCGACTACGAGTTGCGCAGCCGCACGTTGAGCTTCCTGGTGGGCTCGATGTTCGACACCGCTTTTCGTAAATTTTCGCAAGCTTTTGAAGAGCGGGCCGACGTTGTCTACGGACGCAATCGCGGCCCCGCAGGCGCCGTATGACCGGCCCCCGGTCCAGCCTTGCGGTTTGGTCGCTGGCAATGTGTTTCGCGCCGGCGCTTGTGGGCGCGCAGGAAGCGTCATCGGCAAAAGCCCTGAACCTGCTGACGGGCTTCGCCGCCGGCCAGAGCGCCGACATGGCGAACGCAAATGACGTCGCGGATAACCCCGGCGCGCGGCTGACCTCGGAGCCCACCTACGATCAGGCGGCGCGTTTTTATGCAGCGCATCTGCCGCGTTTTCTGCCAGGTTCGCCAAAAATCAACGTGCGCTCGGTTCCCGGAGCCGCCAGCATCGTTGCGGCAACCCAGCTCGCCGCCAATCCCGCCCAATCCCTCGCTCTGGTCGGGCCGGCGGTACTTTATGCAGGGATTACCGGCGCGGCCCGGTTTGATCCGCGCAGTCTGGTTTTCATTGGCGCACGGCAGCGCGATGACGACGTGTGTATGGCGCGCGGCGGGGCAGCGGTCGCAACCATTGAAGACGCCCGCCGCACGCCAAGCTTCGTTGCGGCGCTGACGCCCGGTTCGAAATCGGCGCTCTACCCGCGCGCGCTGAACCGTCTGGCGGGCGCGAAATTCCAAATCATCCCCGGTTATTCGAGCGCTTTCGAGGTGTCGCGGGCGCTGGAGACCGGCGAGGTGGACGTCTGGTGCGGTTGGTCTTTGAATGCCTTGCGACTGCGCCACCCCGAGCTGTTGCGGCAGGGCAAAGTGCGGTTGCTCGTGCAGTTTTCCCGCGCTGCTGCAGAGGCGCGTCTGCAAATCCCTGACGCAAGCGATGTCGTCAGCGGGGCTGTTGAGCGCGAGGCGATGCGGCTCGTCGAGGCGCAAACCCTGTTCAGCGGGTTCGCCCTTGCCGCGAGCGAACGCGCTGGACCGACGCAGATTGCCGTTTGGCGCCGCGCCTTCGAGGCAATGCTCGGGGATCCCGAGGTTGCCGCCGACGCGGTCCGACAAGGCATCGAAATCGATCCGGTACCGGGCGAGGCCATGCAGGCTGAAGTCGACAACTTGCTTGCCGCCGGCGCGCAAACACGCGACATTCTGCGCGAAATCCTGCGGACACCATAAGTGTGGCTTGACGGCGCAGCCGCGCCCGCCAATGCAGGGGCCAATGCAAGCTGGAGACCGCCCGTGACGAAGCCCGTGACGACGCCCATGATTACGCCTGTGCAAACAGAGCCGCCGAACCTGCCCGAACTCGCCGCTTTCTCGGCCTCGATCCGGGCGCGCTCGCTCAACCCGCTGTGGGAGCGCACGGTTTCGCAGGCGCCCGGCACCCCCTGCGCGCCGCACCTCTGGCGGTGGCGCGAGGTGGAGCCGGAACTGCTCAAAGCGGCTGAGTTGATCGGCGCCAAGGACGCCGAGCGACGTGTGTTGATGCTGGAAAACCCCGCCATGCCCGGCACAAGTTTCAGCGCCCAGACTATTTTTACGGGATTGCAGATCATTTTGCCCGGCGAGGTCGCCAGTGCGCATCGCCATACGCCGAACGCGCTGCGGTTTGTCATGCAGGGGGAGGGCGCCTATACCGCCGTCGACGGTGAACGAACGATGATGCGCCCGGGCGATTTCATCGTCACGCCGAACTGGTCGTGGCACGATCACGGCAACATCGGGACTGAGCCGGTCATCTGGATGGACGGCCTCGACTCCGCCTTCACGAAATTCTTCGGCGCGACCTTTCGCGAGGATTTTCCGCAGGATGTGCAACCGCTGCATCGCAGCGAAGGCGATGCCGCCGCAAGCTTCGGTTCCGCGCTGTTGCCAGTCGAGTACAAGGCGGGGGACGGCGTCTCGCCACTGCTCGTCTACGCCTATGCGCGCACGCGACAGGCGCTGGCGCACTTGCAGAAATCGACGCCGCTGCATGCTGCCCACGGCGTCAAGCTGCGCTACGCCAATCCAGCCACGGGGCGGCACCCGTTTCCGACGCTCGCGGCGTTCATTCAACTGCTGCCCGATGGATTTGCGGGCACAGCCTCACGCAGCACGCAGAACGCCGTCTACAACGTCGCCGAGGGCTCGGGGCGGGTGCGGATTTCCGGCGAAACATTTGAGTTTGAGCCACACGATATTTTCGTTGCGCCGTCATGGTGTGACATCGCTTTCACGGCACGCGAGGAAAGCGTCATCTTTTCCTACAGCGATCGCGCGGCGCAGGAAGCCATGGGCTTTTATCGCGACGACGCGGTGACCACGACAAGCTGATCAGCCAGCAATTCCAGCCCGGCGAGGAGGGCGGCGCGGCGCACACCGGCGCGACCGTTGTCGATGAAGCGCTTTTCAAGGTGCGCCGTCGCCACTCCTGTACCCGCGCAAGCCAAATGCACGAGGCCGACAGGTTTCAGCGCAGTGCCGCCACCCGGCCCGGCAACCCCGGTTATGGCGAGGCTGACGTGCGCGCGTGACATTTTAAGTGCGCCCTCCGCCATGGCGCGGGCGACCGCTTCGCTGACCGCGCCGTGATCGTGGATCAGCGCTGTGGGCACACCGATGGCTTCGTGCTTGGCCTCGTTCGAGTAAGTGA
>JAYTTW010000250.1:0-18833 GCA_043744855.1 Hyphomicrobiales bacterium
AAGCCTCCTCCGAGAGTTGATTTCATAAACGTTTATCGCCAGCCCAGTATTTGGCGATGCCAATCGTATCTTCTCCGCAGCAGCCTACTGCAGTCCTTCGTGTCAGAGTCGAGCAGCGATTATAAACGCAGCGTACCCGAAGCAGAAACATACAAACGGGCTCAAACATGAAAATCGGTCCGGTGTGCAGATTTCATTTGCATCAATATCGATGTATTGATATAACGATATAACTGATACACGCGCTGTCAGCGACACAGGAGAGTGACATGATGCCGCAAATAAACGTTTCTCAGACTCTTTTCGCTAAGCTGCAGTCGATCGCAGTGCCTTTTGAAGACACCCCAGAAAGCGTAGTCCAAAAATGCGTAGAGTTCTATCTATCTAACGCTGTAGGCCATAAGCCGCTAACGAAGGCTTCTGACACACTGCCATCTACCGACAGCAAGTATAGGATGTTTCACCCGGACGCGCCGCCAGATCTGACGTTTACCCGGCCGATGTCCATAGAACTGGATGGGGTTAACTTCGACAAAGGTAGCCTTTATTGGAATCCGCTGCTGTTCGAGCTCGTTCGAATCGCAGGGGGCAAGGTGAAGGGCGACCAGCTCAAGGAAATGTTGCTCTCCAACTACGTGGATGGTGAAGCAACCGCCCAGCAGGGCTACCGCTTCATTAAGGAGGCTGGTCTGTCCGTTCAGGGCCAGGCTGCCAACCCGGCTTGGAAGGCTATCTACCACCTCGTGAAAACCCTCGGGCTGACGTTGGATGTGGTTTTCATGTGGGAGGACAAACCCAAAGCGGCTTTTCCCGGCAAGACCGCCCGCATGCGGTATGCGCCTTGAACCCCGGAGTCGTTCGTGGAGCGGCTCGTAAGAGGGGCCAGCACGCGCGTCCTAGCGTCGGCGCCTCACGCCGACGCGCGCATCCTCGGCGCCTCAACCCCCGTGTCCCGCCGTCGCGAAGTTCGCGCCAAACCATGACTGGTCTTGGTCCAGTGGAACGGGTTGCGAAAAAGTTCGTAGAGGGCGCGCCACGCCGCCAGCGACATCAACAGGTAATACGCCGGCAGCAACGCCAGCCACGGCGCCTCGCGCTTGAGACCGCGTCGACGCGCGCCAACAACCGCCGGCCAATACACGCTGATGAGACACAGCAGCGCTGAGGAGCACCACAAGGTGCTCATGCAACTCTCAGCGACGCCCACGGGCGACAGCAGATTGCCATAGACGGCGTCATGCACGGTGAGCGCAACGGCGAACGGCGCCAGCAGCGGGCCCAGCACGCCCGCCGCCAGTTGCAGCAACGCCAATGTCGCCGCCACCGCGCCAAGTTCGCGGCGCAGGCGGCGCGGATTGCGGGTCAGCGTCGCCAGCGTTTGCATCCAGCCCTTTTGCCAACGACTGCGCTGGCCAAGCCAGGCGCCAAATCTGGCCGGCGCCTCTTCGTGCGTGGTGACATCAAGGCTTTCCACCTGGTAGCCAAACCGCGCCAGCCGCAGGCCGAGGTCGGCATCCTCGGTGACGTTCCAGGCATCCCATCCACAAACCCGCTCCAGCGCGGTGCGGCGGAAATGATTGGAGGTGCCGCCGAGCGGCATTGGCAAACCCAGCGCCGTCATTCCGGGGTTCACGACATCGAACAAGCCCGCGTACTCCATGGCGAACAGGCTCGCCAGAACACTGTCGCCGCCATTGTCGATGACGAGGCTCGCCTGCAAACACGCAAGCGAGGCGGGAGCCTTTGCAAAGCGCGCAGCAGCGGCCCGCAACTGGTTGGGGTCCGGCTCATCTTCCGCATCATAGATGGTGACCAGCGAACCCCGGGCGAACGGCATGGCGATGTTGAGCGCGCGCGGTTTGGTGCGCGGCGCGCCCGCTGGCACGACCAGGATTTGATACCATGGCGGCAACCCCAGCGCCTCGAACGCCTTACGCGTGGCGATGTCGTCGATCTCGACCAGAATTTTTATGTCGAGCTTGGCGCGGGGATAGTCGAGGCGCTCAAGCGCCATGCACAGTTTGCCGGCGCTGTTGGCCTCCCGGTAAACCGGCGCCAGCACCGTATAAACCGGCAAGGCGGCGTCCCTCAGCGGCGGTGACTGGGTCTCGATGACGCTCATTGCCGCCGCACAGGCGAATAGCCGCAGCATCACGCTGGCGGTCATCGCCAACCACAACATTTGACACAGAACGAACAAAACCGGCGGCGCGAAGCACCAGGAAGCCACCGCGATGGCGAGCCCGCTGGCAAGCGCCAGCGATTGAGCTCGCGAGAACCCGCTCGCAGCGCTCAGGCTTGGATCGAAAACGCCCAGCGACTGACTCGCGTGCTCGGCCAGCCGCTCCGCAGCATCGTGCAAGGCGCGCTCGGCAAAACGCCGCGGTGTCGTCAGCGTGATACGCGCTAGTGGCAAGGTTTCCCGCCCTGCCATGCGCAGCAGTGCGGCGACGCGAGGCGCATCCGGCGCCATCAGATAAGCCCCCGGCGAACCCGTTATGGCGGCCACACCGGCGCGGGCGGCAGCGGCGGAAAAATCAGCCCGCAGGGTTTTCAGGCGCTCGTCAAACGCGACGCCAAGATGTTTCGCCAGCGCCCCATAATATTGGCTCTCGCTGACGCCACCGCAGGCCAGTAGCGCCGCATGTGGCTCAACGCCGAGCCGTATCGCGTCACTCGCCGCCGCCCGCAACAGCGTCGCAGTCACGCCGGCCGCGGCGAGAAACGCGATGTCGGGCGGCAATGCGGGGAGCGGGCCAGCGGTGAAGGAACGCGACTTGCGGAGACTTGCGCCTCGAGGGAACGCATGCGACGAAAGTCCCGACGCCGCAGCGGGCGCCGCAAACTGGCTCGACACAATACGCGCCATACCCAAAATCCGAACGTCTCCAAAATCCGAACGTCTCACCGCAATGATCGATCCTAGCTCCACATCTGCCAAACGACCAACAGTTTTTTGCACCCGGCTGCGGCTTGTGCTTGCCGTGGCGCTCGCCGGCTTATGGGTCGCTGCCTTGGCGCCCGCTGCTTTGCGACCGGCGCTGGCCCAAACAAATCCATCGCCACGATTTTGGGACCCGCAATATCGTCTTGAGCGACCCGACGTGTCGGCGATACGCAGTCTGCACGTCGTCGTTGAGGACGATTACCCGCCCTTCGGTTTCATCCTGCCGGACGGTTCGCTGGCCGGCTTTAACGTCGATCTGGCGCGGGCGCTTTGTGATGAACTGAAAATTTCCTGTACGGTGCAACCGCGCCGCTGGGACACGATTTTGCCGGCCATCGAGGCAGGCCGCGCCGACGCCGCCATCGCCTCCATCTCGATATCCGCGCAAAATCGCGCCCGCGTCGATTTCACGGCGCCTTACTACAAGACGCCGGCGCGTTTCGTCGCGGCGCGACGCTCCGAGATCACCGACGCCCTGCCCGAAACGCTTGCCGGCAAAACCATCGGCGTTGAGGCGCACACATCGCACGAGGCCTACCTGAAGCAATTTTTCCCGCGCGCTGTTTTGCATCTCTATGAGACGCAGACGGCGCTTCGCATCGCTTTGCGCAGCGGCGAGATCGAAATCGCTTTCGGCGATGGCGTGGCCATGGCGGTGTGGCTGAATGGAGTGGATTCGGCCAATTGTTGCGAGTTTCGCGGCGGTCCGTTTTTGCATTCGGGCTACTTTGGCGAAGGCGTTGGCATCGCCGTGCGTAAAAACAATGCAGCTGTGCGCCGCGCCCTCGATTTCGCCTTGCGCAGCGTGGCGGAGCGCGGCGTCTACAGCGACCTTTATCTGCGCTATTTCCCGATCGGCTTTTTCTGAAACGGCGTTACATCCAGCGCCGGATTTCCTGAATGGCGCGCGTCGTGTCTTGCAGCGGCACGGCGTTGACGAAGCGCATCTGTCTGTCCATCAGATAGACGATCGCTGTATGATCCATCGTATAGTCGCCGCCTTCCAGCGGAATTTTCTTCCAATACACGCGCCATTCACGCAACATGGTCTCGACGGCGCTGGCATCGCCCGTCAGCCCGGTGATGCGCTTGTCGAAACTTGCCAGATACGACTTCATCAGTTCCGGGGTGTCGCGCTCCGGGTCGACCGTGACAAACAGCCCCTGCAGCTTTTCGGCCGGCCCAATTTTGCGCATGATTTCGCTCAGTTCAAGCAACGTCGTCGGGCAAACCTCCGGGCAGTGCGTGAAGCCGAAGAAAATCAGGGTGACTTTCCCCTTGAACGTATCCTGCGTGACGGTGGCGCCGTTCATGTCGGTCAATTGAAACGGCCCGCCGATTGCCGAGGGCGCCGGGGCGCCGGTGTCGCGCTGGCCAATTGTCATCCATGCCGCCGCTGACAACAGCATCACACTCAATACAAGGGTGATGCCGGGCAGAAGCAGTTGGCGTCGGGCAGGGGAAAGCGACATCGGTCCAGCCCATGATCGAGGGTCAAAAACAGCTTTGCAACGCCGCCATCATGTCCAGAAAGATGATCGGACCGAAGTGCAGCCACATAATTCCACCCGCAGCAGCAAGCGCTGCAAAACTGAAAAGTCCCAGCCGCAAAATATTTTTTGAGACGCGGGCAGGGGCCAGCGCCAGCTCGCGGTTGTGCAACTCTGGGTGTTGCAGCTCGTGGTGGTCATGCGCCGACATAGCCAAGTTATACAACCCGTGGCTCCGATTGTCCCGGGCTCGCATAACCTTTTTTCGCTTCTGGCGCGGAGCGGGAAAGTCAGGCGTTGAATTCAAGAACAGAGACGGGTTAAAAAAAAGAGGACGGCCTTTCGACCGCCCTCTCCGTCGCCTTGAATTTTTATTGGCTCCGCGCTTTAGCGCGGCTACCTCTTGGATGCGTGCTAATTGCGGCTTTTGTAGGCCGCGCCGCAGCGTTGTCAGGGCGCCCGAAAATGCTTCGAAAGTTTCAGGCCCTGCCCCTGATAGTTGGACGCCTTCGTCTGTCCGTACAGCACGACGGGCTCCTCCGCCATTTTTTCATACGACAAACGCCCGATGATCTGTCGATCTTCCAGAATGAAGGGCACCTCGTGGCTGCGCACTTCCAGCACGGCGCGGCTGCCGGGCGCGCCGTCGGCGGTGGCGCCAAATCCGGGGTCGAAAAACCCGGCATAGTGCACGCGAAACTCGCCCATGGCAGGCTCGATAGGCGCCATTTCCGCCGCCAGTTGCGATGGAATCTGCAACTTTTCAAGCGACGCCAGAATGTAGAATTCGCCGGGATCGAGAATCAGTCGCTTGTCGCTTCGGGCGTATACAGGCTCCCAGAAATCATTCGCCTCATAGGCGCCGACGCGATCAACGTCGATCACATCCGTATGCTTCTGCGCCCGGTAGCCGATCTGCTCGCCGAGACTTTCCCGGCTCAGCGCGACGCGCAACACCAGGCCGTTGCGCACGTTTATCTCGCCATCGACAAGCCGCGATGTCGACGCGTGCCATTGCTGTAGCTTGCGGTCGCTCAAGGTAAAATCGAGATGTTTCAATTGCTGCGAATTGCGACGGCGGAAGCGAATCTGGTTGAGCTTGGAGCCTTGTCGCACCCGCACGCTAAAGCTGCGCGGCGAAACTTCGGCGTAGAGCGGGCCGTTGTAGCCGCTCGCCACCGTATCGAAGGTTTCGCTGTTGTTGGTGATCAGCCGCGTGAAAATATCGAGACGACCGGTCGAACTTTTGGGATTGGCGAGGGCTGAAATGCTGCCGGGAAGATCGAGGTGTTCGAGCAACGGAATCACATACACGCAACCGCGCTCCAGCACCGCGCCATCGAGCAGCGAGATGGTGTCGGATTTCAGCGCCTCGATCTGCTCGTGCACCGTGCGGTTTTCGCCCGGCAAAAAGCTGGCGCGCACGCGGTATGCCTTCGCGCCGAGCCGCAGATCAAGACTGGCCGGCTGCAACTGCGACGGCTCAACATCAATTTTTGCCGCGATCATCCGGCGCTGCATCATCAATTCAATTTTTTGATTGGCGAGCAGCCCGAAGCTCGGGCCGAAATCGCTCTCCGTCGCCTTCATCTGCGGCGCCGAGAACAGGGCGGGCTGTTGGGCGCGTTTGGCCATGGCCATGGGTCGACCTCTTGGGGTCGACCTTCATAGCGCAGATTTGCCGGCCTCGCAGCAGAGCCGGCCTTCGCGCGGCTTGCCGTCGCGCCTTGTCCACAGAAACACTGCGTTGGTAAATCCACTCGAAACACCTGGTGTTGACCGCGCGGCTCCAGCAACCTATGCAACCCTATATCGTGGTAATTTGAGCCGGTCGGCTTGCCGCCACGTTAAACAAAGGGCTAAAGGACCGGGGCTTTCGCGAAAAGCGCCGTGTCCGGGCCCCAAACAGGGAACGCGCCCGCGCGCGATGTGAAGATGAGCCAGTCCGACAAGCCTCTGCGTCCCGCCACCGCCCTCGTCCATGGCGGCCAGTTGCGTTCGCAGTTCGGCGAAACCTCCGAGGCGCTGTATCTCACCCAGGGGTTCGTCTACCCGACGATGGAGACCGCCGAAGCCCGCTTCAAGGGCGAGGACAAGGGTTTCATCTATTCGCGTTTTTCAAACCCCACCGTCGCCATGTTCGAGGCGCGCATGGCGATGATTGAGGGCGCGGAATCCGCCCGCGCCACCGCCAGCGGCATGGCGGCCGTCACCGCCGCCTTGCTGGGGCAATTGAAAGCCGGCGACCATGTTGTCGCGCCGACCGCCATGTTCGGCTCTTGCCTTTTTGTCATTGAGGAGTTGCTGCCGCGCTTTGGCGTCGCCTCGACCTTGGTTGATGGCGCCAATCTCGACGCGTGGCGCGCCGCCATGCGACCGCAAACCAAGGTGCTGTTTCTGGAAAGCCCCACCAATCCGCAGCTTGGCCTCATCGACATCGCCGGCGTCGCCGAAATCGCCCACAACGGCGGCGCGAGCCTGGTCGTCGACAACGTGTTCGCCACACCGCTTTTGCAAAAACCCTTCGAGCTGGGCGCCGACTGCGTGGTTTATTCGACGACCAAACATGTGGATGGACAGGGCCGTTGCCTCGGCGGCTGCATCCTCGCCTCCGAGGCGTTTATTCAGGCGCACATCCATAATTTCCTGCGGCAGACCGGACCGGCCTTGTCGCCGTTCAACGCGTGGGTGATGTTGAAAGGGCTGGAGACGTTGCCTGTGCGCCTGCAACAGCAGCAGCGCAACGCCGAGCGTGTCGCTGATTTTCTCAGCCAGCAACCGCAGATCGAACGCGTGCTCTACCCGACGCGAAAAGATCATCCGCAATACGCATTGGCCATGCGGCAGATGTCGGGCGGCGGCAGCGTCCTCGCCTTTGATGTGAAGGGCGGCAAGGCCGGCGCCTTCCAGTTCGGCAATGCGCTTTCCATCATCAAGATTTCCAACAATCTCGGCGACGCCAAGAGCCTGCTGACCCACCCCGCGACAACCACCCACCAGCGCATCGGCGCTGAAGCGCGCGCCAAAAGCGGCATCGGCGATGGCCTGCTAAGGCTTTCGTGCGGGCTGGAGGACGTCGAGGATATTCTTGAAGATGTCGCCGCCGGCATCGCCGCGCTGAGCCGATAACGACCACTTGCTTACAACCACTTGCCGCCCTCCGCAGCGGCTGCCATTTTCGCCACCTCACAAAGGAGAACAGCATGGCCAAAGCTTACTGGATAGTCGCCTATCATTCGGTGTCCGACAACGACAAGCTCGCCGCTTACGTCAAGCTCGCCGGCCCCGCCCTCGAGCAGGCAGGCGGCAAATACCTTGCGCGTGGCGCCGCCGTGCACGCCTACGAGGCGGGCATGATGCAGCGCACAGTCATCATTGAATTTCCCAGTGTGGCCGCCGCCGTCGCAGGGCACGACAGCCCTGCCTATCAGGTAGCGCTCAAAGCCCTTGGTGACGGCGCGGTGCGCGACATGCGCATCGTCGACGGCCTCTGATCATAGCGGCTTGATCATGACGCACTGTTCCTCGCTGAACAGGTCGCCAGCCTCGTCCTCTGCGACATAGCCGCGCGCTTCGTGAAAGCGGCGCGCGGTTTCGGTCGTCGTGAGGCTCATGCGTTCGGCCAGTTTTTCCCGCGCCACTGCTTCCATGCGCGCCAGCAAGGCCGCGCTGACGCCCTCAAAACGCGCCCCCGGCGCGACATAGTTCAAGGTCACCTCGCCATCGTCGCGCACCGCGCCGACGCCGATCATTTCGCTGCCACGCTCGGCGATGAGCACGTTTGATCCGGGTTGCGTGATCCAATAGGTGAAATTGGCGACAGATTTGTTGGCAAGCCAACCTTCCAGCGTCAGCGGATCGTCAAGGTGATCGAGCTTGCACAGATTTGTGATGGAAAGGCGCACCAGCGCGCACGCCGCCGCCGCGTCGGCTTGGGTTGCAGGCCTGAGGCTGAAACGGGCGGTCATGGCGGCTCCTTGTTTTGGCTCGTGCAGCATTTTTCCGATGCGTCGAAAAAATATCTCCAGGTTCCTGGTTTGACGCGCTGTCTTGACGCGAACCGTATTTCGCTGGCTTGAAAAACGCTTTAACACACGCGCTGTCCTCATCCACACATTGTTCTCATCAAGGGCCTCGACTAAGTCTCGCGCCTCCGTCACAGTAGGCGCATGTATCGGGCGACCACACAGGCGATCCAGGTTGATGTCGAGCCGTCCTTCATGGCGGATCGTTCCGACCCCGCGCGCAATCGCTACTTCTGGGCCTACACAGTCACCATCGAAAATCGCGGCCAGCGCACCATGAAGCTGGTGTCCAGACACTGGATCATCACCGACGGGCAGGGGCGGCTCGAGGAAGTGCGGGGCGAGGGCGTCGTCGGCGAGCAACCGGTGTTGAAACCCGGCGAAAAGTTTCGCTACACATCCGGCTGCCCCCTGACGACGGCCTCCGGCTTCATGAGCGGACAATATCAGATGATCGACGAACGCGGCGTCGCCATCGATGTCGATATTCCCACCTTTTCGCTCGATTCGCCTGCTGCCCGGCGCGTCCTCAACTAAAGCGTTTTCAAGCGAAGGGGAGCCCGGTTCGCGTGATGAGAACGTGTCAAACCAGAGCCTCAAGAGCCCCGACCCGCTTCGGTCGGATCGCGAAAAGCTCCACGGCTTCAGCATGAGCGCGCAACGCTTCGAGGCCGCCATCGAATTGTTGGGGCGCCTCGTCAGCTTCGATACGGAAAGCTCAAAATCCAATCTGCCGGTGATCGATTTCATCGAGGACTACCTGCGCGCCCGCAACGTCACCTTCACGCGGCTGCCCAACGCGACTGGCGACAAAGCGGCGATTTTCGCCACCATCGGGCCGATGCGCGACGGCGGCGTGGTGCTCTCGGGCCATACCGACGTCGTGCCCGTCGCCGGTCAGACGTGGAGCAGCGACCCTTTTATTTTGCGGCGGGAGAGCGGTCGTCTCTACGCACGCGGCGCCTGCGACATGAAAGGTTTTGATGCGATCGCCCTCGCGATGATCGAGGAATTCCAACAGGCGCCGCTGCGCGCGCCAATCCATATCCTGCTGACCTACGATGAAGAGACGACCTGTCTTGGCCCGATGGACGCCATCTCGCGTTTTGGTCTCGATCTGCCGCGTCCAGCTGCCGTCATCGTTGGCGAACCCACGCAAATGCAGATCGCCGACGCGCACAAATCTGTCACCACTTACGTCACGCGAGTCACCGGCCATGCGGCGCATTCCTCAAACCCTGCCTTGGGCGTCAACGCCATCGAAGCTGCCTGCGCCCTCGTCACCGAACTCTACCGCTACGCCGCCGAACTGAAGGCAAGCGGCGACCCAGGCGGACGTTTCACACCGGGCTGTTCGACCCTCAGCGTTGGCACAATCAATGGTGGCGTGGCGCGTAACATTCTGGCGAGAGACTGCGCTTTCCATTGGGAGTTTCGCGGCTTGCCGGGCGTTGCCCGTGACAGCGCGCTGCGCCGCCTCGAAGTGTTTGCGCAATCGCAGGTGTTGCCGGGCTTCACCGGCTTCGCGCCGCCAGCCGGCATCCAAACCGCCACCGAAGTCGAAGTGCCCGGCCTTGCGCCCGAGCCTGGCTCCGCCGCCGAAGCGTTGGCCTTCAAGATTTTGCGCTCGAACCGCACCATCGCCGTCTCCTACGCCACCGAAGCCGGACGCTTTCAGGGCGCCGGCATTCCGACTGTGGTATGCGGCCCCGGCAGCATCGAGCAGGCACACCAGCCCGATGAATTCCTCGAGGAAAGCGAAGTCGCCGCGTGCATCGCGTTCATGCGAAATCTGGCGCGCGAATTATGCTAATCTGCGCGGCTTTCGCGGTACTGCAAATCGCTATAAGGGTGTGAGGGTGCGAAAACCGACGCGCCACTGATTTAACAAAGGAATTACATGTCTTCCGCCACTCCGCAGGCCGCGACGCCGCCGTCGCTTGCGGAGGCTGCTCTCGTGTCGCGCGCCTGGCCGTTTGAAGAGGCGCAGAAACTTGTCGCGCGTGTCGCCCGGACCGGCCAGTCGGAGGTGCTGTTCGAAACCGGTTACGGCCCCTCGGGTTTGCCGCACATCGGCACCTTCGGCGAGGTGGCGCGCACCACCATGGTGCGCCACGCCTTCGAGGTGCTGACGCAAGGCAAAATCAAAACCCGGTTGTTGGCCTTCTCCGACGACATGGATGGCCTGCGCAAGGCGCCCGACAACGTGCCGAACCGGGCGATGCTCGAAGCGCATCTGGGCAAGCCCTTGTCGGAAGTGCCCGATCCCTACTCGAGTGGACACGCCTCGTTTGGCGCCGCCAACAACGCGCGTCTGCGCGCCTTTCTCGACCGCTTCGGTTTTGATTACGAATTCGCTTCATCGACGGAATATTACAAATCCGGACGCTTCGACGCCGCCTTGCTGCACATGCTCGAAAATCTCGAAGCTGTGCAGGCGATCATGCTGGCGTCGTTGCGCGAAGAACGCGCCGCCACCTATTCGCCGTTCCTGCCCATTCATCCGCGCACCGGCATCGTCATGCAGACCCCGTTGCTGTCGAGCGACGCGAAGGCTGGCACCATCACCTGGCGCGACAACAATGGCGAAGTGTTCGAGACGCTGGTCACCGGCGGTCATTGCAAACTGCAATGGAAGCCCGATTGGGCCATGCGCTGGTATGCGCTCAACGTCGATTACGAGATGGCCGGCAAGGATCTCATTGAATCCGTCAAACTGTCGGGCCAGATTGTGCGCGCGCTTGGCAAGCCGCCCCCGGAAGGTTTCAATTACGAACTCTTTCTCGACGAAAAGGGCGGCAAGATTTCCAAGTCGAAGGGCAATGGACTGACCATCGACGAGTGGCTGACCTACGCCAGCCCGGAGAGCCTGTCGCTGTTCATGTTTCAAAAGCCGCGTGAGGCGAAGCGTTTGCACTTCGACGTCATTCCGCGCGCCGTCGATGAATATTTGCAATTCCTTGACGGTTATCTGCGGCAGGACTGGAAGGCTCGCCTGAGCAATCCCGTCTGGCATCTGCACACCGGCCAACCGCCGGCGGCGGAAGTTCTGCAGCGCGAGGATGGCGCCGGCGCTGCTCTATCCTTCGTCATGCTGCTCAACCTGGCTGCCGTCGCCAACAGCGAAGATCCGCAGGTGCTGTGGGCGTTTCTGCGGCGCTATGCGCCTGGCGTTTCCGCCGCAAGCCATCCGCGCCTCGACAAACTTGTCGGCTACGCTGTCGCCTATTTCCGCGATTTCGTGCGCCCCGCGAAACAGTATCGCCTCGCCGATGATGTTGAGGCCGAGGCGCTGCAAAAGCTGGACGCCATGCTGCAAGCGTTGCCGCAAGGCGCCAGCGCGGAAACCATCCAGACCGGGCTTTATGATGTGGCGCGACCGATTCCGCGCTATCAGGATTTGAAAGCCAAGGGCGCGACCCCAGAGCGGCCGGGCGTGTCGAACGACTGGTTCAACATGCTGTATCAGGTGCTGCTCGGCGAAAATCGCGGACCGCGTTTCGGTTCGTTCGCGGCGCTTTACGGGGTGGATGAGACACGCGCGCTGATTGCGCGGGCGTTGTCGGGCGGCCTCGTTGCCGACCACGTCGCGTTTGTTGCCGCGCGGGCCTCGACCAGTCCGGCGGCGTGAGCGCCGTCTATGGGGCGCGCGGTGTTTGGCTGCTGGCTATTGGCTCGACCACAGGATGCGCGCCACCCACTCCACCTGATCCATAGCGAGGTTGCGGTCTTCATGGCTGGCGTTAAGCGAGCGCAACTCGATCGTCTTCTCGGTCTGGCGCTTCAACTCCTTGGCGAGAACCTCGCCTTCCAGCGTCTTGACGACCACCCGGTCGCCGCGCCGCACTGGGGCTTCCGGATCGACCAGGATAATGTCGCCATCGCGATACACGGGCGTCATCGAATCGCCGGAAATTTCCAGCGCATAGGCGCGCTGTTGCGCCACGCCGGGAAACGCCACTTCGTCCCAGCCCGAGCCCGCAGGAAAGCCGCCGTCATCGAAATAGCCGCCGTTGCCTGCCTGCGCCATGCCGATGAGCGGCACGGTCTGCTTGCGCACCGGAGTGTGCGCGTAAACGAAACCGATGAAATCGTCGATGCTGGAACCGGTTGCTTCCAACACCTTGGAGATGGATTCGGTCGAGGGCCAGCGCAGACGGCCAGCGGCGGACATGCGTTTGGACTTGTTGAAGGTCGTCGCGTCGAGGCCAGCCCGCTTCGCCAGTCCTGAGGCGCTCATGCCGTGCTTGGCCGCGAGTGTATCGAGCGCCGCCCATATCTGGGGATGACTGAGCATCGTGGGGCCTCCCATCCGCGAAATCCCGGAGAAGGGGTGGGGATGAATTTCCTAGAAAGGATACATATCCCCATTCCCTTGACGTGGCAACGAATTTTTCAATCCGGCAGTTTGCCCCGCCAGGCATCCTTTTTCCACTTCGCGCCGCTGACCGACGAACCGGGGGGCTTTTTTCGATCAGAACAGGCTTGAACCCATTGAACCCACGCGTTTCTCAACAGAAGAGCCATTCAACTCCTGCGGGTTTCGCGCTATGGTTATCGGGCCTGATCAGGACGTCCGCTTGACCCCGATTTACAAAATTGTGCCGGCCTCCCTATGGCGCCAGGCGATCGCCGCTGGTGTATTTACCGGCGCTCCCATTGATGTGGCGGACGGCTACATTCATTTCTCGACAGCGGCGCAGACCCTGGAGACCGCCGCGAAACATTTTCACGGCCAGCACGACCTGCTGCTCGTCATGGCCTTCGCCGAGGATTTCGGCCCGGATTTGCGCTGGGAGCCATCGCGCGGCGGGGCGTTGTTTCCCCATCTTTATGCGCCGTTTCCCCTCCACAAAGCGCGCCAGGTGCACCCGATCACCCGGCTCGAGGATGGCAGCCATAATTTCGCAGGTCTCTTGTGATTGGCCTCGCTGGAAGGCTCCTGCAACCCCTGCTGCGCAAGCTTGAGCCGGAGGTTGCCCATAGCGCTTCTATTGCGGCGCTCAAACTGATGCCGCCGCTGCCGCTTCCTGCCAGCCGCCGCGCGCTCGAAACCCTGGCCTTCGGTCTGACATTTCCCAATCCGCTTGGACTCGCCGCCGGCTTCGACAAGGGCGCGGAGGTTGCCGACCCCCTGCTGCGTCTGGGCTTCGGTTTTGTCGAGGTGGGCACCATCACGCCGTTGCCGCAGCCCGGCAATCCGCGTCCGCGCCTGTTCCGCTTGCCCGCCGACGAGGGCGTCATCAACCGCTTTGGCTTCAACAGCGAAGGTCACGCGCCACCGCACGCCCGCCTTCTTGCGCGCCGCTCCCGCCCCGGCGTTATCGGCGTCAACATCGGCGCCAACAAGGAGGCTGCCGACAGAAGCGCGGATTACGTCGCAGGCATCGTCGCGTTTGCGGATGTCGCCGGCTACTTCGCCGTCAACGTTTCCTCGCCCAACACGCCCGGCCTTCGCGATCTCCAACAGGCCGCAGCCCTCGACGAATTGCTCGCCCGCGTGCTCGACGCGCGCGATGCCGCCATCGCCGCGCATGGCCGTAAGCCCGTGCTGCTGAAGATTTCGCCTGACCTGACAGCTGCCGGTCTTGACGATGTTGTGCGTGTGGCGCGGGCGCGGCGCATCGACGGCATGATCGTATCCAACACCACGCTGGCCCGCCCCGCCTCGCTGCGCGACGCCACGACGGGCCAGCAAGCGGGCGGGCTTTCCGGAAAGCCTTTGTTCGCGCTTTCAACGCGCGTGCTGGCGCAAACGTTTTTGCGCGTCGAGCAGCAATTCCCGTTGATTGGCGCCGGCGGCGTCGACAGCGCGACGAGCGCGTGGGCGAAGATCGAGGCGGGGGCGAGCCTCGTGCAGCTCTATTCCTCGCTGGTCTACAAGGGGCCGGGCCTCGTGCGGGAAATCCTCGAAGGACTTGCATTGCGTTGCCATGGCAGTGACAGCCTGGCGCAAGCGACCGGCCGTCTGGCTACACAATGGGCGGCAATCGACGCGCCGCAATAACCTCGCCGCGTAGCCGGCCTCAACGGGCGCCGCGCACGTTCATCAAACGCAACACCAGCCAGACCGGGATGACAATGGCCGCGCCAGCGATGACGTAGCCGAGGACCTCGCGTAGCGCGTCGAAGCCCAGCGCCCACAGTCGCTGCGCCAACCGCTCGATGGCATGGAACACTTCCCACGGGCGAATGTCGAGCCACATCAGCAACGCGCCGACGATCAGCGACACGAAAAACAGCCGCACCACAACGGCAGCCGGCGAGCCGCCGAGAAACCGCGTCAGCGGTGTCTCCGCGTGCGGCGTCGTGGTTGCGCCGGGAGTTGTCCAGCGCATGTCGCTGCGGGGAGATTGCGTGTCGTTGCTCATGATGATTTTGCCGTCGGCAAGAGAAAGATTCAGGAGAAAAATCCAGTTGTCTGAAAAAACCGAAAACTCAGGTTTTGTCGCCGGGACGCGGCTCGGTGTCGTCGCGCAGGATACGCATCATACGTCGCATGAAATCTTCCGCGAAGTCCATCGCTTTGCGCATATCCTCGCGGTCGGGCGCACGCCCCAGCAGCGGGCCGGGCCGGGTCGCGGCGCCGCCGGGTTCCAGTTGCGCGTTGCGTTTCGCCAGGCGGTCGATCTCGTTCATCAGCGCACTGCGTTCGTCCGCCGCCGCGCGGCATGCAGCGCTACCGCCGGAAAGCGTGCAGACGGAAACCGCGCCGGTGCGCGTGTCCAGACGCATAAAACCATCCGGCGCGGGCGTCATTTGAAATCGACCGTTTTGTGACACGTCGGTATCTGCGGCGCCGACCGTCGTTTCGGCGCGGGCAACTGCAACCAGCGCCAACAGCGTTGCCCCCGTTGCAGCCGAAACACCCATGCCGCGCATATCCGCCTCCCCACCAAAACTACGCCGTTTCGTCAGCGCATATAAGCAAGGGTCAAGTCAAAAAAAGGGCTGACGAGAACACGGCGCGTAAAAAACCTCGCACCATAAACCCGAAGCGACGGTTCAGGGCGCGGCTGCCGCCGACTGCCAGTCGCCTGCGGCGATTTTAGCTGCGGCGATGACGGCCTGCGTACGGCTCTCAACACCGAGTTTCTGAAGGATGGCCGACACGTGGGCTTTCACAGTGGCTTCCGAAACCGTCAACTCATAGGCGATCTGCTTGTTCAACAAGCCGTTGGAAAGCATCATCAGCACGCGCACCTGTTGCGGCGTCAGCGACGACAGGCGGCGTACCAGATTTTCAGTCTCCGGGTCGCGCGGCGACGACAAATCGACTTCCGGCGGCGTCCACGTCTTGCCATCAAGAAGCGCACGAATGGCTTCCCTCATGGTCTCGATCGGCGTGGTTTTGGGAATGAAGCCGCTGGCGCCGAAATCCATGCAGCGCCGCATGATGCCGCGATCTTCGCTGGCCGACACGACGGCGACCGGCGCCTGCGGATGTTGGGTTCGCAGATACAGCAGCCCCGAAAGTCCACTGACGCCAGGCATGGCGAGGTCGAGCAGAATGAGATCGACGTCGCTGTTTTCATCCAGTTCCCGCGACAGCGCGTCGAGGCCGCCGCACTCGATCACCTCGCACGACCGGACTGCGCCTTCGACGGCCTGCCGGAGCGCTCCACGAATAAGCGGATGATCGTCTGCGATCACGATCCGGCTGTTTGCGAACACGGAAACCTCCTCTCCAGCTTGGCCAAGGATTGATCTCTAACGGCGCCGCATTTAGGTTGCAAATCTTGCAGGTTGCAAATTTTCACGGTCGTGCGCCTTCCGCAGCGTCCGGCGTTTCTGCAAAACAGGTGGTGCGTGAGGCAACCGTTAACCGACGAGGATTTGCGCGAACGCAGCGTCATTGACGGTCGGGTGGCGTTCGCCGTCACCGTATTCATCGCCTCGGCCGCCTTGGTGGCGTTGCTGGACCGGGTTGGCGTGGCCGAACGCATCGTTGAACTTCTCGGGCCCCTCATCACGCTTGCTGGGCTTTGTCTGCTTGGTCTTTTGTTGCGAACCATGCGGGTGTCGCGATTTTATGCCGGCGGCCGCGCCGTCCCCGCCGCCTATGCGAGCCTGGCGACAGCTGCGATTGCCGCCGGTCTCGTCATACCCTTTTTGCCGCCGGTCAGCGGCGCAGTCTCGCCCGCCGGGTTGGTCATCGGGTTTGGCGGCGGATTGGCGCTTGCCGCGTTGGTGATCTCGCCTTTCCTGCGCAAGACCGGGGCTTTTTCTGCGACCGACCTCATCGCCGGGCGGTTCCCCAACCTGCCGCTCCGGTTTGGCGTTGTGACGGTTGTCTCGGCGATTGGCTTACTCGTGGGCTTGGCCGGGCTGGCGTCGGCGGCGGCGACTTTTTCGACGGGGCTCGGCGTGTCGCACAGCGTATCGCTGAGCGTCCTCGCCGCAGCGCTGGTTCTCATGACCGCGCCCGGCGGCGTCTGCGGCTCCATTTGGGGCGCCGCCAGCGCCATGGGCGTGCTGCTGGCCGGGCTCATCCTGCCGTTGCTGATGGCGCTCGGACATGGCGAGCGAATTGTTGTGCCAATCCTCGACGGCGGGCCGTGGCGCACGGCGGTCGATCTGATGGCGGGCTGGCAGGGAGCCGCCGCGACGGCGACCAGCGCCAGCGGCATGGCGTTGATTGTGGCGCTGTTGCTCGGCGTCGGAACCCTGGCGCCCCTGTTGTCGCCCGGCATTGTCGTCAGCGACCACACGTCGGCGCGGCGCGCCGGAGCTGGCGCTGTGGCGTGGTCGGCGATCCTGGCCTTGGTGCTTGGCACGACCATGGCGATGACCGCGCTGGGGTTGCAGCACGGGCTTGTCGGTCTCAAACCTGTTGACGTGCCTGACTATGCCATATCCGCCAGCGTCTCAGGTCAAATCAGCCTTTGTCGTGCCGCGCCGGCGAGCCTGAGAGCCGCCATGTCGGCCTGCGCGGCAACGCCGGGATTTACCGGTGTGATCCGCGCGCAGGACGTGTCGGCGGGCGGAGCGTTTTTAGTGCAGGGCTTGTCAGCGACGCTTGGACTGGGACGAGCCTTCTCGGGCCTCGCCATCGCCGGGTTGACCGCCGTTGCGCTCTCCCTTGCGGCGGCGGGGTTTCAGGTGATGGCGACGGCGCTGGGTCACGACGGCTATTATCGCATACGCAACGCGACAGCCATGACCTCACGACGCCTCGCGATCACGCGCGCCTTGCTGGTTCTCGCCATTGCCGCAAGCGCCGCGCTGCTGGATCGCGCCACCCCCGACGAGAGAATGTTACTGGGTCTTGCGGTTGCCCTCAGCGCATCGGCGATTGCGCCAATGTTGGCATTGTCCTTGTGGCCGCGAGCGGAGAGCGCCGACGCAACCCTGACGCTGCTCGTCGGATTGGCCAGCGCCGAAGCCGTCATCTTTTTCTACAATGGCGCGCCGGCGCTTGAGATACTTGCGTTGGCTTCGGTGTTGGCGTCAACGCTCGGCTTTCTCGCCGGCTTCGGCGCTTCGTTGCTTCGCCAGGCTAACCCCACCAGTAACGGCGGGGCTTTTGTGCATGGCGTCCTGCACGGCGAAACCGACCTTGTGAATCCCGACAAGGGCGCCTGACGGGCCCGTAAGGGGCCAACGCCGCCGCAGGAACAGCCGCGTCCAAATGGACCCGCCGCGCTAGCTAGCCAACGTTGGCGACAACGCGATGTGTTTCTGACGCCATCGCAGTTTGCGCCGCTGGATCGACGCTTGTCATCCGGACTCGCGTCGCCTTGAGTTCGATAATGGCTTGCTCGATATTTTCGCGCTCGCGTTGCAACAAATCGATTTGCGCAACAACCTGGCGCTCATCCATCGTCAGCTCCTGAGCGGGCGCTGTTTCCGCGTCGTCCCGCATCAACATGTTGCGGATTTCAGACAGCTTGAAGCCGAGCTTTTTGCCGCGCAAAATCAACTCAAGTTGGTGACGCGCGGCGGCGTTGTAAAAGCGGGACGAGCCGTCGCGCTGCGGTTGCAACATGCCGCGCGCCTCATAAAAGCGCAGGGCGCGAAGCGTAACGCCGTACGATTGCGCCATTTCGCCGATGCTCAAGAACTCGCCACCCGCTCGCTCACTACGGCTTCTGCGTCTCCTGGCTGCAAACATGCTGATTCCCCACTGTAAAGCGCGATTTTGCCCGGTTCAGCGTGGCGTCATCCGCGAATCAAATATGTGACAGAGCCGTAGAAAAAGCAACTTAAAATTGTATTTCCGAAAAAATACAATCATTCGCTGCCGGTGGACATTGAAATGCGCAGTGTCTGTCCCAAAACCGGTCATCGTTAACGCGTTCTTAACCATCCTTACTCGAAAGTAGCTTGGTGCGGTGGTACCTGCATGGCGGTAATCGATTCTCTGGTTTC
>JAYTTW010000251.1:0-4776 GCA_043744855.1 Hyphomicrobiales bacterium
CGCACGACATTTGGCGCCAATAATCGCGAAGTCAGCGCGCCCGCGTTCATGGCGGGTTCGTTCGATTTTGGGCCGATCTCGATTGCTTCAGGGCGCATGTGGATCATCGTATTCTCGCTGGTCGTGTTTGGGCTGCTGTTGCTGCTGTTGCGAGCGACGCCGTTTGGCTTGAAAATGCGCGCCGTGACGCAAAACCGGCGTATGGCCAGCGCCATGGGCATCGACGCCAATCGCATTGACGCGCTGGCGTTTGGGCTGGGGTCGGGCATCGCAGGGATCGCCGGCGTTGCCCTGTCGCAAATCGATAACGTCTCGCCCAACCTTGGCCAAAGTTACATCATTGATGCTTTCATGGTGGTGGTGTTCGGCGGCGTCGGTTCGCTGTGGGGCACGCTTGTCGCCGCCCTGTCGCTCGGCATCGTCAATAAATTTCTGGAGCCGTTCGCCGGCGCGGTGCTCGGCAAGATCGCGCTGCTTGTCTTCATCATTCTGTTCATCCAGAAGCGCCCGCGCGGCTTGTTCGCGCTCAAAGGTCGATCGGTGGAGGCCTGAATGACGATGACCGCCCTGCTCGACCTCAAGGGAAAGGTGTTTGTCGCTTGCTTGGTTGGAGCTGCGCTGCTGGTGCCGCTGATGTCGCTTGCGGTCAGTCCCGGCTCGCGGTTCCACATGCCGGTGTATGTCGTTGCGCTGTTCGGCAAATATCTGTGTTTCGCCTTGTTGGCGGTGGCGCTCGATCTGGTATGGGGATACTGCGGTATTCTTTCGCTTGGTCATGGTGCCTTCTTCGCTCTCGGCGGGTATGCGATGGGCATGTATCTGATGCGCCAGATCGGCGCGCGCGGCGTTTACGCCAATCCGGACTTGCCCGATTTCATGGTGTTTCTGAACTGGAAGGAATTGCCGCTGCCGTGGTACGGCTTTCACTCCTTTGGTTACGCGATGGCGATGGTGCTGCTGGTTCCAGGCGCGCTGGCGTTCGCATTTGGATGGCTGGCGTTTCGCTCGCGCGTTACGGGCGTCTATCTGTCGATCATCACGCAAGCCCTGACCTATGCGCTGTTGCTGGCGTTTTTCCGCAACGATATGGGATTCGGCGGCAACAACGGCTTGACGGATTTCAAGGACATTCTCGGCTTTAACGTGCAGGCGACTTCGACGCGCGCCGCGTTGTTCTCCATCACGGCGTTGATGTTGGCGGCGGGCTATCTGCTGGCCCGCGTCATTGTCGCCTCGAAATGCGGCAAGGTGCTCATCGCCATACGCGACGCAGAATCGCGTACGCGTTTCCTCGGTTACCGGGTTGAGAGCTACAAGCTTTTTGTGTTCGTGGTATCGGCGATGATGGCCGGCGTTGCGGGTGCGCTTTATGTGCCGCAGGTTGGCATCATCAACCCCGGTGAATTTGCGCCAGCCAATTCCATTGAGGCGGTCATTTGGGTCGCAATCGGTGGACGTGGGACCCTGGTTGGCGCAGCGCTTGGAGCGGTGCTGGTCAATTTTCTGAAAACCTGGTTCACCGGCGCGTTGCCTGAATTCTGGCTGTTCGCGCTAGGGTTGATTTTCATTCTCGTCACCCTGTTTTTGCCGAAGGGGGTGCTGGGAACTGTGGCGGACTGGATACAGCCGAAGCGCAAGCCGCCGTCGTCTCGCGGCGATGCCTCGCTGGCGCCTGTCCCGGCGGCGGAGTAACGACGTGGTTCTCCCGATTGGCGCCGCCCCGTTCAGCAACTCCGCCCTTTATCTCGACGGGGTGAGTGTCAGCTTTGACGGTTACAAAGCCTTGCGAGGCCTCTCGTTAACGCTCGGTCACGGCGAGATGCGCGCGATCATCGGACCCAACGGCGCCGGAAAGACCACGATGATGGATGTCATCACGGGCAAAACGCGACCTGACGAAGGCGAGGTTTTGTTCAACGGCTCGATTGACCTGACAAAGCTCGACGAAGTCGCCATCGCCGAACTCGGCATCGGGCGCAAATTCCAGAAGCCAACCGTATTCGAGGGGCACACCGTCTTCGACAATCTCTTGCTTGCGCTGAAGGCGCCGAGATCGCCGTTCGCCACCTTGTTCGCCGCCGCGTCCCGTGAACAAACGCAGCGGATTGGCAGTATTCTTGAGATCACCCGCATGGGCGACCATCGCAGTCGCCCGGCAGCCGATCTGTCGCACGGGCAAAAGCAGTGGTTGGAGATCGGCATGTTGCTCGCGCAAGATCCCAAGGTGCTTCTCGTCGATGAACCGGTTGCCGGCATGACCGATGCAGAGACGGCGCAAACCGCCGAATTGCTGCGCGAGATCGCCAAGGGTCATTCCATCATCGTGGTCGAGCATGACATGAATTTCGTGCGGGATCTCGGAGTGAAAGTCAGCGTTTTGCACGAGGGCTCCGTGCTGGCGGAAGGTTCAATTGACAGTGTGAGCGCCGATCCGCGCGTCATCGACGTGTACCTGGGGCGCTGACATGCTGAGCGTCGAAACCATCGATTTGTTTTATGGCGCGGCCCAGGCTTTGCGCGGCGTCTCATTGCAGGCTTCGCCGGGCAAGGTGACCTGCGTTCTGGGGCGCAACGGAGTTGGCAAGACATCATTGCTGCGCGCCATCGTCGGGCACCAGCCCGTCGCCGCCGGCGCCATTCGCTGGGCGGGGGAGGACATTACACGACTGGCGCCGCATCAACGGGCGCGCCGGGGCGTCGCGTATGTGCCCCAGGGGCGTGAAATTTTTCCGTTACTCAGCGTGCGCGAAAATCTGCAAACCGGGTTTGCCCCCCTGCAACGCGCCGAGCAATTTATTCCCGAGGAGATTTTCGATCTTTTTCCCGTGCTCAAAGACATGATGGGCCGTCGTGGCGGCGATCTCTCGGGCGGTCAGCAGCAGCAGCTCGCCATCGGCCGCGCCTTGGTGACGCGGCCCCGATTGCTTGTGCTGGACGAGCCGACGGAAGGCATCCAACCCTCTGTTATCAAGGATATCGGGCGGGCCATCGATTATTTGCGAGGCAAGGGCGATATCGCGGTTCTCCTGGTCGAACAATATTTCGAGTTCGCGCGCGATCTTGCAGACGATTTCTTTGTCCTGGATCGCGGCGCTGTCGTGCTCTCCGGCGACCGGGCCTCGATGATCGAGGCGGATGTGCGCAAGCACATGTCCGTATAGGCAAGCCCTGCGCCGTTGCCTGATTCAAACGCGCTCAATGGCGAGCGCTACTCCCTGGCCGACGCCGACGCACAGGGTCGCGAGCCCATAGCGAGCGCTGCGCCGAGCCAGTTCCAGCGTTGCTGTTCCCACGATGCGCGCGCCCGACATGCCCAAGGGATGGCCAAGCGCAATGGCGCCGCCGTTGGGGTTCACATGCGCGGCGTCATCGGCAAGGCCTATTTCGCGCAGACAAGCCAGCGCCTGGGCGGCGAAAGCTTCGTTCAATTCGATCACATCGAACGCTTCAACATCGACATGGATGCGAGACAGCAGTTTTCTGACGGCGGGCGTCGGCCCCATGCCCATGAGGCGCGGAGCCACGCCGGCCGAAGCCATACCCAGCACGCGAGCCAAAGGCGTCAGTCCGTGCTTCTCGAGGGCTTGCCGCGAGGCCAGCAGCAGCGCTGCGGCGCCGTCGTTGACGCCGGACGAGTTGCCTGCTGTGACGCTGCCGTCAGGGCGCACGATGGGCGCCAGCTTCGACAGCATGGCGGTGGTTGTCTCGGGGCGCGCATGTTCGTCAGCGGTGAAATGGCTCACCACGCCCTTGCGGTCGCGAATTTCCACCGCCATCATTTCACGTTCAAACACGCCCCGCTTCACGGCGGCAGCGGCGCGTTGTTGGGAGCGCCAGGCGAACGCATCCTGATCCTCGCGCGAAACGCCGTAGGCATCGGCGACATTCTGCGCGGTTTCCGGCATGGGATCGACGCCGTACATCTGCTTCATTTTCGGGTTGACGAAGCGCCAGCCTATCGTGGTGTCGAAAATCTCGTTGCTGCGCTGAAACGCCGCCTCTGCCTTGGCCATGACGAAGGGAGCGCGGGTCATGGATTCAACGCCGCCGGCGATGGCGAGATCAATCTCGCCGGCCTTGATGGCGCGCGCCGCGGCGGCAATGGCGTCCATGCCAGACGCGCAAAGGCGATTGACGGTCAGGGCGGGGACGGTTGCCGTGAGGCCTGCCAGCAACATCGCCATTCGCGCCACGTTGCGGTTGTCCTCACCGGCCTGATTGGCGCAGCCGTAATAAACTTCGTCGATCGAGTCTTTGAGTGCGGGGTGGCGCGTTAGCAGTTCGCGTAGGGGCAGGGCGGCAAGATCATCTGTGCGCAGGCTCGCCAATGCGCCGCCGAAACGCCCGATCGGGGTGCGAACGTAGTCGCAGATGAAAACGTCGTTCACTGGAGCGACTCCGGTTGAGGCGTGACGGGTGCGACTGGCTAGCACAGGACGCACGATTTGCGCCATGAATTGCGCCGTCGTTCGCCTGCCGCAGCTTGCAGAGGCCGCACGCCGCGATATCGAGCCAATCCTCGGGGTTGGCGCCGTCATCGGAAATCCGCTCGACGCGGGGTTTGCCGCGCTTTCGAGCCAGGAAAATTACCTGCAAGCCATTGCGCCAGCCGTAGGAAGCCTTGGCTACGGCAGGCGCTTGCCGTTTTGCGGCTTTGCTGACAAAACCGGCGCTGCGGACGCAGGGCCACGAACTTAAGTTAACGGCGATTAACGGATTGTGTTTTGCGTGATTCAGTGTGGCGGTTTGATTCGGAGCGCCGCCATGAGCCTTGCC
>JAYTTW010000252.1:0-4747 GCA_043744855.1 Hyphomicrobiales bacterium
TCCGCATGCGTAGGGTTTGAAAGCGATGTCGTCGATCAGCCAATTCTGGCCGAGCCGGTCGAGCAGCGGCTCGAAGTCCGGCTTCACCGATGGCGCGAATGCGTAAAAAAACCCGTGCGCGCCTTCAAACACCGTGCGCGGGCCGGAGAACCCGCCGCGCGCCATCAGCGCTGCGCGCAGGCCCGATTGCGCCGCCCAGCCGGCGTGCATACGCTTGGTCGAGGCGCCTTCGGCGAGATATTCGATGATGCCCGAGGCCATGCTGCCGGCGATGCCGAGCGCTGAAACGGTTTGCGCCTTGTTGAGGCCGAGCGTCGCGGCCACCGCGCCTGCCGCCGCCATGCAGCCGAACACGGCTGTCGGATGAAACCCTGCCTTGTGAATGGCCTTCGGAGTAACCAGACTAAGCCGGCAGAGCAATTCGCATCCCGTCGCCACGCCAATCAGAAAACGTTCGCCGCCAAGGCCCTCGCGCTCGCACGCCGCCATGACGGCGGGAATGATCACGGCGCCGGAATGCACGGGGCCGCCTTCAAACGTGTCATCGTAGTCTTCGCCATGCGCGGCAGTGCCGTTGACCAGCGCGGCGCTGAACGGGTCCAGCGCGTTTGCATGGCCAAGCGCGGTGCAGATTCCAGGCTCCGTGGAGGCGAGCGTGGCGAGAATGTAATCCTCGCCGCGAGCCGCGACGCACAGGCCAGCAACGTCAAGAAAGAGTTTGCGGCAGATTTCGAGCGTGCTGGCAGGGAGAGATTTCGCCTTCGTCGCGACCAGAAAGTCGGCGAGGATTTCGGCGATGACGGGCGGTTTGGACGAAGTCATGAGCGACTTTCATGGTCTATTGTAATTCGAGCCCGAGACAGGGCGGTTGACTTGGGCAGTTGAAATAAAAGTGCGCAAAAACCTTGTCCGAAGCCCGTCATCGCGCCATCGTCGCCTTCAGCGATTCAATCACCGCCGGCGACACCTCGGTCAGCGAGCGGATGATGGCTTGCCCGCGTTCAACGCTGACGAAGTGAAATGGCAAGCCGCTCGCCGCCATCATTTGCGCATTGTAGTCGGGGTCTTTTGACACCTGCTCGAAGGCCTTGCGCAAGATCGCAACAATTTCTTTGGGCGTGCCCTTCGGGGCAAAAGCCGCATAGGAGAGTTCGCTCGTCTGCGACACCAGCCAGTTCAGCGCGTCCCAGGTCGGGCCGGATGGAGCCTTGCCGTGAATCTCCTTGTAGAGATCGGGAAAGGCCGGCATGTCTGGCACTGCCTTGTTGGTCTCGAACCTACCATCGGGGGCGACTGTGGCGTAGTAAAACAAGCCCATGCCCTCGCCAGCGCGGATGAAAGCGGCGTTGCGGGTGCGGTACGAACCAAGGCCGGTGCCGTGAAAGTTCAGTTCGTTGCGTTGCAGGGCCAGAAAAATATCGGCGCCGCCGCGATAGCCGACTATCGCCTTGTAGGGGAGGCCGAGCACTTCCAGCGCGAGCTTCGACTGCATGCCTTCAAAATCAGTATTGCTGTAGGTGCCGGTGATGACGTTTGTCGCCTTCATGATGTCGGCCGGCTTTTTGATGCCGCCTGGCACAATGTCGGATCGGACGTACCCGACGCGTGTGTCGCTGCCGCCGCCCAGAAATTCGAAATCCTCAAAACGCGCCCGCAGACTGGGATCGCCAAGCGCCTGCGCCAGCGACTGGTAGGAAGAATAGACAATCGTCAGCCCGTCAGGCTGCGTGCGTTCGACAAAATAATTGAACACCGTGTTGGTGCCGGCGCCGGTCATGTTCTGCACGACGAAACCGGGCGCGCCGGGAATGTATTTCTTCAGGTGCTGGGCCGCGCCGCGCGCCATTGTGTCGGTGGTGCCGCCCACCTGTACGCCGACCAGCATGTTGATGTTTTTGCCTGCGTAGAACGGCGTTGATTGCGCGGCGGCAGTCGCCAGTCCAGCCGCCAGTGCGCCAGACGCAAACAGGAACCGGCCGATGGCCAAACTATATTCGACGCGATTCATTCTGGCTCTCTGCCCCTGATGTGTGGCGCCCGGGGCTACCGCAACGCCGAATGTTCAACCAGCCGGCCCGTTGAATCGAATTCCGTCACCAAGGTCAATGGCTGAGCGGGCGGGTCGGGCACATCACATTTGTTGCTTGCAATGTGTGTTTTGGCACATCGCGAACCAACCTGTTTCCCGGGGAACAGCGGGTTCCGTTAGCCGTGCAACGGAATGGCTGGCGTTGAGGAAGGGTCCGCACTTACCCCAGATCGTTCTTTGCATCGGGCCAGACGCGGAGCAAAGCAAAGAGGATCCGTCGAGCGATATACCTGATATTTCATTGCTATTGCTGGTTCGACACGATGCCGGAATTATCTCCCGTGTAATTCTGGCATCGAGGCGGACGCAGGCCGCGTCGCTCTGAAACGGGCGATATCCCGGCAGGTCCGATCGGCAGACCGCAACGACCGATTCAGTCAAATCACTGAATAGCACTCAAAAATCACGTATGCGATTCAAGACTTGATTCCCTGTCAATTTTCGAGCAGATTTAACGGGCAAAATGCAGCCAACTCCATAAAAAAATCTGGACTATTGGCTAATTCGCAAACTCTCTGACACTCAAACTCTCTGACAATTGAGGAGGAAAGCATGTCAAAGCTATTTTACGCACTCACAGCCTTCGGATTTACCGCACTGCTGGCTGCCCCCGCCAGCGCCCAGACGCGCACCTGGGTCTCCGGCGTAGGCGACGACGTTAATCCCTGCAGCCGCACTGCGCCTTGCAAGACTTTTGCCGGCGCCATTTCCAAAACCGCCACTGGCGGCGAAATCAATTGCCTTGATCCGGGCGGGTTTGGCGCGGTGACCATCACCAAATCTATAACATTATATTGTGAGGGCGCTATCGGCGGGGTGCTGGCAGCCGGCACCAACGGCATCACCGTCAACGGGGCTGGAGCCATTGTTACCATCTTCGGTCTGGATATTCAGGGAACCGGAGCACTGAGCGGGATCAACATCATCCAGGCCAGCAAGGTCCATGTGAAAAACACCAGAATTGGCGGGATGGGCACCGGCATCAATTTCGTGCCGACGTCCAGCGCCCAGTTGATCGTATCGGACAGTTTGATAGCCGAAAATGGAACCGCGAGCGGCGGCGGAATCAATGTCTTGCCGCCAGCGGGCGGCGCGGCGAACGTGCATCTCAGCCGCGTGCGGCTGGAAGGCAATTTCATCGGCGTCAACGTTAATGGCGCGAGCAGCACAACCGGCATCAATGTCAATATTCAGGACAGCCTGATCACCGCTAGCGTAAACAACGGAATATCTGCGTTTTCGCCCGCCGGCGCGGCGCCCATCGCCATGATGATCGCCGGCACGCTAATCAGCGGCAACCTCGCCACCGGGATTGCCGCCAACGGCGCGTCTGCGTCCGGCGCAGGCAGTGCGATTGTGCGGGTCGGGGGTTCGACAATTTCGGCGAATATCGCGGGCATCAGCGGGCTTGGCCAAGGCCAGGTTCGCAGCTACGGCAACAATCAGGTCAACGGCAATGGCGGCAGCGAAGTGTTTAGCGGCTCGGATCTGTTGAAATAGGCGATTGCCTCGCGAAGCCGCCGGCGCGGGGAATCGCGCCGGCGAACCTGCAGGCTATGACGGCGTGCAGATTACATGCATTGTGCCCAAAAACGTGAGGCGCATCCCTTAACTTTCTGCCTCGCAATTGCAAACTTGCCAAAAGCATGGCTTTGCGCGATGTCCTGATATCGACATTTGGAGAATTGACTGCGAATCTTGCGAAATTCTCTGCAAATTCGCATCGCGAAGGAGCCAACATGAGCAGACTTCTTTCTTCCATCGTTACGATCTGCTTGGGCCTGATGGCGCTCGGCGCCTCGCCCGCCAGCGCCCAGGCGACGCGCACCTGGGTCTCCGGCGTCGGCGACGACGCCAATCCCTGCAGCCGCACTGCGCCCTGCAAGACCTTTGCCGGCGCTATTTCCAAAACCGCCGCCGCCGGCGAAATCAACTGCCTCGATCCGGGCGGGTTTGGCGGGGTGACCATCACCAAGTCATTGATGATTATTTGCGACGGTTTTCAGGGCGGCCTTCTCGTTTCCGGAACCAATGCTGTGATTGTGAACGCGGCCGCCACCGATACAGTCATTCTCAGCGGGCTCAATATCGATGGACTCGGAACCAGCCTCGACGGCATCAAAGTCATTCAGGCGGGCGTGGTGCAGGTGCGCAACACCAGCATTCGCGGTTTCAACATGGGCATCGACTTCCAGCCGACAAACGTCGCGCAGCTTATTGTAACCGACAGCGTGATCCATGATAACACCACAGGCACATCGCCAGGGGGGATTGTTATCCAGCCGGCGGCTGGCGGCGCCGCGAATGTGCATCTCAGCAGGGTGCGGATGTTGAATAACGGCATCGGCATCATCGCCAACGGCGGCAACACCGCCAACGGCGTCAACATCAACATTCAGGACAGCCTGGTGGCGGGCAATACGGCTGTTGGCGTTGCCGCCTTCACCAACCCCGGCGCTTCCCAGGCGACAGTCTCGATTCACAACAGCCAGATCAGCGGCAACTTCGGCCCCGGGCTGCAGGCCAATGGCACGGCTGCCGGCGGCGCAGGCGGCGCGGCTGTCCGCGTCGGCGGCTCGCTGATATCGGGCAACGCCATCGGCATTCAACCGATCGGCGGCGGCCAGGTGCGAAGCTTTGGCGACAACAAGGTCGGCG
>JAYTTW010000253.1:0-18549 GCA_043744855.1 Hyphomicrobiales bacterium
CGTCAAACGTGGCGGTCGCGAGAAGCGGTGGATTTGCCATGGGTTTGCGGCTCCTCTTCAAGCCGGTGTTGACCGACCCTGGAGGACGCACCCGGCGACGTCGACCGCGCTTGCAGCAGCCATTCCCGTAGCCCAGCCTGCGACGTGGCGGCGGCCTCTGCGCCGCCTCACCACATGCGTTCGGGCTGCTTTTTGCGCTCGATCTTGCGCGCCTTGCGGGCGGCGTAGCGGGCGTCGCGCTCGGCCTTCTTGGCGGTTTCTTCGGTCGCCTTCTGTTCGATGGCCTCGGCCTCGGCGATGGCCGCGAGCTCAGCCTCGGCGCGGGCCTGTTCCAGCCGCGCCTGTTCGGCCTGGCGCTCGGCCTCGGCGCGCGACGCCGCCTCGGCGGTGTGGCGGGCGGCGGCCTCGGCCTCGCGCGCCTTTCGCTCGATCTCGCGCTCCGTGGCGCGCTTTTCCCGCGCCTCGACGATGGCGCGGCGCTCGGCCTCGCGCGCCACGACGGCGGGATCATCGGCTGGCGGGCGTTGCTTGAATTTTTCCAACAACAGTTTTTTGGCTTCCACGACCGCCGACTGGCGATCCTGATAGCTTTCACCCTTGAATACCGGCATTGCTTTCCTTCTGGGGAGAGTGGATGGCGGCTGTCTGCCAGAGGCGGACGGCAAATTCAACAACAAAGGCGTTCACAAAGCCTCCCACCAACACCAGACCCGCCAAAAACCATCCGGCGACCCAACTTTCCGAAGCGCCCGCGAGTTGCTATGGACCGGCGGCATCCCTGCTTGTTGGCGGGGATTGCACTTGATGCGGGAAACAAGCCAATGGCCGAAGCAGAAACGCCCTCCGCGACGGGCCGCGATTTCATTCGCGAAATCGTCGCCGCCGACCTCGAAGCCGGTCGCCATGGCGCCGTTGTGACGCGGTTCCCGCCCGAACCCAACGGTTACCTGCATATCGGCCATGCAAAATCCATATGCCTGAATTTTGGCATCGCCGAGGAATTTGGCGGTCGTTGTCATCTGCGCTTCGACGACACCAATCCGGCGAAGGAAGCCCAGGAATACATTGACGCCATTGAGGCCGACGTTCGCTGGCTTGGCTTTTCCTGGGGCGAGCACTTGCACCACGCCTCGGATTATTTCGATCAACTCTACGCCTGGGCGCAACATCTCATCGAAGCTGGCAAAGCCTATGTCGATGACCAAAACGCCGAGGAAATGCGGAGCCATCGCGGCACGCTGACCGAGCCGGGAAAGGATTCGCCGTTCCGCGACCGCACCCCGGCTGAAAATCTGGCGCTTTTCCGGCGCATGCGCGAGGGTGAATTCGCACCGGGCGCGTGCGTGCTGCGGGCCAAGATCGACATGGCCTCGGGCAATATCAATCTGCGCGATCCCACCCTCTATCGTGTGCTTGACGCGACGCATCCGCGCACGCTCGACAAATGGAAAATCTATCCCAGCTACGATTTTGCGCACGGCCAGTCCGACGCCATCGAAGCGGTGACGCACTCCATCTGCACGCTGGAATTTGAAGATCATCGTCCGCTTTACGAATGGTTCCTCAACCATCTGCCAGTTCCGGCGCGGCCCCGACAATACGAGTTCGCGCGGCTCAACCTAACCTACACCCTGCTGTCAAAACGCATCCTCACTGAACTGGTTCGCAAGGGATTGGTGACGGGGTGGGACGATCCGCGCATGCCGACTCTCGCGGGCTTGCGCCGGCGCGGTGTGCCGCCGCAGGCGTTGCGTGAGTTCTGCAAGCGCATCGGCGTCGCCAAAGCCAACAGCACGGTCGACTACGCGATGCTCGATTTCGCTGTTCGCGAGCATCTGAACGGGGTGGCGTCGCGGCGAATGGCGGTGTTGCGTCCGCTTAAAATCGTCATCGAAAATTATCCGCAGGGACAATTCGAGCAACTCGACGCGATAAACCATCCCGACGACGCCACGCGGGGGTCGCGCCAGGTGACATTCGGGCGCGAAATCTACGTCGAACGCGATGATTTCATGGAGGTGGCGGCAAAGAAATTCTATCGTCTTTCGCCGGGCAAGGAAGTGCGCCTGCGTTACGCCTATTTCGTCACTTGCCGCGAGGTCGTGAAAGACGCCGCGGGGGAAGTCGTTGAATTGCGCTGCACTTACGATCCTGCCTCGCGCGGCGGCAATTCGCCGGACGGACGCAAAGTACAAGCGACGTTGCACTGGGTTGGCGCGCGCGACGCTGTCAATGCGGAGGTGCGTCTTTTCGAGCATCTGTTCGCCAGCCCCTCGCCCGGCGCAGGCGGCGACTATGAGAAGGATTTGAACCCGAATTCGCTGGTTGTACTTGCCAACGCCAAAATCGAACCGGCCCTGGCGGACTTGCCGGCCGGCGAAGTCGTGCAGTTCGAGCGGCAGGGTTACTTTTGTCTCGACACCACGAGTACACCTGGTGCGCCAGTGTTCAACCGCACCGTTGGTTTGCGCGACATGTGGGTAAAGGCGCAAGCCAAGGGTTGATTTCGCAAGCGCTGCACGGAGTCACGTGCGCCGCCCAACTGGGGCTTATCGACTAAGTGTTGCCAAATTACACTGTCGGAATTCAAAAAGACACCTTGACGCCTCAATCAGCAATTCGTAAGCCTGACAACACGTTAATATTTGTGCCGAACGTCGAAGGGTCGTCAGACAGCCGGAATGCGATCTGACGACGAGAAGTGGGGGTTTATTTTGTTGCGAGTCCTTGGCTCTGGAATTCTCGGTGCGGCCCTGCTGTGCGCGGGCGGCGCGTCTGCGGCGGATCTGGCTCCCATGTCGACAGAACAAGCGTCGGCGGACAGGACATGGATTACTTCCTTCAATTCAGAACTCCGCTATTTCACCTACAGCGGAACGCGCGGCGACCCGAAGTTTCTCGCCATGCCCGGCGGCGGGCATCAAATCTATATGCCGCTCAGTCTGAGCCTCGTGGGTACAATGCCTGAGTTCAAATTTGAGGGCGTCATCCGCGGCGGCTATGTTAACGCCAAGCAAACTACCCTTGGCGCGCAAGGCTCGGTATCGACCGCGACAGACACGTTGCTGTCCGCAACGATGACCTACCTCGGCATTCCCGGCTTTCAACCGTTCGTGTCGCTCAACCTCAACCTGCCGACCGGCAAGGCGACCTTGTTGAATTACCCGTTTTCGCCGCGTCTCGATCCCGACTTTGTCGACGTACCCACCTACGGCGAAGGTTTCAACAAAGGCGTGACGATCGGCACCAATTTAGCGTTCTCGACGACGATGATGATGACGTTGTCAGCCGGCTTCACGTCGCGCGGCAACTACCAGACGGAAGGTTTTTTCCCGGCCGTCCCGCAGACGACGACCCAGACGAATCCCGGAAATCTGGCTACATTGAGCGCGTCGTTCACTTATGGCGATGGCCCATGGGCGGCGCAGCTTGCGACATTGTTGACGCGTTCTGGCACTATCGCGAATAACGGCTTTGCAAATGTGAAGCCCGGTCTCAGCTTTGGCGTCAACGGGTTTGTCGGCTACACGTTCACCGAAGAGCTTTCGGGGAAAGTCACCGGCTCCTATGTGCACAACAATCGCAACCAGGCGTTCAACTTTGTCGCCAACCGGTTGATGACCGAGGCGCTGAATTCCAACGGCAACGTCTATCGTCTTGGTGTCGAGGGCACTTACAAAATGGGGGCGCTGTCGTTCGGGCCTACCGCCAGCATCCTGTATCGCGACAAAAATTCCTACAATTTCACCAACTTCAACTTTGTTCCGGGGAAGACGCGTTACAGCGTTGGCGGACAGGCCGCTTACGAGCTGTTCCCCGGCACATCCATCAATGTGCGTGCGGAGTATATCCGCTCGATTGAAAATTCGTCGATTATCGCGACTGGCGTTCCGCAGGTTTCCCGTCATGGCCTGCTGCTCGCCGGCGGCGGCACCGTTTCGTTCTAAGGGGGAAAACATGATCAAGTTTTTAGGGGCCGCAGCGATTGGTTTGGCGCTTGCCGCCATGCTGGCGCCGGCGCAGGCCCAGTCGCCGCGACGCAACGCGCCCGCCGCCGCACCCGTCGCTGCGTTTTGCCCGGAAGGTCGAACTTTTTCTGGCGCCTGCGTGCCCGCCTCGCTCGGCGCCATGGCGCGGCAGACCTCGGTGGTTCTGAGTTGTCGCGCGTCGCTGATCAATCCGTGTACGCCAGTATCCGGCGACTACGAATTTGGCCAGCGCAACAATCCGCTGCATCGTCAATCCGGTTCGGCGATGTATTACCTGTTCAATTACGGGCATAATTGAGAGCCGATTTCGTGGGTCCGGTGTCGACGCTGCGGCATGTGTCAGCTTAACGACGGGTTGCAGCCGTTTCTGCAAGCAACGCCAGGTCGGCGCTTACTGGAGGGACTTGCCATGCTACGTATTCTCGTTGGAGTTCTTGCGTTTTCGCCTTTCCTTATCGAGGCGGCGCTGGCGGGCGGTAGCCCTCCTCCCCAACAGCAGCAGCAGCGGCAGCAGGTAAAGCAGATACCGAATAACAATGCGAAGGTATTATCGAATGACAGCGCCAGCCTTGTTAGAGGTCAAAAGTTAATTGGCCAAGACGGGGGCGGCTTCAAGCCACAGCGATAGCCGCAAATCACGTCGGCGCTAACCTGGTTCGCAACACGGTACACCTCACGGGTCCCTTTCTCAGCGGACCCGTTAGCTTCCGCCGCGCATGAGCACAGTGGCGGGCTTTTCCGCTTGAACCTGCAACTTGCGCCATTGGCAAGCCTTGACTAGAGCGCAGTTGGGCTTCAAAACGGATTTCGTCGGGAACGCCCGGCAAGGACTTGCGATCACGACAAAATCGATTGTTCTCCCCCCTTTCCGGCTGCAATCTCCAGGCGCACGATGCAGCGGAAACCCCGCCGGATGATTTCTTCGCCGCTGGGCGCTTTTGCTGGCGGCGCATGTGGCGGTCTGGCTTTCGCCCCCTTCTACTTTTTTCCGGCGTTATTCACCACGCTCTGGGTCGCGGTTCGCCACCTCGACCGCCACGGCTTTTCCAAGGGGATGCGAAACGCCCCTCTCCCAGCTTTTCTAGGCTCCGTCCAAAGCGGCTTCTGGCTGGGCTTCGGCTATTTTCTGGGCAGCCTGTGGTGGCTGGGACTGCCATTCCTGCATGCCGGACACGCCTACTGGTGGATGGCGCCAATAGCCTCCCTCGCCGCGCCTGCCGGTCTCGCCCTGTCGATAGCGGCAGCGTTCGGGCTGGCGTCGCTGCTCTGGTCGCGCGGGGTTGAGCGACTGGGGGCGCTGGTTTTCGCGCTGGCGGCGGCGGACTGGATTCGCGGCGAGATGCTTTACAATTTTCCGTGCAACACGTTGGGATTGGGGCTGGGCTCCCACCTCTGGCTGGCGCAGCCGGCCTCCGTCGTCGGGCTTTACGGCCTCAGCGCGCTGGCGGTCGCCATCTTCGCCCTGCCGGCCATGCTGCGGGATGCCGATGGCGCGCCCGCCGCACGGCGGCCCGGCGTGGCGATTGCGCTCGGACTTGCCGGGCTGATTGCCTGGAGCGATCTGGGGCTGCTCCAACAGCCGCCGCCTGAGCGCGCCGACGTCCACCTGCGTCTGCTGCAAACCGCGATTGGCCATGATGCGCCGTTCGGCGTCGAAGACGCTCCCGCCATCCTCGACCGCTACCTGGCGCTGTCGGCGCGCGAGGCTGCGCCGGGGCGCCCCGCCTTCACCCACCTGTTCTGGCCGGAAAATGCCTTTCCACTCGTCCTCGACGCCGAGCCC
Source organism: Hyphomicrobiales bacterium (assembly GCA_043744855.1). GTDB lineage: Bacteria > Pseudomonadota > Alphaproteobacteria > Rhizobiales > Beijerinckiaceae > Terripilifer. Next base: position 5,773 of record JAYTTW010000253.1, read on the forward strand.
GACATGCTCGCGCGCATTGCCGGCTTGCTTGGCCCCGGTCGCCTGCTGACCACCGGCGCATCGCGCTTTGTACCGGCGCAACCGGAGACGCCGGACGGGCTGGTGCAATTCCACAATTCGGTCGAAACCATTGACGGCGACGGCGTCATGCGCAGCGTCTATGACAAGTTCCGGCTAGTGCCGTTTGGCGAGTACGTACCGTGGGCCGAGTGGCTTGGCTGGCTGCCGGTAGCGTCGCTGTCCTCGCTGCCCAATGGTTTCACCCCGGCGCCGAGGCGAAGCGGCCTTGATATTCCTGACATCGGCGAGGCCATCGTCGCGGTCTGCTATGAAGCGGAGTTTCCGGCTTCGGTCGCGCCGCTTGTCGGCGCGCCACGGGCATCGCTCATCCTCAATCCCTCCAGTGACGCATGGATTTCTGACGGTCCCGGCCTGGCCCAGCATTTTGCCCAATCGCGTTTGCGCGCCATCGAGCAGGGCTTGCCGATGCTGCGGGTTTCCAACGTAGGGGCGTCAGCGGTGATCGACGCTCGTGGTCGTATTGTCGCCATGGGCAAACCCGGGCGCGACGAGGTGCTCGACGCGGCGTTGCCGGGGGCGCTGGAGCCGACGTTTTATTCGCGCTACCCAAACACCGCCCCGGCGCTATGTCTGCTGCTGGCGCTCGCGGCAGGGCTGTATGGACGCGTCCGCGATGCGGCTCAGCCGCGCACCAGCACGCAGCCATAAAACCCGCCAAAAACTTCAAGGCCACCCTGCTCTTCCCATAAAGCCCCGTATACTTGCGTGGTTAGAAATTTACGAACTGGTTGACAACGTAGCGCTTTTTATTGATCTTGGCGGTGTCGATACAAGTCTACAGGAGGATTAACAGATGAAATTTGCCGTGATGGCGCTGAGTTTGGTGGCGCTTACCGTTAGTGCGCAAGCTCAAGAAAGAAGGATCACTCTCGGACCGGGCAATACTCCGCCAGGCCTGTTTAAACCGAAACCAAATCCGCCTCCGGCAGAATTCAAGGGTAAGTGCACGGTGCTGCCGTGCGGTGTCAAACCTGTCCAGTTCGTGCCGGGGAAACCGGTTCACCATAAGCCGGTAATTCACCATAGGCCGGTAATTCATAGACCGGTTCGCCCTCGGCCTTCCTAACCGCCCATTCCATGTAGGCGGAAAGGGGGAAACGGCGAGCACCGACCTCTAACCGGGCGTGGTCGATTGTTTTTCCCACCCCTCTAAAGACCGGCGGACCAGCACGAACTGTCCCGCCGGTCATTCATTTGATGGACGGCCCAGAGCCGACGTTATAATCGCACCACCCACACCGGGCCGGCGATCTGTCTGCTGCTGGCGCTCGCTATAGGGCTGTATGGACGCCTTCGCGACGCGGCTCAGCCGCGCACTAGCACGCAGACATAAAACCCGCCGAAAACTGCATGGCCGCCCTGCGCCTCGCATCGGAGCGCGTAGGGTTGCGTGGTTATGAGTTTAAGACCTAATTCGATTGTTTGACATCCTACGGCTTTTTTTTATACTTGATGGCGCCAATAGAAATTTAGCGAAGGGGTAACAGATGAAGTTTGCCATAATCGCACTGAGTTTGTTCGCACTTACAATTACTGCGCAAGCTCAAGAAAAAACGATCCGGCTGGGACCCGGCAATACTCCGCCCGGTCTGTTCAAACCAAAACCAAATCCCCCACCGCCAGAATTCAAGGGTAAGTGCGCGGCGCCGCCGTGCGGTGTCAAACCCGTCCCGTTCAAGCCGGTCGTCACTAAGCCGGTGGTTAAAAAGCCGGACTTCAATAGGCTGTTTGTCAGGCCTGTCGTTCGCAAGCCGGTTCCGAAAAGGCCGTAAGGGGATAACAGCAAGCCTCTAGCGAATGCCATCCGGGCGCGTGGACGATTGTTCCTCTCACGCCGCTAGAAACCGGCGGGCCAGCACCGACTGCTGCCACCGGCCACTCATGTGACGGACAGCCTACGCACAAAAACCAAGTTTTCGCAGAATTGGCCGGATCAAAACCAGGCCCAGAAACGCGAGGGCTTCGGGCTTTATGGACGCCTTCGCGATACGGCTCAGGCGCGCACCAGCACGCAGACGTAAAACCCGTCAGTGCCGCTGGTGTGGGGCGCCAGCCGGATGCCGGGTCCGAAGTTTGAGGCGTGATCGGCGAGCCCGCCAACGCCGGCCTTGCGCGCCATGTGGGCAGCGTCGCGCGGCAGATAGTCGGGATGCGCTTCGAGGAACGCGTGGACCTGATCCTCGTTTTCCTCGCGCAGCACCGAACAGGTGATGTAGGCGAGCGCGCCGCCTTTTTTGACGCACGCGGCGGCGCTGGCCAGCGCGTCGCGCTGCTCGCGCTGGCGCAGTTCGAGTGCGGCGGGGCGGGTGCGCCACTTGGCGTCGGGATTGCGTCGCCACGATCCCGTTCCCGTGCAAGGCGCGTCGACCAGCACGAGGTCGCAGTGGTTTTTGAGATCGGAGAGTATGTCGGCCTTGCCGCGCGGCGCGCGGATTTGCACGTTGCGGGCGCCGGCGCGTTCGAGCCGGGCGATGGCCGGCGTCAGGCGACGGCCATCGGCGTCGGTGGCGAAAATCTGGCCGGTGTTTTCCATCATCGCGGCGAGCGCCAGCGCCTTGCCGCCACCGCCGGCGCAGAGATCGAGCACCTGCTGGCCGGGCTCTGCGCCGCATAACAAAGCCGCGAGTTGCGAGCCTTCGTCCTGCACCTCGACGAGGCCCTTCACGTAGGCCGGCTCGGCCTGCAATGGCGGGCCGCGGCCGTCGGGTCCGATGCCGATCCGCAAGCCCCATGGCGAGAGCGCGGTCGGCTTGGGGTCGAGGTGGGCAATTTGGTTGAGCGCCGCGTCGCGCGTCGACTTCAGGGTGTTGGCGCGCAAATCGAGCGGCGCGCGTTCGGCGAGCGCCATCCCGGCCTCGACGGCGCGGGCGCCAAAGGCGGCGGCGAAAGAGGCGGCGAGCCATTCGGGATAATCGCCGCGAACGGCGTCTGGCGCTTGCGTCAGATCGGCTGTGGCCAAGCGCTGTCGTTCGGCATCGCTGAGCGGCGCCGGGGCGAAACGTTGGCCATCGCAGAGGGCGGCAATGGCGTCAGGCGTCAAATTTCTGGCGCAACGAAGCGCGCCCAGCAAAATGCCGCGCGGCGTCTCCTCGCCCATGATCCAGGCTGCACTGGCGCGGCGGCGCATGGCGTCGAATATGAGGGTAGCGATGGCGGCACGGTCGCCGGAGCCGGCAAAGCGGTGCGCCAGGCCCCAGTCCTTGAGCGCGAGGGAGGCGGGCCGGTGTTGCGTCTCCATTTGCGCAAGTATTTCGACGGCGGCGGAAAGGCGTGCGGAGGGAGTCATGGAAACCTGAGCAAGCTGGGAAACGAGGAGTTTTACGCCCGGCCTCAAGGCCGGTGCTTTGCGCCGTGCGTTTCACGAACAGGCTTTGGAAGCAAGGAGCGATTGCTTGACGGATTGCCGAGTACCCGGAATCAGAGATTCCGGGTACGTCGTTTTTGTTGAAGTATCCACTTATCATCTCCAGAAAGCGCGTCACTGCGTGACTCACTTTCTTCCGATGGTGGATACCAGGGCGCAACAACCGTAGTTTCAGGCGGCGCGCAGCACTTCAAAAGCAAAATAAAGCCACGCGGCGCCAAGCAGCGCCATGCCGAGCGCAAAGGCGCGGAAACGGTGAAGAACGAAATTCGTGGTTGTATGCACATAGGCATGGACGAGGCGGCTGGCGACGAAAAGCCATTCCAGAACCACGAATATCGCCGTCTGGCGCCCGGTGGCGAGGACCAGCGCTACCAGGACATAGAACAGCACTGGCAATTCAAGCTGGTTCTGGTAGGCGCGGTTGATCTGGGTGGCGCGCGGCGGCCAGTTTGCCTGGCCCAGAGCGATATCGTGCATCGCGGTTTCACGCGCCCGCAAGGTCGCGATGCGCACCCTGCCCTGCCAATAGAGCAGGCCGAAGGTCATGGCGATCAAAACGAAGACTGGGGCGAGGACGGCGGCAGGGTTCATGCGTTAAAATGGTGCCGGGACGCGGTGCGGGTCAAGCTCAAGCGCTAAAAGTGCGCCCAAAATTATTTGGCGCCATTTTTTATAAATTGCCATGTTTGAAAAATTGACATATATCATGTTACGCCCAAGTTTTATCCGGAGGTCACAATGGCTTCTCATCCCGTGGCTTCTCATCCCGTGGCTTCTCATCCCTTGGCTGCTCATCCCATGGCTGCTCAACCCCCAGGTTTCGCAGAAGCAAACCAGACGACATTCGCTCCGAGGGATGCCGCATTCGAATATGTCACGTTGGGAAAAGCTGGGCGCTTTGTCATTCCGGTAACCATGCGCGATGCCATGGGTCTCACCGACGGCGATAGAATCATGGTTTCGCTCGATGATGGGGTGCTGACGCTGGAAAGCCAGGCAAGCGTTGTGCGAAGGCTGCAAGCTGAATGCATGGCGCTTGCCAGGCCAGGAACCAGCGTCGTGGATGACCTGATTTCCGACAGGCGACGCGAAGCCGCGCGCGAAGCTGAAGAATTCGCGAAGGCTTCACGGCTCCGCAAGTGACCGGCGTGGTGCTGGACGCTTCGGCAGTGCTTGCGTTGCTATTTTCCGAGCCGGGTTCGGAGCAGGTGAGCCGGGTGATCGGCAATGCCTCGGTTTCAGCCGTCAATCTGGCCGAGGTCGCCTGCAAGCTCGTGGAGCGCGGCGACGATGCGGACGCCGCTTGTGTCAAAATCACAAGGTTAGGGTTTGATATTGCGCCTTTCGATCTGGCGCAGGCGCGTGAGACGGCTTTGCTGCACGACGCAACACGAAAACACGGGCTGTCATTAGGTGACCGGGCGTGTCTCGCGCTTGGCAAGAGCGCTGGAAAACCCGTCCTGACCGCCGACCGCGTCTGGGCGGACGCGAATGTCGGCGTCGAAATCAGGCTGATCCGCTAGTGTAAAGCGGAGGTTGGCGAGAGACATGGATAAAGGCCAGTTTTCCATGCAAATCTAACACCGCGTGTTAAATTTGCACGAATGTTGAAGCGGCGTATCCAAACCCAGATCGGCGGCCGATCCGACAATCTGAATTATAAACGCCGCTCGCCCCCTACCCGCCGCCCATCGGATAATTCGGCGCCTCGCGCACGACAGACACATCGTGGACGTGGCTTTCGCGCAGACCGGCGCTCGATATGCGGACGAATTGCGCCCGCTCCTGCAGCTGCGGGATGGTCGCTCCGCCAACATAGCCCATGGCGGCGCGAAGACCGCCAGCCAGCTGATGCAGGACCGCGCTGACCGGCCCTTTATAAGGCACCTGCCCCTCGATGCCTTCCGGCACCAGCTTCAGAGTGTCTTTGATATCCTGCTGGAAGTAGCGGTCGGCCGAGCCGCGCGCCATCGCGCCGACCGAACCCATGCCGCGATAGGATTTGTAACTACGACCCTGAAACAGAAAAACTTCGCCCGGACTCTCGTCGGTGCCGGCGAGCAGCGAACCAATCATGGCGCAATCGGCGCCGGCGGCGATGGCTTTCGCGAGATCGCCCGAAAATTTGATGCCGCCGTCGGCGATCACCGGAATGTCGTGACGACGTGCAACCTCAGCGGCTTCGAGGATCGCCGTCAATTGCGGCACGCCGACACCCGCGACAATGCGCGTCGTGCAGATCGACCCTGGCCCGATGCCGACCTTGATGGCGTCCGCGCCGGCGTCGATGAGCGCGCGGGCGCCGTCGCCGGTGGCGATGTTGCCGGCGATGATCGAAACGGCGTTGGAAACGCGCTTGATGCGGGTCACTTGATCAAGCACCGATTGCGAGTGGCCGTGCGCGGTGTCGATGACAATGCAGTCGACACCGGCGTCCATCAGCAGCATGGCGCGATCATAACCCTTGTCGCCAACCGTCGAGGCGGCGGCCACACGCAGGCGGCCCGCCGCATCCTTGCAGGCGTGGGGATACGCCGTGGCCTTCTCGATATCCTTGACCGTGATAAGGCCGACACAGCGGAAATCGTCATCGACAACCAGCAGCTTTTCGATGCGATGATGATGCAGCAGCCGCCGCGCTTCTTCCTTGCCGACGCCTTCCCGCACGGTGACCAGCTTCTTGGTCATCAATTCTGAGACAGGCTGGCCGGGAGTTTCGGCGAAGCGCACGTCGCGATTGGTCACGATACCGCAGAGTTTTGAGGGCAAGCCGTTGGCGCCGCGTTCAACGACGGGGATGCCTGAAATGGAGTGACGCTTCATCAGCGCCAGCGCCTCGGCAAGGGTTTCATCGGGGTGCATGGTGATGGGGTTCACTACCATGCCGCTTTCATAGCGCTTGACCTTGCGGACCTCTTCCGCCTGCTCGGCCGGCTCAAGATTGCGGTGGATAACTCCGAGGCCGCCAGCTTGCGCCATGGCGATCGCCAGTCGCGCCTCGGTTACCGTGTCCATTGCCGACGAAATAATGGGAATGTTGAGCGCAATCGTGCGGGTCAGTCGCGACCGCAGATCGACTTCACTGGGCATGACGTGCGAATGGCCGGGCCGCAGCAGCACATCATCGAACGTCCATGCGTCGGCGAATCGGCTCGTCTCCATGGATGGCATGACCAACTCCAGATGCGGGTTTTCGCCAGAAGCTTTCGGCTGTTGCCGACGCAGGGCGCAAGGACGGGTTGGCGGCGGTTCATATCATGCTGGCGCGTCGGTGCAAATGGCGGGTGCGGGTTTTGGAGGTGCTGGCGCTGCCGGGCACGCCTCCACACAGAGCAGCGGCATTGCGCGACGCCTGTCGCGGCGCGATCCATGATCCCCAGTTGCGCGCGGACGCCGAGCGGCAAAAGCTGACCCCAGATTATGTCTCTGGCGAGAAAATCGCTGGCAGGATCGCAAACCTTATTGCGACGCCCGCTGACATTCGCGAAATCGCCGGCAAGATCGGCGAGTAAGGCAACGCTTTGGGGTCAAAGACCGAGCGTTATCGTCGCCCAGCGCAACACGTACGGCGAGTTGAGGAAACGCAGGGTTTGCGCTTCAATGTCTGCCGGCGCGACGTTGGGCGCCTGCGCGATGGCGACGATGACATCGCATCTTTCGTTGAAGGCCAGGGACAGCAGGCGCTGCGCCGCCTCGCGTCGTCCGGCGGCGTAAGGGCGGGCGCGGCCGGCCATGTTTCCCACCGCGATCGGGGCGCCCTCGCCAAGCGGTGCGTTGACCACATCGATCATGCCGACATCGCCGATGCGTTCGAGTTCCGCATCGTCGGACACGCCCGTGGCGCAATTGCAAAAACCGATTTTGGCGCGAAACGTCACCCGGATCGGCGCGCCGCAAATTTCGCGCGCGCAGGCGAACGATTGTCCCTTGCCAAAGGCGTCATTGAGAAACGGCCACTCGATTGGCGTCCAGCCTGGCGGCGGCGCCGGGCTCGTGCCGACAACCCGGTGTGATTGCGGCTCGCCGAGCCATGCATGCACGCCCACCGCGACAAACGCGGCGATGAGCGCAAGGCCGCAAAAGTAGCGCAGAAAATCGCGCCTCACCTGGCGGGTCTCACTTGGCAAGCCACTCGCGCGCCGTGCGCAACACGCCCCGATCTGTCGACGAGGCGCCGGCGAGTTCGACAACTTTGCGGAAGGCCATGCGGGCTTTTTCCGTGTCGCCGGTTTGCTCGGCGGCGCGTGCGGCGCCAGCATAGGCGTTGAAGCGGTTTGGCTCTTTTACCTGCACCGCCTCGAACGCCGCGAGCGCTTCGCGCGGTCTTCCTGCATCCAGCAGCATGTCGCCAAGCAACTCGCGCGCCGGAGCCAGCGGTCCCGGCGTAACCGGCGCCTTTTCCGTCTTGTCCTCAGCGTCGGCGGCGGCTGACATGGCGGCGAGCGCCGCCGCCTTGTCGCCTCGCGCGTAGGTCACCCAGGCGTTGGCGACATCGGCCTGGATGTCGATAATCCCTGGCCAATAAGCGTCGCGCGCGGCGCGCAACTCGCCGCTGATCTTGCGAAGCGCCGCGATGTCGATGGCGGCTGCCTCGACATTGAGGGATCGCGCGGCGCCCAGAGCGCGGGCGAAATGGGTCATCGCGTCGGCGTTGCGCACCGGGCTTTCATGCAGCGGCAACTGCGCGGCGGCGCGCCAGTCGCCGCGTTCGACCGCGTATCGCGCCGGACTTGCGGCGAGGGCATAGGCGCCGGCGCCCACTGTGTTGACGGCTTTTGTGCGCTCGAAGATTTCACTCTGTTCAGCGATGGCGCGGCGGGCGTTGTCATCGTCGGCGAGCTGCAAATAGGCGTACACCATGTAATCGGTGGCGTGCATCTGCTCGCCGTAATCCTTGCCCTCCCGCGCCGCCTTGGCGGAGGCCGTGTTGGTGGCGATCGATTCCTTCCAATAACCGACGCGCGTGAAAATATGCGAGGGCATGTGCAGGGCGTGCGGCGCGCCCGGCGCAATCGAGGCGTATTTCTGCGCTGCGGGCAGGCCCTGCGCGGCGATGGCGGGATAATCGTAGAGGTGGATGAGATAGTGGGCGATGCCCGGATGCTGCGGCTGGCGCTTCCAGATTGGCTCAAGGATCGCCGCGCCCTTCAACTGCTGTGCGTAGGTCTTGTCTTGCGGCGAGGCTGATGTGTTGAGCGTGATGGCGTAGAAAATCTGCGCTTCATCGTCGTTGCGGTATTTGGCCGCCAGCGTCTGCATCGCGGAGAGATATTTTTGCAGGCGCGTGCGATGATCGAGGTTGGGATAATCGACGTACATGTTGGCGAGGGCGTCGATGTAATCGCGTTCGCGCGCGCTGCCGGCGCCGGTTTGTTTGGCCTTTTCGATGGCGGCGAGACCGGGCGCCAGGTTCGCTGCGGGGATGGGACCGTGCGGATTGGACAGCAGGGAAAGCGCCGCGCCCCACCACGCAATGCCGCATTTGTCATCCGCCTGCGCCGCCTCCTCGAAAACCTGCCGGGCCGGCGCATACCAGAATGAATGTTGAAAACGAATGGCGCGATCAAAGCGACGTTGCGCCGTTTCATTGCAAGATGTCGCGAAATGGACAGCGCCGAAGCGATCCTGCTCAGCTGTCTGCCCGGTCTCTTGCCTGGCCTCCTGCGCCGAAGCGCTGCCGCAAATCCACAGCAGAACAGAGACCGTAGCTGCGCGAAGCGATGCCTGTGCCATGCTTCTTCTCCCGCTCCACCCATTCTTCGCTGGATAAAATGTATATCACCTGCACCCTCGCTACAAGAGGCGTCTTGCAGTGTTAGGTACGGAAGCTGTTTCCCGTTCACGGACACGATTTAGATGAAAACACTGGTGTGGTTTCGACAGGATTTGCGGCTTTCGGATAATCCGGCGCTGGCGTGGGCGGCGGCGCGCGGAACCGTCGTGCCGATCTACATTCTGCCGGCACAAGGCGAGGCGTTGGCGCCGGGCCAGACATGGGCGCCCGGCGCGGCGTCGCGCTGGTGGCTGCACCATTCGCTTGAGGCATTGAAGAAATCGCTTGGCGGCCTGTGGATCGAACAGGGCGACGCCGATGAAATCCTGCAGCTCGCCGTGCGCGAGACAGGCGCTGATGCGGTCGCGTGGAATCGCCTCTATGAACCCTCCAGCATCGCCCGCGACACAAAACTGAAAGCCCGACTTGAAAGCGACGGGATCGAAGTCAAAACTTTTAATGCCTCTCTGCTGCACGAACCGTGGGATGTACTGACGCAATCGGGCGGGCCCTACAAGGTTTTCACGCCATTCTGGCGGGCTTGCCGCGGACGCCAAACGCCGGCGCCAATCCCTGCGCCGAAATTCCAGTTGAGCCTGCCGGACGCGGCGCGTGGCGATCTCGCGCAGTTCAATCTGACGCCAAAAAAACCCAACTGGGCGGCGGGCTGGGAGAAACTCTGGACATCAGGCGAAAGCGCCGCGCAAAAGCGACTGGAGAAATTTCTCGATACGCAATTGCGCAGCTATGGAGAGCACCGCAATCGGCCCGATCGCGAAACCACGTCGAGACTGTCGGCGGCGCTGCATTTTGGTGAAATATCGCCGCGTCAGATTTGGGCGCGCACGCAGCACGCCATGGACGCCGGCGCAGCGCCAACCGAGGACGCCTCGAAATTTCTGAGCGAAGTGGGTTGGCGCGAATTTTCCTACCACTTGCTCTACCACTTTCCGGGCTTGCCTGAAGCAAACTGGAAGCCCACGTTCGATGACTATCCCTGGCGCACGAGCGCTGCGGATTTTGACGCCTGGAGCGCCGGGCGCACCGGCTATCCGATTGTCGATGCGGGAATGCGGGAGCTCTGGCAGACCGGCTTCATGCACAATCGGGTGCGTATGTGCGCCGCGAGTTTTTTGACCAAGCATCTGCGGATCGACTGGCGAGCCGGCGAGCGCTGGTTCTGGGATACGCTTGTCGACGCCGACCTCGCCAGCAATTCGGCGAGCTGGCAGTGGGTGACCGGCAGCGGCGCGGACGCGGCGCCTTACTTCCGGATTTTCAACCCGGTCCTCCAGGGCGAAAAATTCGATCCACACGGCGCGTATGTGCGGCGCTGGTGCCCTGAACTGGCTGACATGCCGGACGCGTACGTACACAAGCCGTTCGCGGCGCCTGCGGATATCCTGAAGCAAGCCGGCGTCGAGCTTGGCAAAACCTATCCGGCGCCGATCGTCGATCATGCCGCAGCGCGTCAGGCGGCGCTGGCGGGCTACGCGTCCCTCAAGCCGGTTGGCGATGCCGCGCCGGTCCCGCGAAAACCGGTGGCGAGGACGTAGAGTTCTGCCGACCCGGCACGGCTCGCCCTAGGCTTGACGTGGCGCACGCTGGCGAAATCGCGTTTGAGATCGGCGAGCAGCGAGTTTTCAGTGCCGCCTTGCAAAACTTTCGCGATGAAAAACCCGCCGGGGGCCAGAACTTCGCGGGCGAACTCAATGGCAAGTTCGGCGAGGGCCACGATCTTGAGATGATCGGTCTTGCGATGCCCGGTGGCGTTGGCCGCCATGTCCGACATGACGCCGTCCGCCCGCCCCGCCAGCATGGCGCGCAGGCGTTGCGGCGCGTCGGCGTCGTGAAAATCCATGATCGCGAAATCGACGCCGGGAATGCTCTCGATCGGCAACAGATCGATGCCGATAACACGGCCCCGGCCCTGCGCCGCGCCGGTCTGCTTTGCTGCATACTGCGCCCAACCGCCGGGCGCCGCACCGAGATCGATAATCTTCTGCGAGGGCGCGAGCAGTTTGTAGCGCTCGTCGATTTCGATGAGTTTATAGACGGCGCGAGAGCGCCAGCCATCGCGCTTGGCCTGGGCGACGTAGGGATCGTTGAGTTGTCGCTCCAGCCAGAGTTTCGAGGAAAGGGTGCGCTTGCCGGCGCTCTTGACCTGCACTTTGAGGCCGCGCCCGCCCTCGCGTCCACTGGCGCCTTTGGGCGGGCTCACCGTGCGCCGCCGTGTGAGCCACCCGAGCGCGCCCAGACATTGTCGGCGCTCATCATCTGCATAAGCAAGCCCTCGCGCAATCCACGGTCGGCGATGCGCACGCGCTGCGCCGGAAACGCCCGCCATATGGCGTCGAAGATGGCGCACCCCGCCAACACCAGATCGGCGCGCTCGGCACCGATGCAGCCGTTGGCGACGCGCTCGGCATAGGTCATGTTTTGCAGCGTTGCGATGGACGACCGGACGTCGGCGCCATCCATCCAGAGGCCGTCGACGCGGCGCCGGTCGTAGCGCGCCAGGCCGAGATGTATGCCGGCGATTGTGGTGACCGTGCCGGACGTGCCCAGCAGATGGAAACGCTCGCAACGTTGTTGGTCCCGCGTGCGCGCGATGAAGTCGCCGAGCGCTTCCATGACGAACGCCACCATGCGCTCGTAGACATCGCCGGAGACCTCGAAACCGCCAAACCGTTCGGCGAGCGTGACGACGCCAAGGGGCAGCGAGGCCCAGTGACGCACGCGAGCCCGCAGATCGCCGCCCTGCCCCGTCGGCGCGCCAGCCAGCCAGACAATTTCTGAAGAGCCGCCGCCGATGTCGAAGAGGACGATGGCTTTCGCCTGGCGGTCGGCAAGCGCAGAGCAACCCTGCGCTGCCAGATGCGCTTCGGTTTCGCGATCAACGATTTCGAGTTCGAGGCCGATATCGTGCAGAACCCTCGCCAGAAAATCGCGCCCGTTGGCGGCGGCGCGGCAAGCTTCCGTGGCGATCAGGCGCGCCCGGGTTACGCCACGCGCTTCCATCTTGTCGCGGCAGATGTCGAGGGCATCGAGCGTCCGCAGCATGGCGGCTTCGGCCAGCCGCCCGCTTTGCGACAGCCCTTCACCGAGCCGCACAATGCGCGAGAATGCGTCGACGATACGAAAACCCTCGTGCGCCGGTCGCGCGACGAGCAGGCGACAATTGTTGGTGCCGAGATCGAGGGCTGCGTAGGTTGCGCCGCCATGGCGGGAGTAGCCCGACCCGCCGGAGGCGTGCGCCCCGTACGACAGTAGAGGGGCCGGCGCGCCTTCGCCAGCCGCGTCAGAAACAGGCACCCGCAAAACCCTCCAGTTGTCCGCCCGGCGAACCGCCGCGACAACCACTTAGGCTGAGTGTAGCCGTTTTAACCAGCCGGCGACAAGCGCAGGGAGCGGCCCCGGGGGCGTCTTGTGCGTAGTCATTTGGTTATTACGGCTGAACGGCAAGGGCGATCCGGCAGAAACTCCTTTAGCAGGCTGCTGAAAAACGCGTGGACAGCGCTCGTCCTTCGAGACGCCGCTGCGCGGCTCCTCAGGA
>JAYTTW010000254.1:0-4657 GCA_043744855.1 Hyphomicrobiales bacterium
TTTTCTTCGGCATCGTTGTCCAGATGTACTGGAGAGACCATCCGCCAGCGCATTTCCATGCGTACTATCAGGGCTTCGAAGGACTCTTCGCAATACAAACAGGCGAGTTGATCGAAGGCCAAATGCCACCCGGGTCAAGGCGCGTGCTCAAGGAATGGACGCTACGCCACCAGCAGGAGTTATTAGTCAATTGGGAGCGCTGTCGAAGCGGAATTTCGCTGAACGTCGTTCAGGGAGCTGATGAGGAATGATCAAAATGGTCAAGGTCGTCAAGCTTCAGCCGCTGGATGGATATCGATTGTGGCTGCAATTTTCAGATGGTTTCGAGGGGATTCGGGATTATGTGGACATGATCGCCGAAGGCGGTCCAATGGTTGAGCCGCTTCGCGACAAATCATTGTTCGATAAGGTGTTCATCTCATTTGGCGTGCCAAGCTGGCCAAATGGCTACGATGTCGACGCCATCAATCTCTATTTGGAAATGGAAAAAGCGGGACTGTTGTCAGCGAACGCCGCCGCTGAGTAGGTTTGGTTTGCATCCGCCAGATCGAGGCGAAGGCGCTGCGCAAGTTGAAGCACCCGTCACGGTCCCGCAAGCTGCGGAGCTTTCTGGATAATTGAGGCCGTCTCAGGCGGCCATCAAGCGCTTCAGTTCGGTTTCGAACTGGAAGCAGAGTTGCGCGGCTTCCTCGTCCGGCAGCCAGCGGCTCATCTGCGGAAACACCGTCTGGTGATAACGTAGTTTTTCGCGCGTCCACGGCATTGTCTGCGCCGCCTTGGCTTGCGCGAGGACGGCAAGCAATTCCATGCGCACCTTTTCCGGATCTGCGACATATTGCTTCTCTGGGCGATCCTCATCAAAGAGGTCGTCCTGCGGGGGTGGGTCGAAGAGATCGGGTTGGCGCATGGAAGTCACGATGTGTGATGCAGTGCGTATCTTAAACCCCGGCGGCGCGGCGCGCGAGGCACATCCGGAATTATCGACAGCTCATTCATCGCCCGTCTCGCCCCCGTTCGTATCGCCCCCGTCCGCCGCGATCCCGCCCGGCCCGGACGGCGTCTCGACGAGGCCCGCCGCACGCAGGGCGTCGGTGTCGATCCTGGCGCCCGCGCATATCGCCTCCAGCACACCGGCTTGCGCGGGATGCAGGGCAATCACGCGGCCGAGCACGTTCAGCAAGTCAAGCAGGTCGGTCGTGTATTCGGCGAGCCACCCGTGCGGCTGGATTTTCTCCAGCGGCGAGGGCGGGCGGCGGTCGCCGATAACGGGTTTTGTCCGGTCGAGGCGGCGATAGCTGAACCATTGCCACAAGGTCTGCTTGCCCGAAACTTCGTAGTTCCACATTTCTGCGGTGACATTGTCGATATAGCCCTTGCCGACATGCAGGCGGCTCTTCGCGGCATCGTGGGTCATTGTGTTCGGCAGCGGCTCGGGCGCAGGCGGGATCGCGCCGTCGGCGGGGATGGACGGGGCCTTGGTCTGCAAGCGTGGCGGGCCCTTCGGGCGCCCGGCTTTCGCATCGACGAAACGCTCGCCATAGCAATGCAGCCAGACGACCTCACGACCGATTTTCACCGCCTCGTCGAATAATTTTGCATCCGCCGTCAGCGGCAGGCGCAGGCCGGGGCGAACGAGGTCTTTCTGGAATCTCGCGGTGAAAGCGGGATGCGCCATAACGGCGGCGATATAGGCGAGAAGGTCTTCCGCCGAGACCGGCGTGCCATAGGCTTTCGAGAGCAGATCGAGCGCCTGCTGACGGAAATTACATTGTGTTGCCTGCGCGTTGGCCCAGAGGGGGTAAACGCGACCGCCGCGACCGTGGTAGTGGTCGTGATCGACGATACACGATGCGATTGTAAGAGAGGGGCCGATGTCCGGCGAAGAACGGTCCGGCGCTGTGATGAAAATTTGCTTTGAGGAATGCGCGTTCCACAAGTTTGGGTTTGGCCGATTGATCAGGCGATTATCCGGAATGACCCACTGCCGATCAAAAGAACGAAACGCGTATCGTACCGGTGTGATGACGCTTGCCTTGTCGCTTGCAACGGAGTGCGTCCGAAACTCATGTCCAGGAAATCCACTCTTTGCAGCCTTTTTCGAGGTTTTATCTCCCTTCGGATGAGGTCGGAATAATTCCTCTTGCGCAGCAGGATTGTTCTCCTTGACGAGTCGATCCCAGCGATTTTCCAAAGACCCAATATCTGCTGCTATGATCCATGTTCGGCCCGGCATAGTGCCGAGACCATTGTAAATGAAAAAGCTTTTAAGTGATGGGAGTGTCCGCCAAAATCCTACCGCCTGCGGTAAAAATGGCGCGCGCCATTCTGCCGAGCAATCCCGCCAATCCGCGTCGAACAGCGAAATCGCTTCCAGCGCCGTAAATTTCTCCCCCCGCTTCGCCTCGGGCAACGCGCGATACCTAACGTTGGCAGATACCTTAACGTCCTTCCCCAGCTTCTTCGCTGCAAGCACGATGCAGACAGGCTGCTGCACGCCCTGAAAAATTCGCGTCGGCACATCTGGCTGGTGACCTTCAGGAGAGCAATCGATGATCCAGATGGCGGAACAGGTGCGGCGCAAGTCGTCACGCATTTTCTCAAAACCTGGACCATTGAGAAAGCCTGCAACCGTGATGAAACAGATAAGCCCTTCCTCATCTTTTTCTTTCAATTGCGTTGCGTCGGCAATTCCTGAGCCGAAGACCTTGAGCGTCGCCCAACGCCAGAAATAGACGTAAAGATTTTTAAGATGTTTGCCGTGGGCGCCCATCTTCCATTCGGGCGGCGCTTTCCAGCGGTTCAGCGGCGCCGGCCTGCCGTCCGATCCCGTCTCAATCCAGCCTCCGCGTCCCTCGGCCTTTTCCTTATACGGCGGATTGCCGATCACCACCGTAATCGGCTGCCCGCGTTTCACCTTGTTCGCTTCGCGCCGTGAGCGCGCCACCGCCTCGACAATCTGCGGCAATTGCTCTTCTTCGACGAAGGGATTGCCGAGCGTGTCGGTGATGAACAGATTGACCTCGGGCGTCGCGCCCGTATTGTTTTTTGTCAGCGCCTGCATTTCCGCCAGCACGCGCAATTGCGCCACCGCGAAGGGGCCGAACTGCAATTCGAAACCGAACAATCTTTTCGCCGCCGCCGTCAAGGCGCCGGGTACCGCGCCCGCGCCCTGATCGGCTTCGATATTCGCGGCGATCTTCCGCAACACGCCGAGCAAAAATGTACCTGTGCCGACGGCGGGATCGGCGATGGTGACATCGCTCGACGCAAGGCCCGCAGCGCGTTCAAACAGCGGCCCGCGCAGGGCTTCGTCCACCAGTCGCGTCATGGCCTCGACGACTTCGGGCGGGGTGTAGTAGGAGCCCGTGAGTTTGCGCAGCTTGTTGTCGTAGACTTCGAGAAAATCCTCGTAGAAATACAGCCAAGCGTCGGCCTTGTCCTTGCTGAGCGTATGCCAGTTCACCTCGTTGAGTACGCGCCGCAAGGTGCCAAGCGAGGTTTTCAGCGCCTCTTGAGTCTCGCCGCTTTCGGTCAAAAGGCCGAGCGCCGTGCCGATCAGCGAATTGGATTTCTTGAGGTGCAGCGCCGCAATGCCGATGCCCTCCTTCAGGTCGATATCGTGCGCACGTGCGATGAGCAGGCCGAAAGTGACCGCCTGCGCGTAGCCGTCGGCGAACTGGGCATCGTCGGCATTGGGAAACAGCAGCGAGCGCCAGTCGTTGGCGAGCCCTTTCAGGCCGGCGTTGCCCTGTTCCATTTGCTCGATGACTTCATCGCGCAGCAGGCGGCAAAGGCGGGCGACGACCTGCGCCAATTGTCTGGCCGTCTTCGGGACAATCGGCTTCCATGACAGAAAATCTTCGAGGAGCGACGACAGGCCGGATGGCGGTTCAAGTTTGGCGCCCGCTGTTTCAATATCCGTCTCGAAATGAACGATCTTCCCCTGCAAAACGCCATCGCGCCACAGGCTGAAGGCATTTCCATCGGTAAAAACAAGATTGGGCAGAGCTTTGAGTTTCGTCCATTGTTCCTTGTCATGCTTGTCGGCAAACTTGCGCGGGTCCGCGCCCTTGCCGGGCGCCTTGACTTCGATGAAGCCAGTCAGGGCCTTGTTGATCTCGACCGCATAATCAGGTCGTATCTTGAGGGCGGACAAGGTGGTTTCGCCGATCAGGTTGACGGCGCCTTCGGGCAGGCCGCCAATTTCCGCGAGTTCCCGGATCAATGTTTCGAGCGGCGCGCGCAACTGGTCTTCGGGTGCGCCGCTTATGGAGACGCTGGTGAGTTTGGTTTTTACGATGGCGCCGAATGTCGAAACGGCATCGGCAACCGTCTTTTTTACCACGCTTGAGGCTCCCGGGAGTAGAGTTACGTGGCAGCGATTCAATGCCGCTGCTGGTATATCAGTGCTATCCCGACGCCAATCCGTGAGCAAATCATGTCCTTCCTCAAAAACCTCTTCACCCTGCGCGGCGCGAAGCAGGCGCCCACACCTGCCGTCGCGAAACTGCTGGAGCACAACGGTTTTACCATTCGCGCCACGCCCTATCAGGAGGCCGGTCGCTTTCAATTGTGTGGTGTGATCTCGAAGGATGTCGGCGGCGTGAATTGCCAACACGAATTCATCCGCGCCGACACGTTTGCAAGCCTCGACGAC
>JAYTTW010000255.1:0-4654 GCA_043744855.1 Hyphomicrobiales bacterium
CTTCAATCAGAAAGCCCTCGCATTCCTGCGTTTGTCCTCCATCCGGCTCATGTTGAGAAAGTTATGCAACCCAGCGTAATGTTTCCGGATAGACTCTCAGGCATCGCCGTCACCTCCGTCGAGAACCGATGCCAGCCAGCAGGCGAGCATGCGATCATATTTGTGGGGCTTCGAGAAGGTGTTGGCATATTGAAATTCTTAGAGGCCCGCACAGATAAGATGCAGCGGCGCAACGTTTAATGATTGGGATGACGCGCTAGGGATCGCCGGTTCCACATCGCGCATCCACAGGTTCGCACAGCCATGCTCGGGCTTGACCGCAACACGCCATGGGTATTGAATATTTAGAGATTTTTTTGGGGGGAAATATCGATGAAATGTTTTTTAATTCCCTATATCGGCGTAATTCTTTGGTTTGCAGCTGCGAACACTGCGCAAGCCGGCGTGATATGCCATCCAGACCATGGGGGAAATAATTTTTGTGCAACTAGTCCTATCGATTGCATCGAACGTAACGGACATCAAATAGCTGGCGAACCGGTGTGCAATGCGAGGCCCGCCAAAGCAAAGAAAAAAATCTCTATACGAAAATGAAATCGCCCGTCGAAACTCCGAAATTTATCCACTTAGTGATGACCTGAGGGGACGTGCTGGGCTAAAAGCGAATTAGCGTCATTGCCGGAGCCGCAGGTACTCCGGGAGCCATCGCGAGCCCCTGCCCACGAACGTGCCGCTGCCAATCCCGCGCCTTTCATGCCATCATGGCGCCAACCCACACACCCCCCGACGCAGGAGCACATCCATGGCGGAAACTTTTGAAGCGGACGTGCGGTTCGCTGGCCTCTCGGACATGCAGTCGGCGGCGATGCCGCGCCGCACTTTGACCGGCACAAGATTGTCGCCCGAAGCTGCGGCGCGAATGCCGAAAATGATTTCGACCGACGCGCATGTCATGGAGCCCGACGAACTCTGGCACGAGTTGCCGACGCGCCTGCGCGACAACCTGCCGAAAGTGCCGTTTCGCCATTGCCCGCCCGGCGCCACCGACCCGCATCTGCGTCTCGCCGATCAGGAGACCGATGGCGTCGAGGCGGAAATCCTGTTTCCAAACTATGGCATGGCGCTGTTCGGCATCGACGACATCGAGACGCAGCAGCAATCCTTCAAACTCTACAACGACTGGATCGCCAACTTCTGCAAGGCCGACGCGAAGCGTTTGTATGGTGTGCCGTGCGTGTCGACCTACGACATCAAGGCCGGCATCAAGGAGATGCAGCGCGGTCACGACATGGGCCTCAAGGGCGCCATGTTGTGGCAGGTGCCCGACCCGCGCCTGCCCTTCACGTCAGCGCATTATGATCCCTTGTGGGCGGCGGCGGCGGAGGCGGGCCAGCCCGTCATTTGTCATATATTGACCGGCCATTCCTACACCAAGCACGCGCCCAAGGTGGTTGGCATCGAGCGCATCCGCAACGCCACCAACAAAAAACAGGACGATAGCTGCAACACGCTTTTCGATTTCATTTTTTCCGGCGCGTTTGATCGTTACCCGAATTTGCGGCTGCTGCTGGCGGAAAGCGAAATCGGCTGGCTGCCCTTCATCCTGCAACAATGGGATTACTATTTCGAGCGCTTCCGCAACGTCGACAATCTTCCCATCAAGCGCCGCCCCAGCGAAATCTTCGACGAGCATGTGTTCGGCACGTTTCTGGAGGATTACGCCGGGACCCGCGCGCTGCCCTATTGGGGCGACAAGAACTGCATGTGGTCCAACGATTATCCGCACTTCAACATGACGTTTCCGCACTCACGTGAAAACGTCGAATATCATCTCGCCGGCCTTGATGAAGAAAAGCGCCGGCGGCTGACGCGCGACAACGCCATCAATCTGTTCAAGCTGGAGCTTTAAAACGCGTGGACCGCCCTCGTCCTTCGAGACGCCGCTACGCGGCTCCTCAGGATGAGGTCTATTGGGAAAGTTATGCGGTTCAAATGCGCTGAATTTGCCTTGGAAACCTCATCCTGACGAGGTCCGAAGGACCGTCTCGAAGGACGAGGTTTTCACGCCAGATTTTTCAGCAGCCTGTTAAGCACTTTTTCGCGCTCCGCAGCGTCGAGACGGCGAAACTGCCCGGCGGCGAGATCGTCAGGTAGTTGCAAGCCGCCGATGCTCTCGCGATGCAAGGCGGTCACCTCAGCGCCCAGCGTCGCGAACATGCGGCGCACCTGGTGATAGCGCCCTTCGGTGATGATTAGCCGCGCCTCGCGGGCGCCAAGCCTTTCGAGGCTCGCCGGCAGCAGCGGTTTTTCCTCGCCCTCCAACATCATGGTCCCACTGGCGAAGACGCTTTCAGCGCCGGGCGGCAAGTCGTCTGCGAGGTGCGCAAGATACGTTTTGGGAATGTGCCGACGCGGCGAAATCACCTGGTGCAGATAGGCGCCATCGTCGGTCAGCAGCAGCAGGCCCGAAGTCTCCTTGTCGAGGCGGCCAATGCTGGAAAGCGCCGGGTCACGCCGCCGCCAGCGCTCCGGCAGCAGGCTATAGACAAGCGGCCCCACTTCTTTATGCGAGCAGGTGACGCCAAGCGGCTTGTGCAGCATCAACACGAGGCCGGGCAGCGGATCGAGCGCCTCGCCGTCAATATCCAGCCGCGCCGCGAATTCGTCGGTGAGCGGCACGCGCCCCTCAATGTTGTGCAGCGGCGCGCCATCAAGGCGGATGCAGCCGCTGCGCGCCAGCCCCTGCATCTGCCGCCGCGAGCCATAGCCGAGGTTGGCGAGCAGGCGGTCCAGCCGAAGATTTTTTGGCGGGCTCATTTCTGCGCCCTGAAAATTTTGTAGCCGCTCGCGTCGGCGACAACTTCCAGCCGCGCAAACGCCGGTTTGAGCGTCGCCTCGTAGGGCATGTGCCGGTTGGCGACCATCCACAACGCGCCGCCCGTGCGCAACGAAGCAGCGGCGCGCAAAATGAAGGCCTGCCCGAGCGTGCGATTTTCGGCGCCGGCATCATGAAAGGGCGGATTGCTGACGATGAAATCGAGTTTGGCGGACTGGTTCTCGCGAACATCGCCCCAGACAAACTCAGCCCTGCTGTCGACGACATTGCGACGCGCGGTCTCGATGGCGCGGCGGTCGATGTCGATGAGCAAAAGGCGCGACACCGCAGGCGAGGCCAGCACGCGCTTCGACAACACGCCAAGGCCGCAGCCGAAATCCGCGCCGCTGCCTTTCAGTTCAGGCAAATGTTCCAACAACATCGCGCTGCCGGGGTCCAGACGATCCCAGCTGAAAACCCCGGGCTGCGACCACAGACCCAGGCTCTCCACAAAACGTGGCGCCCCCGCCTCAATCGCCGCAGCTATGGCGTCGGCATTGCCGGGCGCACCCGCCACGCAGATGCGATGGTGGCGCCGCGCGGTTTCCTCCACCGCGCAGCCGAGCGCCGTCAGTTCGGCAGCAATGCGCGCGCCGCCCTTGTCCTTTGGCGCCATCGCCACGAGGCGCGCGCGGCCCCGCATGGCGCGTAACGCCAGCGCCAACGCGTAGCGACGCTCCACCGCACCCGCCGGCGCCAGCATCAGGATATCCCCACAGCTGGCCGCAGCCATGTCTTCCAGTTGCTGCGCGCCCGGCGTCAGCGGCGACAGGCGCAAGGCAGCGGGCGGAGCTTCGGCGAGTTCTGCGGGAGGGTTGCCGTACACCGCTTCAAATTCAAAAGCTTCCATGCTGTCCATTTCGCGCGCCGGGACTGGTGACAGCATATGTACCCCAGCGCCGCTTCGGGAAAGAGCCGCGCGGTGGCTTTGTTTTAATATATGAAGAACTAGCCGCCCGACTGAACGCAAAGGGTTGGCGGGAAATAAAAGCTTCCATCACAAACAAACTGGCGCGAGAGGCTGTTACGGCAACGTTTTTTTTGCGGCGATAGCAGCCTTGGAATTGGATGACGCAAGGTTGGAGGAAATCTAGTTGCTCCATCCTTTGGGAACGCCGTTTTGCGCCACCCCGGCAACGTCCGAAATCCTTGCCCCTCTTACATTTCTTGCAGAATAACTTTTCGTATCGGTTCCGACGATTTTGCCGTCAACTATCAATGTAATCTCGACATCAAATATCGAAAGCTCGAAGTCACCGGGAGTTACGTCCTGTGGTTGGTCAAATATCAAGAACTTGTCCTCGCCATCGCTCTGACGTGACACAATCTTTTTTCTGCGCAATTCGCCCGGAAGCATATCTTCAGCTTCGAATAGTCTGACAGTGTCTGACCACTGCCTCTCGATAGTGCCGGACAACAGGTGAACGTGTTTTGCCCATCTACCCAACAAAGCAACCCGCTTCGTCGAGCCGGAAGACCTAAGAGATGCAAAAATAGCGAATTCCGGGCCGGGGCCGAATATCTGATCCATCACTATCGCAGATGGAACTAAGTCGGTCGCAGGCGGCCTCGAAGGAGTTTCTTTATAATCCATCGGTGGCAGAAAGATGAAAGGCATTTGAGTCGTAGAAGCGATCAACTTCACGATCTGCGCAACATTCGAATCCGCCGCAAAAACTGAAACTACATCCGGAACAGAAATATCTATGTAGTGTTCGCTCCTATTCATAATATAAAAATAGTCTTCGTTCTTCCCGCCGATCCCTAAGTCTAATGCGG
>JAYTTW010000256.1:0-4651 GCA_043744855.1 Hyphomicrobiales bacterium
ATCTTCGACGCGGCGCGGGAGTTATTGACTCGCGAGGCGACCGGCGCGCGTTTTCGCCTGATTGGTGTTGGCTTGACCGACCTGTGCGTACCCGCCGACGCCGATCACGGCGACCTCGTCGAAACCGGGGTGGCGCGCCTGAAAGCCACGGAGAAAGCCGTTGACGCCCTGCGCGAAAGGTTCGGTAAAACGGCTGTCGTCAAGGGGATTGCGTTTGGCGCGCGGCAAGCCGGCGAGCGAGCCGAGGAAGGCGACTAACTCCAGCCTCAATCAAATCGGGCCTAGGAGGCTGCTGAAAAACGCTTGGACAGTCCTCGTCCGTCGAGACGCCGCTGCGCGGCTCCTCAGGATGAGGACTACTGGGGAATTATTGCGGTTCAAAAGCGCTGGATTTGCCTTGGAAACCTCATCCTGAGGAGGTCCAAAGGACCGTCTCGAAGGACGAGGTTTTCGCGCCAGCGTTTTTCAGCAGCCTGCTAGGATTACTTCGCACACGCCTTCACCGGCAACACCTCGAACCGGGTCATCTCGCCGTTGAGCGCATAGGCGCCATAATCGATGCGCAATTTGCCCGACACGCCGTTCTCGTAGAGATCAAAACCGAGCACATAGTTGGGCGTGCCGTCCTGTTTGGCCGGATCGAAATAACTGACCGTGACAGGCCAGCGCGGCACCTTGCGCAGACTTTCTGCGTCGGCGGCGACTTTTTCAGATGGCGGCTCGCCAACTTTTGCGCCGATGACGCTCAAGGTATCGAAGATTTTCTGGCCGGTGTCGGAGCCGTCGAAAATAGGCGCCTCCGTCGTATGCTCGCCCTTGCGCGCCGCCGCGACAACCAGTTGCATTTGCGCGGTGGGAAAGAAGGCGCCGCCGGCGAATTCTGCCTTCGCGGATGCGGGCTTCGTCAGGTTGACGGCGATGGCGCCATCGGCGGCCTTTTGCGCCTTGCCATCGAGCGTCTCGACCAGGCTGCCGTCCATAAATGTTTCGGTCTTGAAGACGAAGCCGGAGCCATCGCCTTCCTCATACGTTTTCGAACGCATGTCGGTGGTGCGACCGCCGCCCTCCTCCATCTGCAACTGGGTGATCTGACGGAAGCTGGTGACATAACCTTCACACGCCGAACCGGTGAATTCATAGACAATGCGTCCGCGCGCCGCCGCAGGCGCGCCCGAGCCGCCGGCTTTGGCGAGGGTCAGTTCGTAGATGGCGCGATGCGGCAAAAACGCTGGCGTTTCCTCCGCACGAAGTTGACTGCCGCACGCGCCGACTGCCGCCAGCAACAACGCGAGCTGGCTGACCGGGCGCCAGCGCCGGTGTTGGTCCTGGGTCGGGCCGGTAAAGGGAAACGCAGGGATCATCGAACTCTCCGGGGGCGGCAGGAATCGCTTTCAATTCCACCGCCAGTATGGCCAGACTATGGTGCGTTGCGGCAAGATGGAAACAAAATCCGCTATCCCCACGCACACATTCGCGTGCGCCTGCGCATCGGGAGAGTCAAATGTCGGCCGAAGTAGCGATCAAGGCCATGTTTGCGGTGCGCGCATGACGACACCCGGGAATGCACCGGATTGGCTAACCGCCCGGCCCATCGCCCATCGCGGCCTGCATGACGGCGGTCGCACACGCGTCGAAAACTCAGGCGCCGCCGCACGCGCCGCGATTGCGCAAAATTACGCCATCGAATGTGACATCCAGCTTAGCGCCGACGGCGAAGCCATGGTGTTCCATGATTTCGGGCTGGCGCGGCTGACCGATGGCGCCGGCGACATCGGCGCAAAAACCGTCGCCGAACTGGCTGCTTTGACGTTGCAGCGCTGCAACGAGGCCATCCCGACCCTGCCGCAGTTTCTGCAAATCATCAGCGCCCGCACGCCGCTCGTCTGCGAAATCAAAAGCCGCTTTGATGGCGACCTTCGCCTCGCTGAACGCGCCGCAAAATGCCTCGCCGCGTATGACGGCCCTGCGGCGCTCAAAAGCTTTGACCCCGCGCCCATGGCTTTTCTGCGCGACAACGCCGCACGTCTAGGCATTGTGAAAACGCCGCTCGGCATGGTCGGACAAGCCCGTTACGACGATCCCGACGACGAGTGGGCGCATTTGGCGCCCCTCGCAAAACAATCTCTCGCGCAATTCCTGCATTACAATTCGACACGCCCCGACTTTCTCTCCTGGGGCGTCAACGATTTGCCGCACTCCACACCAAACTTTTTTCGCGCGGCGCTGCTGCGCCCGGTCCTCACCTGGACGGTACGCACGCCCGCTCAGGCGCAACAGGCGGCGGCGTGGGCGGACCAGATGATATTTGAAGGCTGGACGCCTTGAGATTCACACAACGAAACTTGCCCAACTTGAACTTGGACAGCTTGAGCCTAGACCCTTCAATTGAACGGTGGTTGCACCCCAATCAGACTACGGTATCCTCCGCACTTGCGGCGTGCAGCCCGGGGCCAAGCTATGAATGCCAAGGAATTTTACAAGCAAAATGAGCACTGGCTGGCGATTATTGGCCTCGTTTCTACAGTTTTTGCTATTCCGCTAGCGATTCTGCTCTATCTTTGGAGCCAAAGCACGAGCGAAATTAGTATTCTGACTAATCAGTTGCAGGTCCTAACGGAAAGCGGCAAGCTTTCTTCTGTGCAAGTGCTAGATAAGAACGGGGTCGCTATAAAGAGTAACATATTTGCCGCTGACGCTGTGATTTGGAATTCCGGTACGGTCCAGCTCGGAAACGAGGCGCATGTAATGCGGGAACCTCTAAAAATCGCTTTGGAAAGCAAGACGGCAAAAATTCTGGACGTGACAATTCAGAAGTCTAACGTTCCCGAGAGGACAACGACTATTGAACAAGTCGGTGACCGAACTGTCCGTGTGGCGCTCGATCAATTCGATCCGGAAGATGGACTAAAATTATCAGTCTTATACGCAGATGATAAAATTTCTCCGCTACAATTCACGGGAAAATTTGTCAATGCAAAAATTGTGGATAGATCAGGAGGACTGCGCACATTAGGGATGCCCAAAATATTCGGTCTTGAAATTTGGTACTTTATCTTACCTTACCCTTTGTTTCTTTTGTTCCTTGAGAGAATGAAAAATGCCTCGCTCATCGCGAGCCTAAAATCGTACAAAAAGAGTACTGGAGATGATATTGGCTCTCAACTTGCGGATGACCGCATGAGTAAGGTCGCAATCAAATCTCGAACGTTAGATGTTGGAATGGTACTCTATCTTATTGCGCTCGCGGTCTTTATTTTTTTGGTCCGCCCCATTAATCCACCGGTTTTTTAAAGCGGGACCGCGAGTGGCGCGGCGGCGGTTGCGGCGTGCGCCAGCGGTGCTACAAAAGGCGCGCCCTTCGAGACCAGCCGGAAATTACGTGGAATGCTGTTCGTCTATATCCTCTGCGGTCTCGCGAGCTCCCTGTCGAACCGCTCCATTGATACGCTGGTCAATGAGATTGGCCGCGATTTTTCGGTGCCCATCGCTACCGCAGCGCTGATCTCGTCGATTTACGCATTTCCCTATGCGTTGGGTCAGCCGGTGCTCGGCCCGCTCGGCGATTTCTATGGCAAGGCGCGCATTCTCGTCATCTGCCTCTGGGTGCTGGTCATCAGCGTCATCGGCTGCATCCTCGCGCCGAATTTCGAAACCTTGCTGGGCTTCCGGCTGATTGGCGGCGTCGCGGCGGGCGGCGTGATGCCGGTCACCATGGCGATGATGAGCGACCGCTATCCTCCGGCGCAACGCCAGCTTGCCATCGGCAGGTTTCTCATCGCCGGTCTCTCCGGCATGGTGTTTGGCTCAACGCTTGCCGGCCTCATGGCCGTGCAATTCGGCTGGCGCTCCTACATGTCCATCGCTGCGGCGGTCGCCGTCAGCGCCGCGATCGCCGCGACGACAGCCTTTCGTGAGAGCGCGCGGGCGCAAAAACCCGTCGGCCACATCCGTTTCGCCGATGCCCGCGCCAGTTACGCCCGCGTCTTCGCCAACCCGAAGGCGATCCTGTGTTTCGCCACGGTCAGCCTCGAGGGTTTGTCGTTTTATGGCGTGACGCCCTACATCACCGAACTCCTGGAAACCGCGCAGCTCGGCTCGACTCGCGAGGCCGGTTTCGTCCTCGGCTCGTTCGGCATCGGCGGCATTTGCTATTCCCTCGCGTTGCCGTTTGTGCTGCGCCACGTGCGCCGCCGCACCATGATGGCGAGCGGTGGCCTGCTCGGCACGGCGGGCCTGTGGGGCTTGTTTTTCGGCTTGCCCTGGCCGGTCGCGGCAGGCTTGTTCGGCCTTTCAGGCTTTGGCTTTTTTCTGCTGCACAATTGCATTCAGGCTGAAGTGGCGGGGCTCAACGGCGAATCCCGCTCGCTGGCTTTCGCCATGCATTCCTGCTCGTTTTTTGCCGGCGCTGCACTTGGCCCGATTGTTGTCGGCTTTGGCCTGCACCTTGTCGGGCGTCACGTTCTCGTCATCAACGCGCTGGTGTTTGCCGTGACCGGCCTCGGCGCGGCGCGGCTGTTTTCGCGGTTTCCTTCGCCTTCGGGAAGACTTTAGCGGGCTGCTGAAAAACGCGTGGACAGCCCTCGTCCTTCGAGACGCCGCTGCGCGGCTCCTCAGGATGAGGACTATTGGGGAATTATTGCGGTTCAAATGC
>JAYTTW010000257.1:0-4641 GCA_043744855.1 Hyphomicrobiales bacterium
CGATCGAGGCGCGCAGGCGCGGGTCGCGGTCGAGCCACTCCTGCGCAATCCACGAGTTGAGAGCGCGCGCGAACACGCGGGCCATATCGATATTATAGACGAGGTGAACCCCGTAGATGCAGTTCAATATCGCGATGTCGGTATTCCAGCGATCCAGCACATGCGCTTGCAAGGAGGGCAGATCCATGGCCGCCTGACCTTGCGCGTTCTTCCAGTCAGGTCGAGCCGAAATCGGCGCGTTGGGTGGATAGGAGTTCGATTCAAGCGAAGCGATTTCCCGGTCTGTGACGGCGTGGCGCCAGTAATCATCCAGCCACGGCAGCAATACGTGGGTGCCGGGCAGGTTGATGTGTACGTCGCAGTCGACCTTGGTAATCTTTGACATCATAAATCAGTCGTAGATCCGCTTGAGAAATTCCATGGCGCGCTCGGTGCTGGCGTCCGCCATGCCGCCGCTGGTGACGAGGCGCCCGGCAAGTTCCAGTTGCGCCGCTTCACGCGCCCGCATTTCAGGCAAGCCGACGCAACTTGTAAACTCGTCGAATGTCGCCATGCTCTCTTGCAAGTGCGTCGTCGTGCCCTTGTCAGCGAGGCCCCGCATCACCCCCTGCAAGGCGCGCGTCACCGCCAGCAACGCGCTGACCGGCCAGACTGCCGCGCTGTAGCCAATCTCCTGCAACTGCGCCGCTGAGAGTTCAGGCGACTGGCCGAAGTCGACCATGTTGGCAAGGTGGGGCGCATCGACCTCTGCGATGAGGCGGGCCATGTCGGCGACGTCGGCAGGCGCTTCGATGAACAACGCGTCGGCGCCGGCTTCCCGATAGAGCTGCGCGCGCTGCAGCGCATCCCCGAGCCCGTTGACGGCGATGGCGTCTGTGCGCGCCATGATGATCATGTCGGCATCCTCGCGTGCATCAACGGCGGCGCGGATTTTGGCCACCATCTCGGTTGCCGGGATCACCGCCTTGCCGGGCGTGTGGCCGCATCGCTTGGGAAACACCTGATCTTCAATGAACAGCGCTGCGGCGCCCGCGCGCTCCAGCATCCGCACCGTGCGCCTGACGTTGGTGACGTTGCCAAAACCCGTGTCGGCGTCGACAAAAACCGGCAGCGATGTGGCCTCGCAAATTCGCGCTACATGGGCGGCGAGTTCGCCCAGCGAGAGTTGCGAGGAATCGGGTTCCGCCAGCAGCGCGCCGGTCGCTGCGAAGCCGCCGACAAACATCGCCTTATGGCCGCACTGCTCGGCGATGCGGGCCGACAGGGCGTCGTAAACGCCGGGCATGACAAGCAGATCGCGCGCCAGCAGAAACGATTTGAAGGTGCTTGTTCGCTTCATCGGGGCCGCCTTGCGCTGTCAGCGCCAATAGGCGAAGCCCATGCCGCTGCCGGTGCCGGCTGGCGAGCGGATCAGCGCCTGATAATCGACGACCGTCATTTTGAGCGGCGTGCGATCCATCGCCGATTTCACCGGTATCCAGCACTTCAGCTCGGCCGTGCCCGAACGGAACATGTTGTCGGGAAACGACAGCATTTCGTCAAATGTCGACGCGGTGAACGCCTGCATGAATTTTCTGTCGAATTCTTCATCGACAACGAAATGCGACATCCCGCCGGAACCCAAAATCGCCACACGCACATCCTTGTCCCAGCCCTCGACTGCGCGTGCGATCGCCGTACCGAGATCGAGGCAGCGCTTCGTCGAGGGACGGTTGGGCGGAAAGAAAGTGTTTACAAAAATCGGCACGTTCGGGATGACTTTATCTTCCATCACACGACGATAGAAAAAGCCCCATGCGTGCGGGATTCCGGTCAGCTTCGATTCTTTCTGCTCGGGCAGACGCACCGACGACGCCACGTCAAAGTTGTCGTTCATCAGGCATTCGATGAGGTGCAGACCAAGTTCGGGATGGCCTGGATAGGTTTCCGCCTTTGCAGGGTGGTGGTTGGGTTCTGCAATGGCGACACCCGGACCCAGACGTTTCAGTTGCGCCTCGTTGAACGGCACATTCTCGAACTTTTCGCCGTAGTAAACCAGGATCGCCGGCTGGTTGTCGTCGGACATGATCTCCATCTGGTCGTTGCCAATAACGATGGCGACGTCTGGTTTCACGTCGTGGAACACCCGCGCCATTTCCTTGATGGCGTTTTGCGTCGCCTCGAAACGCTGTTTCTTGACGTCGGGTTTTAGCGCCGGCCCGAAATCCTCGTGCGCGCGCGCCTCCAGCAATTGCGTAAACGTGTACTCCTTGCCGCGAAAGCATAGCGCGGGATTTTCATGGTCCGCCTGCACCCGCCCCGCCCACAGTTCTGGCGGCGTGCCGAGCAGCGGGCCATGCGAAGCGACCATGCCGAGAACAATCTTTGCCATGTCAATGCCGGCGCCTAACGCGCCGCCCTCTTTTCGGTCAGGACGAGATAAACCGACGCCGCCACAATAAGCGCCATGCCGGCGAGACTCCAGTGGCCCGGAATCTCGCCAAACAATATATAGCCGATCCCGGCGGCGTAAACGATGCGCGAATAATCGAGCGGCGCAAGCGCCGTCGCGTCGCCATGGCTGAGCCCTTTGGTCACCAGGCTTTGTCCGGCAATTCCGAGACCGCCGATCAGGATCAGCAGTGGCCAATCCATGCCATGCGGCAGGGTCCACACAAACAGCGTGGGAACCAGTGCGAATACGCTGTTCCAGAAGGCGTAATAGAACATGATGACGCGCGTGTTCTCGGTCTTTTGCAATTGCTTGATGCCGACAACCACAAGCGCGCCGAAAAAGCCGCCGAAACTGCCGACGATGGCGTTGGCGTCAAATCCCGCCGTAAACGGTCGCGAGTAGAGCAGAATACCAGCGAAGCCGACGACGCTGACTAGCGTGCGTCGAAGTCCCGCGTGCTCGCCGAGAAATAGCAGCGCCAACGGAATGGTCCATAGCGGTCTGGAAAACTGCAAGGCAGTTGAATCCGCCAGCAGCATGTGCGTCAGTGTCCAGAAAAAACACAGATTGCCGCCGGCCCCGACCGCGCCGCGAAAAAAGTGCATGCCGAAGCGTTTGGTTTGGAACGGCTCGAAGAAATTGCCGCGCAGCACCGGCAACACAAAAAGCAACCCGACGAAGGCGCGAAAAAACAGCAGTTCGAAACTTGCGATATGATCGCCAAGGTATTTCGCAACGGCGGCCATGATCACCAGCAAAAACGTGCCGGCTGCAACATGGGCGACACCAAGCGCATTGCCTTCAAGCCCGGCAAAATACCGACGCACGCGCGCCGCCACGCCGCCAACTTTCATCGCCGGATCAGGCGTCGCTTCCGGAAGGGTCATGACCCCACGTTAGGCGCGGCGGGCGAGCCCGGCAAATCCGGCGCTGTTAGCCGAGCAGCAGCAGATGACACCCCTCCGCCATTTACGCCGTCGCGCGGTGGTGCGATATTGGCCGCACACACGGCGTAAGCACGTCTGGGAGAAATCCATGCGCCCGTTGAAAACCCTGTTCGCGATGCTCTCGATATCGACCGCGCTTGCGGCGACGCTGTCAGGCGCCGTCAATGGCGCGGACGGCAAGCCCGTCATGGGTGTCTTCATCATCGCGCAGGATGCGCGCACCAAGCGCACCGTGAGCGTGCTTTCAAACGAGCAGGGCCGTTATGTGATCTCTGATCTGCCGGCAGGCGCCTACAATGTCGGGGTTCGCGCCATCGGCTTCAAAACCGATTTGCGGCAGGACGTGGCGCTCACCAGCGAGCAAAAAACCACGCTGGATTTCGTCGCGCAAAAACGCTCCGTACAATGGGGCGAACTCACCACTTACCAGGGCCGCAAGTTGCTGCCAAAAGTCGAGGGACACACGCTCAATCACAACGACCCGTTTTTTGGCGCCTGCTTCCAGTCCTGCCACTCCTTCCAGAATCGCATGGCGCAAGGCGCCAACGCCTCGCGCGATGTTGAGGGATGGCGCGATCGCATCAAGTACATGAACGACACCATGATGGCCGGCGAGGGACGCCGCACGAGCGACAAGGAAGCCGAGGACTTCGCGCAATACCTCACGGTCCTGTTCGGACCGGAGTCGCCGAAGCCGGATTCACCCGAGCAGATGCCCGATTTCAAATCGCTCACCCGCGCATTCAAGCCCAGCGCCATGAACATCGCCTACGTCGAGTTCGACATGCCCGCGTCCGCCGGTATGGGGCCGTGGAGCGCCATGGAAGATCGCGACGGCAAGATGTGGATTCCCTATTACGGGAAGGGCAACGAAGTCATTCGTCTCGATCCCGACACGGCGCAGATGACCCACTTCAAGCTGCCGTTCTCGCGCACCGCCGGCATTCACTCGGTCATTCCGGCCGCCAACGGCAAGGTCTGGTTTGTCGAAACCGCCATGGGCAAGATCGCCGAGCTCGATCCTGCGACGCAAGAGATCAACGAATACCAGAGCCCGCCATTACCTGACGGCAAGCGCGCCGGCGCTCACACAATCCGCGTCGACGAGCGCGGCCTTGTGTGGACGAGCGGTGGTCCCGTCATCACCATGTTTGACCCGAAGACCAAGGATTTCCGCCATTTCGATGTGCCCGCGACCTATGGCAACACGGTCGGCCAGAACGGCGACCAGTGGTTCACCTCGTTCCGCGCCGATGGCGT
>JAYTTW010000258.1:0-4639 GCA_043744855.1 Hyphomicrobiales bacterium
CGCGACGATGGCGGCCAGCAACAATCCGCTGAACGGCTCGCCGGTGAAATGTTTTGCGAACAATCCCGCCGTGTAGGCGCCGACGCCAAAGAACGCCGCGTGGCCAAGCGACACCAGGCCGCCATATCCCAGAATAAGATCGAGCGACAAGGCGAACAATGCAGTAATGGCGATCTGGCTCGCCAACGACAAATATTCCGGCGTCAGCACGAACGGCAGCGGCGTCAACAGCCAGAAAATGATTTCGGGCACACGCCAGCGAGCGCGGTGCGCCATCCTCGCATTCGTGGCGGTTGTTTCGGCGGCGGCGGCAGCCAGCGCGAGGACCACTAGCGCCTCCCGAACAGGCCGGCGGGCCGCCACATGAGAATCCCGACCATGACGAGATAGATCAGAAACGAGGAAATCGCCGGAAAATAATATTTGCCGGCGCTATCACTGACGCCCAGCAGCACGGCAGCAGCAAAGGCCCCACGAATGGAGCCAAGCCCGCCGACAGCGACGACGATCAGAACATACACGAGATAGGCCAGCGCAAACGAAGGATCGAGCCCGGTGATGTCGATGGCCAGCGCGCCGCCCAGTCCGGCAAGCCCGCTACCCAGCGCAAAGGTCAGCATGAACACCCTGTTGACATCGATGCCGAGCCCGCGCGCCATGCGTGGATTATCGACAGCGGCGCGCACCTGCGCGCCAAAGCGCGTGTATTCGAGCATCGCCACCAGCCCGCCCGTCAGGCCCAGCGCGACACAGATGAGGAAAAACCGGTAGACGCCGAAGCCGCGCCCCATCAGCGTCACCGATCCACGCAGCCACGCGGGCAGATAAACCGGTTGCTGAACCGTGCCGAAAAGATACGCGGCTGACGCTATCGCCATAAACACGATGCCGATGGTCAGCAGGCACTGGTCAAGATCGCTCTTGCCGTATAGGCGCCGGTACAGCACCCGTTCAAACAACAGGCTCGCCAGCGCAGCGGCTAGAAACGCCACCGGCAACGTCAGCAGAAACGGCCAGCCGAAATCGTTGATGAGCGTCACCGTGACAAACCCGCCCAGCATGCCAAAGGCGCAATGGGCGAGGTTGACGAAATTCATCATGCCGAGCGTCACCGCCAGCCCGATGGACAACAGAAACAGCAGCATTCCATAGGCGAACCCGTCATAGACGACGCCGATGAAAGGACCGATCATGGGATTGGCGCTGCCTCGTTAGCGGTTGCGGGCTCTCACTTGCCCATCGCCGCCTTTACCGGATCCTTCTGCTTCGCAATGGTGGCGAAGGCGACGTTGCGCAATTGGCCGTCAACCTTCTCCACTTTGCGGATGTAGACATCCTCGATGATGTCGCGCGTCTCCGGGTCGATCATGACGGGACCGCGTGGGCTCTCCCACGCCATGCCCTTCGCCGCAGCGATCAGCGCTTCGCCGTCCGTCTTGCCACCGGTTTTTTCCAAAACCTTGTAGATGAGCTGCGCGCCGTCGTAGCCGCCAATGGCGAAGATGTCGGGCTCGCGTTTATACTCGTCGCGAAATTGCTTGACGAACTCCTGGTTGAGCGGGTTCGGCAAATTGTAGTCGTACATGGCGGCGGTGATGATGCCGATGCCAAGATCGCCCATGCTCTTCAGCGCCGACACGCCGGTCAGTTCGTCCTGCCCGAGAATCTTGATCTTGGTGGTGTCGACGCCGCGCTCGTTCAGCGCCTTGCCGATCGCCGCCGGCTGCGTGCCGCCCGGCGTCCAGATGTAGATGGCGTCCGGACCGGAATCTTTCGCCGCCTGCACGAACGAGCCGAAATCCATGTTGGCGACAGGAAAGAACGCCGAGCCGATGATCGTCCCGCCGTTGGCGGTGAATGCCTTGTTGAAAGCCTCAACCGCGTCGCGGCCCGGACCAAAATCCGACACCAGCGTGTAAATCCTCTTGAGGCCGCCGCCTTTCGCCGCCCACTCGCCAAGCGCGTTGTTCAGCATCGGCGTCGTTGTTGACGTCCGCGTCATGTACGGCGATTTCGTCGTGATGATGGAGGTCGCGGCGTTCATCACCACCATGAATTTCTTCGCCTCGGCGGAAACGTCGCCAACCGCCAGGGCGTTCGGCGTCAGTTCAAAGCCGCCGAGGATGTCGCCCTTGTCGCGCACGACAAATTCCTGCGCCAGGCGCTTGGCGATATCGGGCGCGATGCCGCCGTTATCCTTACGGATGACCTCGATCTTTTTGCCGGCGACGGTGTCGCCTTTTTGCTTCATGTAGAGCTTGAAGCCATTGTCGACCTGAATGCCCGTATCGGCGAATTGTCCCGAATACGACACGATCATTCCGACCTTGACGGTTTGGGCGCACACCGGCGCGGCTGCGGCGAACGCCGCAAGCGCAACAAATCCAGATAAGCCGAGACGCATGTTTCCCCTCCGAACAAATTTGCATCGCCAGCCGGCGAGCCAGCGTTGCGGCCTGCCGAGGCAGGCGACGGAATGATGGTATGCGGTACTGCCTGGGTCAAGGCGCGGTCCGTGATCTTTGCAATGAGATCAAGCAAACTTTCGGCGATCAAGCAAACTTTCGGGTTCGCGACGCGCTGATGATTCTGACGCGCCATGGCTTGAGCACGAGCAGCGCCAGCACCGCCGCGAGGATGTTGGCGCCCGCAGCGATCAGAAACACAGTATCCCAGGAATTCGTCATCTGTTGCAGGGAATTGCTGTAGGGCACCAGCAGCGCCGCCGTTCCCTTCGCCGTGTAAAGCAGGCCGGCATTGGTCGCTGCAAACTTCGATCCGAACGTGTCGGTACAGGTTGAGGGGAACAGGGAATAAATTTCCCCCCAGGCGAAAAACACCAAGCCCGACAACACGACAAACCAGAACGGGTCTGAGCCGAGCTTATAAAGCGCGAAAATTCCGAGGCCTTCGAGCAGGAACGCAATGAACATGGTGTTCTCGCGGCCTATCTGGTCCGACACCCAACCGAAAAACGGCCGCGTCAGCCCATTGAGCACCCGGTCGATTGTCGCCGCAAACGTCAACGCCGGCATCGTCCAGAACAGGCTTACCGGAATGTCCGCAACCTTGAGGTCCTTGGCGATAGGCGACAGGTTGGCGGTGACAATGAGGCCGCCGGCGCCAACGATCACAAACATGAAATACATGAGCGTGAACACCGGCTGTCCCCGACTAATGACGATCGCGCCGCCCCCCAGCAGGATCAACAGCCCGAGCATGAGCGGAATATAGAAAGCCAGCCCGGTGAAATACATGGCGAGGCCAAGCACCAGCGCGGCAATCGCCCCGGCCCCCCAGTACTTGATGGGGCCGATGATTTCCTGGGGCTCAAATTGATAACGTGTCTGAAGGACGTTGGCGCTGTTCGAAGCTTCCGGGACCTGGCCTGGCTTCGGCGTCATCAGAAAGAACGCGAGGATGCAGATGATGATCCCTTGTCCCAATCCGAAAACCAGGAACGTGTGTTGAAAGCCACTGCCGGCAATCATGTTCTGGATCGGCGAAACCGTCAGCGCAGAACCCGCGCCGAACCCCGCTGCGGTAATGCCGGCGGCAAGTCCGCGTTTGTCTGGAAACCAGCGCAGCGCGCTGCCGATGCAGGTGCCATAAACAGCGCCGGCGCCGATCCCGCAGATGATCATCGAGGAATAATAGCCTGTGATGCCACCAAGCGTCGTGGCGCGTGAGGTCATCCACCAGCCAAGGCCGCAAAGAATGCCGCCGAGGAAAATAACGATGCGCGGACCGTAGCGATCCACGAACCATCCCTCGATCGGCACCAGCCACGTCTCAAACAACACAAAAAGCGTGAACGCGATCTGGATGGAAGCTCGATCCCAGCCAAAAGTCTTTTGAATATCGGGGACGAAAAACGTCCATCCATATTGATAGTTGGCGATCATCACCATGCAGGTGACACCGATCATCAACTGCAACCAGCGAAACCCTTCGCTGACCCGCGCAGCTTGTGGCCCCTCCACTGCGTTTTCCATCACGCTCATAATCCGTTCCCTCATATAATTGTTTTTACTTTGATTTGCAGCTTCATCGGGACCGGATTTCGCCAGCAATGCAAGCCCGTGGCAAGCGATAAAGACACTTATGCGACGAATTAATAAGAACGCTTGCGCAAGTTGAAACCCTCGTTCCCCTCACGCTTTCTTCGGTGGCGGCGTCAGCGCGCCGGCCTCCCGGATGGCCTGCACTTCCGCAGCGCTGAAGCCTAGCACCTTCGACAGGATTTCGTCCGTGTGTTCCCCCAGCAGCGGCGAACGCGTTACCTCTGTCGGGCTGTCCGACATCTTGATCGGATTGCCGACAGACAAATATTTGCCGCGCACGGGATGATCGACTTCCACGAGCGTGCCGGTTGCGAGCAATGACTTGTCCTCGGCGATTTCTTTCATCGAAAGGATCGGCCCGCAGGGAATGTCGAACTCGTTGAGAATGTCCATCGCTTCAAACTTTGTTTTGGTCGACGTCCAGTCTTCGATGCGGCCGAATATCTGGTTGAGCCGGGTCAGCCGCGCCTTTGGCGTCGAAAAGTCTGCGTGGGTTTTCCAGTCGGGCTCGCCAATGACATCGCATATCTTCTCCCACACCGGCGCCTGGGTGATGAAATAGATGTAGGCGTTGG
>JAYTTW010000259.1:0-18218 GCA_043744855.1 Hyphomicrobiales bacterium
GTTCTTCAAGGCGCGGCAGATGATCGATCAGCAGGGTGAGCGCATATTTGTCGCGTGATCGGGGCGATTCCGAATCCAAGCCTGGGCATGGCCGGCGGCTGACGTATTTATCGGTTGATTTAAAGGAGCCTTTGGGGGGCGCACAGGGTTTATCAACACCACCACCCGAAGGGAGTTGACCATGACCCAATGCAAAACTGTTTTGATGCTTGCCGCGACTACATTTTCCGTGATGGCTTTCGCGGCCCGCGCTGAAATGATGAAGTTCACTGCCGATATGAAGGGTGCATCCGAAGTTCCGGCGACGCCGAGCAAGGGGACGGGAAAAGTTGACGCTGCCCTCGACTCGACGACCAAAAAGCTGACGTACACAATCACTTACTCGGATCTGACCGGTCCGGTAACGGCGGCCCACTTCCATGGTCCGGCTGCGGCGGGCGCGAATGCCGGGCCCATTGTCCCGCTTAGCGGCGACATGAAAAGCCCGATCAAGGGTGAGGCGACGCTGACGGATGCCCAAATCAAGGAGATGACCGACGGCAAAGTCTACATCAACCTGCACACGGCGGCGCATAAAGACGGCGAGCTTCGTGGTCAGGTGATGAAGAACTGAGGCCGCGAGAGCAGGATCCCGAAAAGTGGACGCCGGTTTTCGGGTAAGATCATGCTCAATCAAAAAACCTGGAGTGCGACGACGATTCGAAGAAGCGTCATCGCGCGCTAACGGCGGTATCACCCTGGCGGCCCGCATTCCCCGATGCGGGCCTTTTTCTTGGGGGG
Source organism: Hyphomicrobiales bacterium (assembly GCA_043744855.1). GTDB lineage: Bacteria > Pseudomonadota > Alphaproteobacteria > Rhizobiales > Beijerinckiaceae > Terripilifer. The sequence goes on from JAYTTW010000259.1 coordinate 781, forward strand.
CGCGCACCCGGCGGTTGACTTGCGATGGTGACCGGTTACCCCTGTCGCCAATCTTGGGAGTCCCATGCCGCAGCCTGCAACCTCCGCCCCGCGCGGCGCCCTCGCCATCCGCACGGTCGCCATGCCCGCCGACACCAACGCCAACGGCGACATTTTTGGCGGATGGGTGATTTCGCGCATGGATCAGGCCGGCGGTATCGCCGCCGTTGAACGCGCGCGCGGACGTGTGGTGACGTTGAAAGTCGACGCGATGCTGTTCATCGCACCGGTGAAAGTTGGCGACGTTCTCGAAGTCTTCACAGAAATCGAGCGTATCGGGAACACTTCCATGCAGATCCACATCGAGGCATGGGCAAGGCGTTTCGCGACGCACAGCCTCCACAAAGTAACTGACGGGACGTTTACCTTCGTCGCCATCGATGAAAACGGTCGCCCCCGCCCGGTGCCCGCGCCAGCCGACGTCTGAAAAAATCGTCGCGTAGCCGCTTCCCACGATGACCCGACTTGCCGTATGCAGAGCGCAACCTTGCGTCGGCGTTCGCGCGGTCGGAAGGGCCGGTAGCTCAATGGTTAGAGCCGGCCGCTCATAACGGTCTGGTTGGGGGTTCAAGTCCCTCCCGGCCCACCATCGGCCTGAATTTGTCGGCGTCAAACGCAACATTCGCGCCGTTGACGACGAACCAATGTTCCAGGACAAGTAGTAATAACAGGGCGGTTGAAAATGACGGAACCAGTCTGGAATCAATTTTTGACGGAACGCGACAAGGCGGTTTTCGCCGCGTCGGGCTATGGCGCACGCGGCGGCTTCGGGAAGCGCCCCGCACTGCTTGTCATAGACGTGAATTACGCGTTCTGCGGCGACAAGCCGGAGCCAATTCTCGAATCCATAAAACGATGGCGCAATTCCTGCGGGGAGGAAAGCTGGCCCGCTGTCGCCGCTATCAAATCCCTTTGCGACAAGGCGCACGAAACCGGCATCCCTGTGCTGTACACAACCGGCGTGCAGCGTAGTGACAATTGGGATGCCGGCTCGTGGAGCTGGAAGAACGGCCGCAGCGGCGAAGACAAACATGCGCCCGCAACAAACATCGACGGCAACCGTATTGTTGACGAAATCGCGCCCGGCCCGAAAGATCTCGTCATCTACAAACAAAAGCCCTCAGGTTTCTTCGGCACCAACATGGCAAGCTATTTACAATTGCTCGGCTGTGACAGCGTTATCGTTTCAGGCACGACAACGTCGGGCTGTGTGCGTGCGACAGTGTTAGACGCTTTCAGCCTGAATTTCCGCGTCGCAGTCGCAGAGGAGGGATGTTTTGACCGAAGCCAGGCGAGCCACGCCATAAATCTTTGCGACATGAACGCCAAATATGCAGATGTGGTGAAGACGGCGGAAGTGCTGGCGTATTTCGACACGCTGGAAAAAGGATTGTTCGATCTGCCCGGAGGCCAAAAATGACAGATGCGTTCGAGGATCATTGCTGGAAGGACGTCGTTCCTGCGGACGTGCTGGAGATTTACAAACATTACAAGCGCGAGGTTTACGTCGGGACACGCCCGGCGTTGTTGATCATCGATCTTTACAATTTGTCCTACTATGGCGGGGCTGAGCCCGTCGCCAAAGTCGTCAAGGCCTTTCCGTCCGCCTGCGGCATCAACGCCTGGAATGCCATCGAGCCAACCAAAAAGCTGATCGCCGCCGCCCGCGCAGCTCAATTGCCGATATTCTACACCACTGGCGACACGCGCGCAGGCAGTCAGCCTGACGCTGTCAACGCGACGAAAAGGCAAAGCAAAGGCAGGGAACCTGCGGATATGGAAATATGGCGGGATTTCGCGCCGCAACCTGGCGATGTCGTCATCACCAAGCAACGCGCCAGTGGATTCTACGGCACGCCGCTGACAGCGCATCTGACGCAACTCGGCATCCAGAGCCTTATCGTTATCGGCACCAGCACTTCGGGCTGCGTGCGCGCCAGCGCGGTGGACGCCTACTCGCATGGATACCATGTGACGATGGCCGAGGAGTGCTGCTTTGACCGCTCGGATATATCGCACAAGATCAATCTGTTCGACCTGCATCATAAATACGCTGACGTAATGAAGACGGAGGAGATCATCGCGTATCTGAACAGGCAGCGACGGATGGAGGCCGCGCAGTGAAGCCGCGCGTTAATGGTCCATACCCCTGGTCGCCGATCCATACGCGGCCGAAATTCTCCTTCCCGAATGGCGCGCGCGTTGCGGTCTGGATCATCCCCAACATCGAGTTTTTCTCGATGAGCGACATGATCCCGATTGCTGCGGGGGGCGGCGGAAAAGTCCCCGATGTTCCTAGCTTTACAATCCGCGACTATGGCAACCGGATTGGCGTGTTCCGCTTGATGGACGCGATGGACCGATATGGCGCCCGGGGCACCGTCGCGCTGAATAGCGACCTGTGTACACATCATCCCGAGATCATCGAGGCGTGCCTGAAACGCAAGTGGGAATTCATGGGTCACAATGAGACCAATACCAAACGTCTCAATGAGGCCCCAGCGGGCGAGGATGCCGAGATTGTGCGGCGAACGATCGAGACTATCAAGCGCGAAACCGGCCAAAAGCCGCGGGGATGGCTTGGCTCCGGATTGCAGGAGACATGGGATACGCTGGATCATCTCGTCGACAATGGAATTGAGTATGTCGCTGACTGGATGTTTGACGACCAGCCAATCAAGATGACGCTCGAGGATGGCCGTTGCATCATGTCCGTGCCCTATTCCTACGAATTGAATGACAAGCCTGCATTTGAGAAGCGGGGCCTGAGCGCGGATGCCTTTGCCGAAATGATCAAGGCGCAGTTCGATACGCTCTGGCGCGAGGGCGAGGCGCAGGCGCGCGTCATGGCGATCGCGTTGCACCCTTACATCACCGGAATGCCGCATCGCATCGGCGCGGTCGATAAAGCCCTCGCCTATATCAGCCGGCATGATCATGTATGGTTCGCAACCGGCGCAGAAATCGCAGCGGCAGCGAAAGAAGTTGCCCGATCCGCCTGAGGAGGAGGGATCGAGATTTATTGTTGCAGGTGACGTGGATTGGCGATAACTTTCACATGGCGATCAAGGGCTGGTAAATCCGATGAATGTTCCCAAACCGTTTGGTCTGAAAAGTCATCTGCTCGCCGGCTGCGCGTTGCTGCTTGGGGCGCCAGCGTGGTCGCAAACGAAGATCAGCATTGGGGAAGTTGGATCAGGCTCGGCAACCAGTTGGCCTTCATATATTGCCAGGGAGAAGGGCTTTTATCGCGACGTCGGCCTGAGTGTGGAGTATGTTTCTGCGCCATCAAGCTCGGCGGTGGTGCAACAACTGGCGGCGGGCTCACTCGATTTGGGCGCGGGCGGACTTGTTGATCCCATTCGCGCCATTGACAAGGGCGCGCTCATCAAGCTGTTTCGCACCGAGGCGGTGGTTGCTCCGTATGAGGTGGTCGCGAAGGCGACGATCAAGTCCTTTGCGGAACTGAAGGGCAAAACGGCCATGATCGGCGGCCCGAAGGATGTTACGCGCATCTACTTCGAACGCATGCTCTCGGCCAATGGCGGCAAGCCTGGCGATGTGGACTATATTTTCGCGGGCGCGACATCTGCGCGTTTCGCCGCGCTGTCATCTGGCTCCATAGACGCGACAATTCTTAATCCTCCGTTCAATTTCAAGGCGCGTGGCGTTGGCATGACGCCGCTCGGCGCCGTGGCGGATTCCAGCCGCGACTTTCCGTTCACAGGATATGCCGTGTCGCTGGCGTGGGCGGGCGCGCACAAGGGACAGCTCGCCAAATTCATGACTGCCTATGCTCGCGGCGTTGCCTGGTTTTACGACCCTGCAAACCGGACGGAAGCTATCGACATCACCGCCAAATATTTCACGGTGGATCGCGGCGATGTTGAGCAAACTTATGATTTTTTCCAACGGTTGAAAATATTCGACAGGTCCGGCTCCGTGACGGGAAGCGGCATTGAAAATCTGCTCGTGATCTTAAAGGGTTTCGGCGAACTTGAGGGATCGACGGACATCGCGCGTTTCGTCGACCCTTCATTGCTCGCGCCCTGACGGAGCCGTCAGGCTGCGTTTTCAGGCTTTACGCGACGCGAACAGGGCAAACATTGCGCCGTCGCAAGATATTCTTCGCCCGAGATATCACGGCGCCGGGATTTGGATCAGGTCTTGTAACTCTGCGTCCGTGAGAGGCTTTCTCAGCACCTTGAGTTGATAGCGTCCCTCGTGATAGCGTCGATCCCTGACACCCTGTCGGGATTCATTGCGGCCTTCGGCATGAACTTTTCCCGGATCCTGACGGCAAGATCGATATCGATCTGCGCATATTCCGCATAGTGCTTGAGTCCCTCCGGCTTATCGTAAAGATAGGCGAGACTTTCTCGATAGGCCTTGACGAACCGCTCGATGACCTCCTTGCGGGCTGCGAGCACCTGCGCGTTGACGATATGGACGCGGACGGTTTGATCGCGCGTGGATGGAGCGTCGCTCCCGCGCGCGATCACGCGAATTTCTCCAGAGCGGATCTGCTTGAGGCCGAAAGGCGGGGACGCCCAACCGACATCAATCTGACGGGTCATGGTGTGCCGGCAAGTCATGGCGCCACGTAGATTTCGAGCCGCGCCGAACTTTCGAACTGGCCGGTCGTGAGCTGCGAGGGGACGCGCGGATCGCGGTCGCTCTGGCCGGGCTTTCGCAGCATTCGCACCTGCAACACATAACGCCGCCCGGCGCCCGCATCGAGCTTGTTGCAATCGAGTTTGACGAACAGCGAACCGACGGGGCTTTCTCCCGTTGCCGGCGGTGCGCTGCGACAATCCCGTTGCCCGTCAATGTCAAAACGCGCTGCCATTTTGGCTCCCAAGAGATACGCCTCAGCCCGGCTGGCGCGATCCGCAGCGTTTACCTCGATGCGGGCGTCAGGCCGGCTGTCGGTGACGAGGCGCACGCCGCGCAACTCGCCTTGCGCATTAAACAACGCCGAGACGACGAGGGGATAAGTCATTTCCACCGTGCCGGCCCAGCGGTTGATTTCATAGGGCAGGTTGCGGGCGCGGGCGATGTATTCAAGTTCGTCGTCGTATTCGAAATATACTTCGTGCAGGCCATCGGGCTCCGGCGCGCAACGGGCGAATTCGCCAAAATTTTCGAGGCGCGCGCGGGGCGGCCCGCCTTTTGAGCCGCAGGCGTAGGCGCGAAACTCCGGTGCGCCTGGCTGCGCGGCAAGCGGCGCGCCGAGCACGAGGCTCCACACAGTTTTGCGCGACGGCGCTAATGGCCGCGTCGCCTGCTGGGCCAGAGCGGTGACGCACGCCAACAATGCGACTGCGGTGAGGCCGGGGATGAAAAAACGTTTGCGCATGTGGGCCTGTGGCGGTGCTGCACGATGGTATAGGCTGCGTTGCGTATGGCAACTGCGGGAGTTCTGCGCGTGAGGCGATTTTGGATTGGCGTCGGCGCGACGATGCTGAGCGTTGCGGCGTTGGCGCAGACGCCTGACGCCGACGACATCGCAGCGGGCCAAAAACTGTTTCGCGCCAAGGCGAATTGCCAGACGTGCCACGGTTGGGCCGGCGATGGCGCCAAGATGGATTCGCAAATGCCCGACGCGGCCAATCTGCGCGAGACCCAACTCGACCGCAAACAAATCGTCATCACAATACAATGTGGGCGCCCCGGAACGGGTATGCCGCCGTATGACCGGCTCGCCTACAGTGACGGGCGTTGTTACGGCATGAAGGCCGCCGATCTTGACAAGGCCGGCATGACGTTGAGCGATCCACCGGCCCATCTTGCGGCGCGCGAGATAGAGCTCATCGCCGATTTTTTGTTCGCGGGGATCATCGGCAAGGGAGCCATGACACGGGCGAAATGCGCTGAGTATTGGGGCCGCGAGGTGAGCGAGTGCCGCGAACTTTCCGAGTAGGGCGGCGCTCTAAAAATGCCGCTCTCAACCGCTCAACGGCGCGAATCCGTGGAAGTAGTCGCCGTATTTTTCCCCATTTTCGAAAAACAATGCGCTGTAGGGCTCGAACTCATCGATGCGCTCAAACTGACAGACGCTCAGCGGTGTTGTGCATCGCGCGGCGCGACGGCAGGAGGCGCGCGGACAGGTTTTGGGAAAGCCAATCAAAGTCATTGCCTTGCGGTAGATGTCGTGCGTTTCTTTCGGCTCCAGCGCGAACTGCGCAAGATCAATGCGAATGAATTCGCAATGCTCGCTGTCATCGCCAAACAGTTTCAGCCGGCGGATGTTTTCGGGAATCTGTGGCTGCGACGCGCTGGGCGCGGCGGGCTGGCGGCGGCGAGTATCTCTGCGCATGAACGTCTCCTTCCAATCGAATGTCTGCTGCAAACATGAAACCTGTTTTCAGGACGTGCGAAATTAACGCCGCAGGAAATGCGGTCGCGAGCTTTCGTCATGGCCCCGGCGAGGGGGCGGAGGGCGCCGTCTGGCGCAGGACAAAACAATAGAGATCGCCTCGCGGCGCCCTCTGCGTGGCCTGTCGTCCCTTGCGTTCCGCGCTTTCGCAGTTGCGCGCGTGCGCCGCTTCGTATCGGCTATGCTCCGGGCCCGGTCGTAGTGCCGGGCGGGCGGAACGGCTGGCGGAACCTTTTTGACCCGGCGCGTGCGCCGGAAAGTCCGTGACCGGAGCCGATAAAATCGGCGTGTCTCCAGCCTCAGCCTGCAAGGGGCGCCCGGGGTTTTGCGTCGGTCAAACGCGCCGCCGCAGGGCCACTCTCCCACTCCCAAAGTCGACCGTGATCCTCGGCCCCCCTTGAGCAGGAGTAGGGGCATTGTGCAGGAGGTTGCGCGAGTGGGGATAAGGTTTTTTGCGCGCGTTTATCACTCCATTCACGGACAGGCTTGCGCCCCGCCGGGTTCACACAAAACCGCGCGGAAAGTTTCTTCGTTCGATCAATCGGGCGCTATAGATACGCTTAATCGTCGGCAGGCCATTCACCAGGAAGCCAGTTTCTGGATGTATGAATAATCCGGACGATCGCGAGGCGGTTGGGCTCAACAAGCCGGTAGATCACTATGAACGGAGCCTTGGGAACCAACGCTTCATAGGTATCAAACACCCTCCCAGCCCGGCCAAATTGCATCCGCGAGAGCAAATCGGCGCTGTGCTGAATTCTGTCCGCGACAAGACTGGCGTTTTGAATGCTTTCCTTGGCGATATGCTCAATCAGTTTGAGCATGTCGATACGAGCATCGTCTGACCAGACAATATCCCGGTTCACGCCGACGTTTTCTCACCCGCCACGCGGTCAATCGTCGCTCTCATTTGCCGCATAACCTCGTCGTGGGGCACTACTCGACCGGCCTCTACGTCGGCCATACCCCTCTTGATACCCTCCACAATTTCAGCTTCGATCTGCACAAACCGGGTGATAGCCTCCCTCGCAAGGAAGTTTTTCGACCGGTTGGTGCTTTTGCTGAGCGAACCAAGAAGCGCGTGGACTTCCTCCGGAAGTCGTACGGAAAACGTGGTGTCCGCCATACCCTTGTGTCCTTTGTACGATTGCATATGGTGATAGTATAACACATCCGGTGCTTCGGCCAAGTACGCGGTGTGGATAACTACATTCTAAATTTGTGATATGATTCACTGGCATCATGCGCGCATTGCTGGAGCCCATGCACGCGGTTTATGACGTGATCCTGATTGATTGCGCGCCGACCTCGCCTCATGCTGGTGATCGGTGCGGCGCGTTGGCCGCGCCGCCTCAATTCAGCGCGAACACAAACAGATAACTTGAGTGCTCCAGCTTATCGAACTTCACCGGATGCAGGTGGCGTCCGCTGGTTTGCACGGCGAGATATTGCTTGGGGCCGATGGAGTAGGTGACGGGCGCGCCTTTGAGCGGCGTTCCGACATTGAAGCGCCAGAGTTCCTCCAGCTTTTCGTCATCGTAAGCAACGACCGAGCCGTCCTGCAACGCGGTGAAGACGACGCCGCCGGCGGTGTCGGTCGCGCCGGAACGGATTTCGATTTCCGTCACCGCTTTGGCCAGCACCTTGTGCGCCACCACGTCAAACGCCGTAATCGAACCATAATAGAGATCGCTCGAAAAGCTGCGCGGCGCGCTGGCCTTGGCGTCAATGCCGCCGTCGGCGGATTTGTATTTCACCTCAGCGCCGTTCTGTGAAAAGCAGCCTTCGGTGCCGACGCCGTAAGCGATGTTTTTTACCGGGTTGTAGGCGGCGGGCTGATGCGCGACGCCGCCGTGCCAGGTGGGGCACGCGCGCTTCTGCGGATCGCCGCGCAAGGCGCGCGTCTCGCTGACGTATTGCTGCACGTCGAGATTGGCGTCGTATTCAACCGGCTTGCCGGTTTTGGCGTCGAGGCCTTTGGTCCAGTTGAGATCGTTCACATACTGGCCGGCCTTGATGAAGCTGCCGTTGGTGCGATCAATCGAATAGAAAAATCCGTTGCGTCCGTAATGCGAGACGACCTTGCGCGTTTCGCCGTTGAGCTTGAGATCGTAGAGCATGTGGACGCCGTTCTCGTCGTAATCCCACGAATCATTCGGCGTATACTGGAAGTGCCAGCGCAGCTTGCCGGTGTCGATATCGATGGCGACGACGCTGTCGGTGTAGAGGTTGTCGCCGGGGCGCGCCTGCGGGTCGTAGATCGGCACGGGGTTGCCGGTGCCCCACAGGGTGGTGCGGGTGGCTGGATCGTAGGAGCCGGTCTGCCACATGCCGCCGCCGCCGGATTTCCACGCGTTGGTCTTGTCTTTCCAGGTTTCGCTGCCGGGGTCGCCGGGTTTCGGCACGACATACCAGCGCCAAAGTTCGTTGCCGGTTTTGGCGTCGAGAGCAGCGAGCCAGCCGCGCGTGCCGCCATCGCCCGCGCCGTTGGCGACCAGCACCTTGTTGTCGACCGTGATGGGCGAGGCAAGAAAACGTTCCTTGCTGCCGAACTCGTTGGTCGTGGCGAGCTTCTTGTCCCAGACGATTTCGCCAGTGTCGCGGTTGAGCGCGATGACGCGCCCGTCGGGCAGGTTGGCGTAGACGAGATTGTCGAGCAGCGCGATGCCGCGGGTTTGTGGCACCCGCCCCTCGTGCTGCACGCCGCTGTCGCTGGTCCACAGGAACTCGCCCTTGCCGGGGTTGCGCGCGTCGATCTTGTAGACCGTGCCCCAGCCGTCGATGGTGTACATGAAGCCGTTGTCAACGAGCGGGTTGACCTCATTCTCTGGCCCGTTCTGGCCGATGTCCTGCATGCCGCCGAGCGCCAACGCCCACACCATGCGCAGGTTCTTGACGTTGTCGCGGTTGATCTGCGTCAGCTTCGAATATCGTTGCGAGCCATAGTCGCCGTTCATCATCAGCCAGTTTTGCGGCTCATTCTGCGCGTTGACGAGACGGTCCTTGTTGACGGTGATGGAGTAGCCCTTTTGCTGGGCGATGGCGGCGCCTGACGTTGCAGCGAGTGCGGCAAGCGAGGCGCCAGCGAGGGCGAGGCGGCGCAAGTTCATGGGTTTCCTCCCGGTCTGTTGGGCGCAGAGTAGGCGCGGGCCGGGGCGACGGCAATCCTGTCTTTTCCGGTTTTTCGCCGGGTTTTTTTCAAGCGCCTTACTGACCGGCCAGCGCCTCGACGGGAGGTCGCCGCCAGGCCAGCGCGGCAGGGATCGTCGCCGCAACAAGACCGAACGCGACGAGCGCCGCGACAAGTTGCAGTTCGTCGACGCCGACAGTTACCGGCAGCGCAATGCCGGTGCGCGCCGCAAACAGATGCGAGGCGAGGACAGCGGCGCCAGCGCCGAGCGCCAGGCCGAGGACGGCGCCGGCGAGAATGACGGTGGCGATCTGCAAAAACACGCAGGCGAAGATGTAGGCGCTCGGCGCGCCAAGCGCGCGCAACACCGCGAAACGTCGTCGATGCAGACCGACAATGGCGACGACGCCGGCGAGAATGGCGACGACAACGAGCCCCTGCGCCGCCAGCGCAAACCAGCTCATGAGATCGCGCACATCGCCCATGACAGCATACAGACGGGTCAACGCCTCGGCTGGAAAGAACGCCATGGTTGTCGGCGTGCGCCACGCGCCGCGCAATCCATAAGCGTCGTTGATGCTGCGCGGGGCCAACACGATCGCCGGAAGGCCGGGGACTTTGCCGGCAGTGAAAGGCGGGCCGATGCGCGCCTCGCCGGACTCGTGCCCGGTGGGCAACTGGTGCGTGCGCCAGACGGATTCGATGGGGATGACGATGGCGTTATCCCATGGCGTGCCGGTCGGCTTCATGCGGCCGACGAGGGTGAGCGTGACGCTGTGCTCATGCGCCGCGTGGGCGGCGCCGTCGTGATTGCCGTCAGCATGGTCAGCATGGTCATCGTCGTCGTCATCCTCGTCCACGGCGCCGTCGCCGTGGGCGGGATGAAAAGTCTCGCCGATGCGGGCGGCGACTGCGGCGCCGGCGACGGCTTCGGTCTCTATGGCGAACATCCGCCCTTCCGCCAGGCCGCCGGAAAGATGCTCAGCAAACGCCGCGATGGAGCCGACAATGGGGGAGCCTTTGTAACGGTCGCCAAATCCGAGCGGCGCTGAAAACCTGGCGCGCGGTTCGGCGAGCGCGCGTTCGGCGTCGGCAGGCGCGAGCAAGGTCAGGGTTCCCGGCCGCAGGTAGATGGCGGCGAGCACGGCGTCGGTCTGGCTGCCGGGCGCGGCGATGACAAGATCAAACTTGTCCGCCGCCCGCGCGCTGCCGCGCCGCAACGCCGCCTCCTGCGCCGATACGGCGACGCCGATGGCGGTGGCCAGCGCAATCAGCAAACAAAACACGGCGTAGGAACCGCGATGCCGCAACAGGCCCGCGCGGGCCACGGGCCAGGGGTTCATGGCGAAACGCGACGAGCGATCAAGATTCATGCGGGGCTCGCCAGTTCGCCGTGCTGCAAGCGCAAGCTCGCGCCGAGGCGTTCGATCAAGGTGGCGTCGTGGGTCGCGCAGATGAGCGTGCGCCCGGAAGCAAAATCGCAGAGCGCGTCAATGACGCTCGCTGCAGCCTCGGCATCCAAACTGGCGGTCGGCTCATCCGCCAACAGGATGGGCGGGTCCAGCAACAGCGCGCGGGCGAAAGCGACGCGTTGGCGTTCACCGCGCGACAAATGCCCTGTCGCGACGCCGCGCGCGGGAACGCCAAAACGCTCCAGCAACATCTGCGCGCGCTGCTTGAGGGGTGCGGAAACCGTGAAGGCGGCGAAGGTGGCGGGCAGCAGCACATTCTGCAACGGCGACAGTTCGTGCAGCAATTCGAAATCCTGGAAGACGAAGCCAACGGTCTCGCGGCGAAACGCGTCGCGCGCGCGCTCTGACATGGCGTAGATGTCAACATCTCGCCATTTTATGACGCCGCAGGTCGGCGCCAACAATCCGGAAAGCGCGTAAAGCAGCGTCGATTTTCCGCAGCCTGACGGCCCGACCAGCGCGAGGCGGGCCCCGGCGGGCGCCTCAAAGGCGTCGAGGCGCAAAGCCGTGAACGACTTGCCGCGATCCGCGAAGCGAACTTCGAGGTCCGCTATGTGAAGCGACGCCGTAGCAGGCGGCGATTGCAGCTCCCGTGAGGCCGGCATTTCAGGCTCTGAGGTAGCTTGCATCGCGCAATCGCACGAGGCTGACGAAGCCGGTTTGCGCGTCGGTCTGTTCGCCGGTGTCGAGGACGCCGGTGACGCGGATCAAGGTGTCGTAATCAATGGCGCGTATGGGGCGCGCCATCTGCACGAGTACGATATCTTCGGGCCACGCGGCGGCGCTGTCGCAGAACGGGCAGATGGCGGCGGGCAATCTGGTGAGGACGAAGAAATTGATTTCGGATTTGAGCGGCGGCGCCATGTAGCCGCGCATCTCCACTTCGGCGCCGCTGGCGCGCACCGCCTTGTCGGAGACGGCGCCGGGACCGGCAAGCAAATCGCGAAAGTCGAGCCGCATCGCCGCGCGCGCCGGCGCAGCGCACGCCAACGCCATCGCCAACGCCGTGCGACGCGTCAGGGTGGTTCGGAAACGGGCGGTGTCGAGGCGCATGAAACCTGTGCAAATGGTACGCGGGTCAACGTGCGCCCGGGTGGCGCCCTGGTCAAGCGCGAGGCGTGGGGTTTGGTGCCGAAGCGATGCAGCGCGAACCCTTCTCCCGCGCGCGGGAGAAGGTCCCGCCGTCAGGCGGGGGATGAGGGCGCCGGGGGAAAGTGCGGATGGCGATGAATGAGCACGACGGTCTTGCGTTGTGACGGAGATAGACGCACGCAGTCCATAAAGCAGAAAGGTTGCGCGGGCTGGCGCTACGCCCTAGCATGACCCGATGAACATGACGCGGGTGCGACAGACGCCTCGCCACGCGGGGAGTTGCGTTTTCGCCGATGGCGCCGCTGATTGAAGTCGAACATTTGCGCAAATGCTTTGGCGCCGTCGTCGCGGTTGACGACGTGAGCTTGCATGTGGAAAGCGGGGAAGTGCTCGGCTTCCTCGGCCCCAACGGCGCGGGAAAATCGACGACCCTGCGCATTCTCGCGGGGTCTTTGAACGCGAGTTCCGGCGTAGCGCGCATTTGCGGCGCGGATGTGCGCGACAATTCGTTGGCGGCGCGCACGCAGCTTGGCTATTTGCCGGAGGGATCGCCGCTGTATGGCGACATGACGCCGGAAGATTTTCTGGCGTTTGTGGCGCGCGTGCGCGGGCTGCCGCCGGCACGGGCGAAACGCCGCGTCGGCGAAGTCATCGAGCGGCTCGAACTCGCTGAGGTGTTGCATCGACCCATCGACACGCTTTCGAAAGGTTTCCGTCGGCGGCTCGGGCTGGCGCAAGCCTTGGTACACGATCCGCGCGTGCTCATTCTCGATGAACCCACCGACGGGCTCGATCCCATCCAGAAAGACGTGGTGCGCAAATTGTTGCGGGAGCTTTCCCGCGACAAGGCGATTCTGCTGTCGACGCACTTGCTCGAAGAGGTTGACAGCGTTTGCCATCGCGCCATCCTGATTGCGCAGGGGCGGATTGTCGGTGGCGGCACGCCGGAAGCGCTGCGCCGCAACGCGCATGACCACAACGCGGTGCGGCTGAGGGTTGCTGCTGGCGACGTGGCGCGAGCCACGGCGATCACGCGCGGGCTCGCGAACGTGAAGGACGCCAGCGAATGCGACGGCGAAAACGCGGGCGGCGGCGGCCAAATCGTTGTCACGCCCGTCGGCGGTGCGTTCATCGCGGATGCAGTGGCGGGGGCGTTGCGTGAGGCCGGTGTGGAGGTGCGTTCGCTTGACGTTGTCTCGGGCAAACTCGACGACGTCTTTTACCGGTTGACGCGCGGGCCGGAGGGGGCGCGGCCATGGCTGTGAGTCTCGCCGTCGTGCGGCGCGAATTCGCCGCCTATTTCGCCACGCCGCTGGCTTATGTTTTTCTGGTTGCGTTCGTCGCGGGCACCGGCGCCTTGACGTTTTACGCGGGAAGTTTTTTCGGCCGCCGGCAAGCCGATCTCGTGGCGTTTTTCCAGTTTCATCCGTGGTTGTTGCTGGCGTTGGCGCCGGCCATCGGCATGCGCCTATGGGCGGAGGAAAGGCGCACCGGAACCCTCGAATTGTTGCTTACCCTGCCGATCACCACGACGCAGGCGGTGTTGGGGAAATTTTTGGCCGCCTGGTTGTTCGCCGGACTGGCGCTGCTGCTGACGACGCCGCTGTGGGTCACGGTGAGCTACCTTGGCGCGCCCGATCATGGCGTGATTCTGGCCGCCTACGCCGGCAGCTTTCTGCTGGCGGGCGCCATGCTGGCGGTGTCGTCCTGCGTCTCGGCGCTGACGCGCAATCAGGTTGTCGCGTTCATTCTGGGCGCCAGCGTTTGTCTGCTGTTGCTGGTGAGCGGCGTTGAGGGGCTTATGGGAACGTTGCGCAGTGTGGCGCCGGAGCCGTTGGTCGATTGGCTCGCCTCGGCATCGATGCTGACGCGCTTTGTTACCTTGACGAAGGGCGTTCTGGATTGGCGCGATGTGTTCTACTTTGTCTCGCTGATAAGCCTGTTTCTGTTTCTGAATATTTGCCTTGTTGAACGCGGGAGGACGGCGGGATGAGCGACGCGCGTTCTGCCGACAACGCCGATGCGGGCTGGCGGGTTTGGCTCGCCATGGGGCTCGCGGTCGTGTTGTTTCTGGCGTCAAATGCAATCGTCGGCGTTGCCGGTCGCACGGCGCGCCTCGATCTGACGCAGGATCGTCTCTACACATTGAGCTTGGCGACGCGGACCCTTCTGGCTGGCGTCGAGGAGCCCGTGACGTTGCAATTGTATCGCTCGCGGGCGCTGATGGAAGAAGCGCCGCAACTTAAAATTTACGCGGATCGCGTCGATGGATTGTTGCGCGCCTACCAGCAGGCGTCCAACGGCAAGGTGGTCGCGACGTCGATTGAACCGCTGGCGTTTTCGCCGCAGGAGGATCGCGCCATCGCCTACCGGTTGCGCGGTTTTCCCGTCGATCGGGCTGGCACGCAGGGCTACTTTGGCCTCGTCGGCACAAACGCGCTTGATGGGCTGGAGCGCATCGAATTTCTCGATCCGGCGCGCGAGGAGACGCTTGAATATGACCTGACGAGCCTCGTCAAAAGATTGGCGCAAGCGAAAAAGCCCGTGCTCGGCGTGTTCGACACGCTGCAGATGACGGGCTCGGAGGCGATGCGTCGTCCGCCGTGGGCGATTTTGGGAATGATCGCGCAATTCTACAATGTGAAGCCGCTAAAGGCCGGCGACTTCGGGCTTGACGGCGTTGACGTGCTGCTGCTCGCCAATCCACGCGGACTGGAGCCGCAGGATATTTACGCAATCGATCAGTTCGCGCTGGCGGGCAAGCCGGTGCTGGCGTTCGTTGATCCGCTGGTTGAAACGCTGGTGGCGCAGAGCCAACAGCGGGTCAAGCTGGAGGATGTTTCGTCGCGCCTCGATCCGCTGCTGGGCGCGTGGGGCGTTGACATGCCGGACGGCAAAGTCGTCGGTGACCGGGAGATGGCGTTGCGGGTGACGGCGATGGCGGGGCGGCAGCGTGTCGTGGCCAGCTATCTGCCGTGGTTGCAGGTGCGCGAGGCGAATTTCAACACCTCGGACATGGCGACCTCGCGCTTGCGGTTGATGCGGATTTCCAGCGCCGGCGCGTTGCAGGCGAAACCGGGAGCCACGACAAAGTTTACGCCGCTGATTTTCTCGACACCCGAGGCGATGCTGCTCGACGCGGCGCTGCTGCTCGACCGGCCAAACCCCAACGTTTTGCTCGACAAGTTCGTTGCTGGCGGCGCGCCGTTGACCTTGGCGGCGCGCGTCACGGGCGAGGCTGTTTCGGCGTTTCCCGAGGGAGCGCCGGGGCCGGCGGCTGGCGCGGCGACAACGGCTGCGGGCGCGCGCCTGCATCTGGCCAAATCGGCGCAACCGTTGCATGTCGCAGTTGTCGCGGATGTCGATGTTCTCGCCGACGATCATGTGGTTAATGAGCGCGGCCAGCTCATTTCCGGCAATGCCGACTTTGTTCTGAATTTGCTGGACACTCTGGCTGGCGGCGCCGAGCTGGCGGGGTTGCGCGGACGCGGCACGGCGCTGCGCGGGTTCACGCGCGTCGAGGCGATGGAGAAATCAGCCGAAGATCTTTATCACGCGCGTGAGGCCGCGCTGAGCGCTGATCTTGAATCCTCGCAAAGTGATTTGCAACAGATGCTGACGCGCAGCGCAGACGCGCCAGACGCATCCGCGTTGACGCGCGAGCAGCAGGACGGCCTCAACAATCTCAACCAGAAAATCGTCGAGCTGCGCCGACAGTTGCGCGATGTGCGGGCGGCCGGGCGGGCGCAGATCGACAGGCTCGACACGCGCCTGCAATTTTTCAACATTCTCATGGTTCCCCTCGCGCTGTGTTGCGCCGGCGCATTCATTGCATGGCGCCGCCGCCGCCGGCTTACCCAGTATGTCGCGCAGCGCCGTCGCCAGCGAGCGGCGTCATGAGCGTGACACGGCTGCGGGCTCTGTTGGCGATCACCATCTTCGCGGTTGGCGTTGCGCTTTGGCTGGCGCGTAGCGATCCGATGCGCGCCGCGGCGACGGATGCGGGCGACGCTGACGTTGCGCTGTTTGCCGGGCGCGTGGGAGATGTGGCGACCGTGCGCGTTGAAACTCCGGCTTACGGGTTGTCGTTGCAGCGCCGTGGCGAGGCCTGGGTGGCGCGCGACCATGGCGATTTTCCGGCGCGCGCACAGAGCGTCGCCAATTTGCTGGCGAGCCTCGCGGCGATGCGGCTGGAAGCGCGAAAAACCCGCATGCCCGCGCATTATTCCGAGCTTGGCGTCGCCGATCGTCTGGCCGGCGCAACTTCGAGACTGATATCGATTGAAAACGCAGACGGCGCTTCCGCTGGCGCGTGGCTGTTTGGCAAACGCAGCAACTCCGCATCGTTTGACCAGACGGGCGCAACATTTGTGCGACGGCCTGGCGAGAGCCAGGTGTGGCTGGCGCAGGGCGCGCCGAATTTTCCGGCGGAATTTTCGGGATGGTTCGGCGAGTTGCCGGCCATCGGCGCCACTGAAGTGGTGCGCATCGATGTGCGCGAGGCGGGCAACCTCGTGTTTGCAGCCACGCGCGACGCGGAAGGGCGGTTCGCGCGCAGCGATGCAACAACGCCGGCCGCCAACGACACCAACGTCAAACGCATCGCGCAGGCTCTTGTGGGGGCCGGATTTGACGACGTGCAGGCGGACACAAACGGCGCTGTGGCGCGCCGCAACGTTCGACTGGAATTCGCCGCCGAGGCTGTCGAAATCGACGTCGTCGATATCGCTGGCGCTGCGTATGTGCGCTTTTCGGGCGAAGCTGCAAGCGAGCCAATGGCGAAGTTTTTGAGCGCAACGCACGGGTATGTGTTTCGCTTGCCGGACTACAAAATGTCGGGGCTGCAGCAACCGGTTGCCGCGTTGACCGCGAGCGAGGCAAGTGGCGCGCCGGCGCCCGAATCAGCGCCCGACGCAGCGCCGTCGCGAAACTAGCAGGCTGTAAAAAAACGCGTGGGCCGCCCTCGTCCTTCGAGACGCCGCTGCGCGGCTCCTCAGGATGAGGACTATTGGGGAATTATTGCGGTTCGAAGCCGCTGGATTTGCCCCGGAAACCTCATCCTGAGGAGGTCCGAAGGACCGTCTCGAAGGACGAGGTTTTCACGCCAGCTTTTTTCAGCAGCCTGCTAAAGCATATACCGAATCGATTAATCGCATCGGGGCTTTGAAGTTTTTGTTTTGACGCGTATTCTTCGACGAACCGGTATCGACTTTTCGGTCCGACGCTTTAGCTCAGCTTTTGACGCCGAGCGCGCGTTCGTTGCGGGCGAAGTTGGGCGCCGGCGGCGTGCCCCAACCGTCGACCCACTCGCCGCGTGGCCAGACTT
>JAYTTW010000260.1:0-18148 GCA_043744855.1 Hyphomicrobiales bacterium
TGCTGAAAAACGCTGGCGTGAAAACCTCGTCCTTCGAGACGGTCCTTTGGACCTCCTCAGGATGAGGTTTCCAAGGCAAATCCAGCGCATTTGAACCGCTATAATTCCCCAATAGTCCTCATCCTGAGGAGCCGCGCAGCGGCGTCTCGAAGGACGAGGGCTGTCCACGCGTTTTTCAGCAGCGTGTTAGACAACGTGGATTCACGAACGTCACTGAAGCTTCTGTTTGAGCATCGGATTCTCCCAATACCGGCATCCACTTCCGGATCCGATGCTGGCTGGATTTCCTGTGTGAGGCGTGTTCAAATCCCACCTCGCGCGAAGATGCGTCGGACACAGTCGACGCTTTCCACAATGCGATGTCCATAGCGGCTTGCCCTGCCGTTAAGGTGAGCGCAAGCTTGCCATTGCGCGAATCAATTTGATGCGTGTGCGGCGTAATCGTTTGCAGTTCATCGCGACGTCTTGCGTGCGCTGAACGGTTGTCGCAGACATTCGCATTCCAGCGATTGGCGCAAAAGAAACTCGGGTCAAGAGGTCGTGGGGTCGGGACGACGTTCATCTCCCTGCGAACCGGGTCGGCGCCAGAATGAGACCACAAGCGATGAGCACAACCGGTAATCCGTCCACGGGTGCGGCTACAACAGCCAGCGAGCAGCGGGCGCACGAGCCCTCCATGGAGGAAATCCTGGCGTCGATCCGGCGCATTATTGCCGATGACCAGATGCTGCCGTTGACGCGTCCTTCGCTCGCCGAAACATTCGAAGCGCCGACGGTTCGCGCCCCGACGCCGACGAGTGTCGAGGCGAACCCGTTGGCCATGGCGCGAATTGTCGAGGCGCCGCGCCGCGCGCCACTTGCGCCGTCCCCTGCGCCGCGCCCGGTTTCAACGAGGCCGGCGCTGTCCGAACGCTCTGCGGCGGGCGACGACAGGTTTGCGCCCATACAATTCGAAGTGCCCGTGCGGGCGCCGAAACCGTTCGTGGCCGCGGCAGCGCCAGTGGCTCCGCAGCAGATGTTTCCGCCCGCAGTGGTCCCTCCGCCGCCTGCTGCATCGGTCATTTCCGCCGCCTCTGCTGAAGCGACTGCTGCAATCGATTCGCAGTCCGGACCTGATGTGGTCGAGGCGCTTGCGTATCCTTACGAAGATGGCCCGCAGCATGCCTATGTCGCGGCGGAGGCACAGCCTACCGCTGCCCAAGTGTTCGCCCAGGGAACCGCCCAGGTGTCCGCCCCCCTGCCGCGTCTGCCGGTGGCGCGCGAGGAGACTTTGCTGTCGGCAAAGTCCGGCGCCAGCGTGAGCAGCGCTTTCGAGACTTTGGCGACGACCATGTTCCTGCAAAACTCCGGCATGATTGAAGAGGCTTGCAGGGATTTGCTGCGGCCCATGCTGAAAAGCTGGCTTGACGACAATCTGCCGGTTCTCGTCGAGCGCCTCGTTCGCGTCGAAATCGAACGCGTGGCGCGCGGCGGCCGGTAACGTCGGTTAGAGACTCCTTGAATTGAGCCGACGCGGCACGGTCGCGGGACCGCAGTTTTCATTATTCGGCGCTGTAGAACACGGCGCATATCGACCCAAATGGCCCGGCAGCAACATGACGTGATGCCGCGAGGTCGCGCAGACTGCGTTGACATTCGACATGGCGTCCGTTTCAACGCCTGCGCGCCCCCAGTACCCGGAATCAAAGATTCCGGGTACTGGGTTCTTGTCGAAGTATCCACTTGTCATCTGCAGAAAGCGCGTCACTGCGTGACTCACTTTCTTCCGATGGTGGATACCCGCCGGGTGCAATGCAGTATCCGCCAACGCTCAGGCCGCGCCCCAAATGATGGACAAAACCTTCGATCCCGCCGCCGTCGAGGGGCGCATCGCCAAAGCCTGGGAAGCGGCTGGCGCTTTCCGTGCCGGGCGTCCCGAGCGGGCAGGCGCAGAGGCCTATTGCATCGTCATTCCGCCGCCCAACGTTACCGGCTCGCTGCACATGGGGCATGCCCTCAACAATACCTTGCAGGACATTCTCTGCCGCTTCGAGCGCATGCGCGGCAAGGACGTGCTGTGGCAGCCGGGCACCGACCATGCCGGCATTGCGACGCAGATGGTCGTTGAGAAGCAATTGCTGGAGCGTCAGGAAAACCGCCGCGATCTCGGACGCGAGACGTTTTTGCAGCGCGTCTGGGAGTGGAAGGCGGAGTCCGGCGGCGCCATCGTCAACCAGTTGAAGCGCCTCGGCGCTTCGTGTGACTGGTCGCGCGAGCGCTTCACCATGGACGAGGGCCTGTCGCAGGCCGTGGTCAAGGTTTTCGTGCAGTTGCACGGCGAAGGGCTCATCTACAAAGACAAGCGCCTGGTGAACTGGGATCCAAAACTGCTGACCGCCATCTCTGATCTTGAGGTGGTGCAGGTTGAATGCACCGGCTCGTACAAGTGGAAACGCGGCGACGAAAAGGATTTTGACGCCGTCGCGCTGGGCAAAATTCTCGACCGCAATCCCAACGGGCATCTCTATTATTTCAACTATCCGCTGGATGGCGTCGCCTACGATAGCGACGATGCCGCGACCTATGTTCAGGTTGCAACGACGCGGCCGGAGACGCTTTTGGGCGATACGGCCGTCGCGGTGCATCCGCAAGACGCCAGGCTGAAACATCTCATCGGAGGGTTCGTCGTGCTGCCGCTGGTGGGGCGGCGAATTCCCATCGTTGGCGATGACTACGCCGACCCGGAAAAAGGCACGGGCGCGGTAAAGATTACGCCGGCGCACGATTTCAACGATTATGAAGTGGGTCGGCGGCACGCCGATGCGGGCGTCCGCGCGATCGGCATCCTCGATGTCGAGGGCGCGCTGTCGCTCTCCGGCAATGCTGATTTTCTGGAGGGAGCCGACGCCGCCCGCGTAGCGCCGACGATCGCCAGTCTGGATCGCAAGGACCGGTTTACGGCGCGCACGGAAATCGTTGCGATGCTGCAAGCCGGCGGCTTCTGCGTCAAAATCGAGCCAAACACGCACATGGTGCCGCATGGCGACCGCTCGGGCGTCGTCATCGAGCCGTATCTGACGGCGCAATGGTATGTCGACGCCAAAACGCTGGCGCAGCCGGCGCTCGCGGCGGTGCGCGACGGCAAGACGTCGTTCATCCCGAAGAATTGGGAGAAGACCTATTTCGAGTGGCTGGAAAATATCCAGCCGTGGTGTGTGTCGCGTCAGCTGTGGTGGGGACACCAGATACCCGCCTGGTACGGGCCCAAGCTTGTGGCGCCAGGCAAGGTCGAGCATGTGCTGCCCAACGGTCTCATCCCCAACGCGGCGCCCGAGGACGGCGAGATTTTCGTTGCGGCGAGCGAGGCGGACGCCATTGTCATGGCGAGCGCCCACTACAAGGGCGAAGTCGTGGTTTTGCAGCCCGGCGACACTGTTTTTGCGACGATGGCGGAAGGCAAAATACCGATATTCCGCGATCCCGACGTGCTCGATACCTGGTTTTCCTCAGCGTTGTGGCCGTTCTCGACGCTCGGCTGGCCGCAGGAGAGCGCCGAACTCAAGCGGTTTTATCCAACCAGCGTTCTCGTCACCGGTTTCGACATCATCTTCTTCTGGGTCGCGCGGATGATGATGATGGGTCTGCACTTCAGGCAGGAAATTCCCTTCCGGCACGTCTACATCCACGCCCTCGTGCGCGACGAGAAGGGCGCGAAAATGTCGAAATCGAAGGGCAACGTCATTGATCCCCTCGATCTCATCGAGAAGTATGGCGCGGATGCGTTGCGTTTCACGCTTGCCGCCATGGCGGCGCAGGGACGCGACATCAAGCTGGCGACAAGCCGGGTCGAGGGCTACCGCAACTTCGCCACCAAGCTTTGGAACGCGGCGCGCTTCGCCGAGATCAACGGTTGCGTGCGAGCGGCCGATTTCGATCCGGTTGCAGCAGGCGAGACGCTCAACAAGTGGATTTTGGGCGAAACCGCGAAGGCGGTTGGGGAAGTCGCGGACGCGATTGAGGGCTACCGCTTCAATGACGCGGCCAACGCGGCCTATCGGTTCGTCTGGAACATCTTCTGTGACTGGTATGTCGAGCTGACCAAACCCGTCCTGCAGGGCGCCGACGGGGCGGCGAAAGAGGAGACGCGCGCCACGACAGCCTTTGTGCTCGACCAGAGCGCCAAGCTACTGCATCCCTTCATGCCATTCCTGACGGAGGAGCTTTGGGCGGCGTTCGCGCAGCGCGCCGGAGAGGGCGAGGCGGCCTTGCTGACGCTGGCTGCGTGGCCTGAGCTTGGCGGCCTTGAAAATCCCGCCGCAGAGGCGGAAATCGGCTGGGTCGTCGATCTCATTTCCGAAATACGTTCGGTGCGCAATGAGATGAACGTGCCCGGCGGGACACAGATTCCGCTGGTCATCGCTGGCGCGCCGGCGGATGTGGAAACGCGCGCCAAGGCATGGGACGAGACGATTCGCCGGATGGCGCGCCTTTCGGCGATTTCGTTCAGCCCGACGCCGCCCAAAAACTCGGCGCAACTGATCGTGCGGGGCGTCGTGGCGGCGTTGCCGCTCGAGGGGGTGATCGACATTGCCGCCGAAAGCGCGCGTCTCAGCAAGGAGATCGCCAGGGAGGAAGGCGAGATCAGAAAGGTCGACGCCAAATTCGCCAACGTCGATTTCATGGCCCGCGCGCCGCAAGACATCGTTGCGGAAAACCGCGAACGGCGGGAGGCCTCGATGACGCGCATCGAAAAGCTGCGAGCCGGCCTCGACCGGCTGAAAACCTGAAGCCGAGCCTCCCCGCCGGCGTCTCGCCGGGACAATTGTTGTTTTCCGGCAACAGGCTGACTGTATTGACACGCCTGACCCCGAGATAGATGAAACGCCGCTTTTCAGACATAAACGGTCTGCTTATTCAATCGGTCTCGCGCCGCCTCCCGGCTGGCGCGATACAGGATTGGTCTGCCGATGAACTCGCGTCATTTCGATAAGGCCAAGTTACCCAGCCGCCACGTGACGGAAGGGCCGGCCCGCGCGCCGCACCGCTCTTACCTCTACGCCATGGGCCTCACGACGCAGCAGATTCACCAGCCCCTCGTTGGTGTGGTTTCCGCCTGGAACGAGGCGGCGCCTTGCAATATTTCGCTGATGCGTCAGGCGCAGGCGGTCAAAAAGGGTGTGGTGGCGGGCGGCGGCACACCGCGTGAATTTTGCACCATCACCGTGACAGACGGCATCGCCATGGGCCACCACGGCATGAAAGCCTCGCTGGTGTCGCGCGAGGTGATCGCTGATTCCGTCGAGTTGACCATGCGCGGCCACTGCTACGACGCGATGGTGGCCCTCGCCGGATGCGATAAATCTTTGCCGGGCATGATGATGGCCATGGTTCGCCTCAATGTCCCCGCGATTTTTATTTACGGCGGTTCCATCCTGCCCGGCACCTTCAAGGGCAAACCCGTCACGGTTCAGGATTTGTTTGAAGCCGTGGGCAAACATTCGGTCGGCGACATGTCGGACGAGGATCTGGACGAACTTGAACGCGTCGCTTGCCCATCGGCGGGCGCTTGCGGAGCGCAGTTCACCGCCAACACCATGGCGACTGTGTCCGAGGCGATCGGACTGGCGCTGCCATATTCGGCCGGCGCGCCCGCCCCTTACGAAATCCGCGACCAGTTTTCCATGGCCGCCGGCGAACTTGTCATGGATCTCATCCAGAAGAACATCCGTCCGCGCGATATCGTGACGCGCAAGGCGCTGGAAAACGCCGCCACCGTCGTCGCGGCCTCGGGTGGCTCCACCAACGCTGCGCTGCATCTGCCGGCGATCGCGCATGAGTGCGGCATTGCGTTTGATCTCTTTGACGTCGCCGAAATATTTCGCCGCACGCCCTACATCGCCGACCTCAAGCCGGGCGGCAAATACGTGGCGAAAGACATGTTCGAAGTCGGCGGCATTCCGTTGATGATGAAGACCTTGCTCGATCATGGATTTCTGCACGGCGACTGCCTAACCGTCACCGGCCGCAGCATCGCCGAAAATCTCGCCAAAGTGCAGTGGAACGATCAGCAGGATGTCGTCTATCGCGCCGACAAACCGATTACGCCGACCGGCGGGGTTGTCGGCCTGAAAGGCAACATCGCGCCGGAAGGCGCCATCGTGAAAGTTGCGGGGATGCCGCTCGACAAACAGGTGTTCACCGGGCCAGCGCGCTGCTTTGACACGGAAGAAGCGTGTTTTGAAGTGGTCCGCACAAAGAAATACAAAGAAGGCGACGTGTTCGTCATCCGCTACGAGGGGCCAAAGGGCGGACCGGGCATGCGCGAGATGCTGGCGACCACAGCCGCACTTTACGGCCAGGGGATGGGCGATAAAGTTGCGCTGATCACGGACGGGCGCTTTTCCGGTGCAACGCGCGGCTTTTGCGTCGGGCACATCGGCCCAGAGGCGCAGGTCGGCGGCCCCATCGCCCATTTGCGCGACGGCGACATCATCCGTCTCGACGCCATCAAGGGCACGATCGACGCCGATGTCAGCGATGCCGAGTTTGCCGAGCGCCGAAAAAGCTGGAAGCCGCGCGACACCTTTTACGGTTCCGGCGCCATTTGGAAATATGCTCAGACCGTGGGGAACGCCAGAGACGGCGCCGTCACGCATCCCGGCAACTCAGGTGAAAAGCACGTCTATGCAGATTTGTAATCGAGTGGTTGTTTGTTGTGTCGCTGGTTTGGCGCCGCTGTTGTCGGCGGGCGGCGTGCTGGCGCTCGACGAGCGCAAGACCATGTCGGCGATCACCGTGACGCCGCTGCCGCAAGCGGCGCCACGCGTCGCGACGCCGCCGGCCTATGCCAATCCGCAACAGGCGCTTGGCAAATACATCGAGGGCTACCGTTCAGGCGAGCCGGTCTCCAATCTGGACGCGCTGCTCTACGCGGCGGAAGGCGGCGAAAAACTGGCGCGCTGGAAACTTGGCTCCATGTACGCGGCCGGCGACGGCGTGCCGCACGACGATAAAAAAGCCTACGAGTATTTTTCGCAGATCGTTGACGCCTATGACGGCAATGCCCAAGGCCGCGCCGAGCGGGCGGTCGTGGCCAGCGCCTTTGTTGCGGTTGGCGCGTATTCGCTTACCGGCGTGCCAGAGGCGCGGGTGGCGCGCGATCCGGCGCACGCCGTCGAGATGTTCACCATCGCGGCGACCGAGTTCGGCGATCCCCATGCGCAATACAATCTTGGTCGCATGATGCTTGAGGGCGAGGGCGTGCGCAAAGACGAGCGCCGCGGCGCGCGCTGGCTGAAGCTGGCGGCGGACAAGCAGCATCCGGAGGCGCAGGCGCTGCTTGGCAATCTCTACTTTTTCGGGGCCGAAGGCATTGCGCGTCAACGCGCCGTCGGCCTGATGTACCTGACCTTGGCGCGCGACGGCATCGCCGACCGCAAAAAGGACAAGTGGATCGTTGATCTCTACGACGGCGCGGTTTCCGCCTCCAACGATCTGGATCGCCAGGCGGCGCTGGTTTACCGCGAAAATTTCGTTCGCGACCGGCGGTAGACGGACGCATTTATTGTCTTTGGTATTCGCGCCAGGTTTTCGGCGTTGACCTGTAAGCGGGAACGGGAAAAATTCCTGCGCGCGTTAACGCGTGGCGCAAACGGCGAACACAACCGGCACGAATCACCTTTTGGCCGCCGTGGCAAAATGTTCCCGCGATATCTGGTGTCGCAAGTTTGCGCGGCAGCAAGATGCAGGCGGATGTTTTCGGCGAACACGCCGCGCGCGTCGTTCGCGTTAACCACCTGTCTCCAATCAGGTCACCTGAGATCGATGTGCACCGGTACATGGTCGCTCGGCTTGTCGAGGGCGCGCATGTGTTTGTCGATTTCAATCGCCTGCAAGCGGTCGGCGGCTTGTGGCGACAACAGGAGATGATCGATGCGAATGCCGTTGTTTTTTTGCCAGGCGCCGGCCTGATAATCCCAGAATGTGTAGAGGCCGTCGGCGTCCGTCGTGGCGCGCAAGGCGTCGGTCAGGCCGAGATGGAGGAGGGCGCGAAATTGCGCCCGCGTCTGCGGCAGAAACAGTGCATCGCCAGCCCATGCCTCCGGATGTTTGGCGTCTTGCGGCTCGGGAATGACGTTGTAGTCACCAGCCAGGACCAGGCATTCCTCAAGTTTGAGCAGACCACGCGCATGCTCGCGCAGCCGCTGCATCCATTGCAACTTGTATTCGTATTTCTCTGTGGCGGGCGGATTGCCGTTGGGCAGATAGATCGATGCAACGCGCACGACCGTCTCGCCGAAGGGCACGACGGCCTCGATGTAGCGGGACTGCGCGTCCTCAGGGTCGCCGGGAAGTCCGCGCGTCACCTCGATCGGAGCCTTGGACAAAATCGCCACGCCATTGAAAGTTTTTTGCCCGTGCGTTTCGACATTGTATCCAGCGGCCTCGACCTCAGCGCGCGGAAACGCCGCATCGACACACTTGATTTCCTGCAGACACAGCACGTCGGGCTGTATCGTTTCGAGGTATTGCAACAGATGGCCAAGGCGCTGGCGAACCGAATTGACGTTCCAGGTAGCGATGCGCACGGTCGAATTCCTGAGCGAGAGACAACGTGTTTAGAACATTTTCCGATCTAATGGATTGGAAAACATTACTGGCGGCGATCAGCCCCAGCGGCGGTGCGCCCACATCCATTGTGAAGGATTTCGGCGGATGGAGGCTTCGAAGGCGGCGTGGAGACGCGCCGTCGCCTCCTCAATATCCGCCGCCCGGTCCGATGTGTGAGGCGTCTCGACGCTCGACACTTCTATGCGGAAGCGCACGCCGGGCTCGCGCACAATGACAGCGACAAGCATGGGGACGCGCAGGCTGCGGGAAAGCATCGCCGGGAACGGCGTCGAAGGCGCATTGCGACCGAAAAAGCGAACCGCGACGCCGGTGTTGTCGCGCAGATCGACCATGATGGCGACGGGTTGGCCGTGGCGCACGTGGCGCATCAGCCGCAGGCCACTCGATGGCTGCTTGTCGTAGAGGCCGCCCGGATAGAAGGGCGCACGCCAATCGCGCACCCAGCGGTCGACGTACGGGTTTTTGATCCGCTGATAGAGCCCGGCGCATTTCACCTTGCTATCACGCAGTCCCATGACCGCGATTTCCCAATTGCCCTGATGCGCCGCGCAAGCGACGAAGCCGCCTTGGGCGACGAATCTGCCGACGAGGTTTTCAGGGTCGTGAACCCGGATGCGATCGCTGTCGGCGATTTCGCGCAGATGAAAAAACTCGGCGAAGGTGCGGCCCATGCACTCCCACATGGCCCGCACGATGACTTCGCGTTCGTCGCGGCTGTGTTCGGGCATCGCCGCGCCAAGTTGCGCCAGGGCGCGCGGGTGACGCGCCGTCATCGGCGCGACGGTCCGCCAGATGGCGCCGGAAACCTTCGACGCGGTCTCCAACGGCAGCGCGCCAAACACCGCAGCCACAAGCCGAAAGCCCGCATATTCAATGCGATATCTCAGTTTCATCAAAACTTGATTCATCGGCGCAGCGGCGCCCCCTGGGGAGCCCGCATGAGCGGCGGCAGACGGCCGGGCGGGGCTACCCCTTCGCGCAGCAGGGCGCGGCGCAGCGGCGCAATCGCCACCATTGCGAGGATGCCGATGCTGCGCAGGGCATCCACGGGCAGCGCGTCGACAAGCAGCGAGCGGTTGAGCCAGTCGACGCCAAGCGAGCGCGTCACCACGTCAAGGCTGCGGGCGCGATCGTAGTGGCGCAGGGCAAGCGGGGAGCCCGCGTCACGCCGACCGTGCAGCTCAAGCGAAGCGACGAGTTGGGCGACATCGCGCAGTCCAAGGTTCAGGCCCTGCGCGCCGATCGGCGGAAAATAATGGGCGGCGTCGGCGACCAAAGCAACGCGCGGCGCAACCCGCGTCCGGCAACTCAGGCCGGCAATCGGGAAGGCGGCGCGCGGGCCTTCGAGGCGGACGCCGCCATGCATGTGGTGGACCTGCGTTTCGATCTCGCCGGCAAGACCGGCGTCGTCAAGCGACATGCGGCGGCTGGCTTCGTCTGAAGTCATCAGCCAGACCAGACTGGAGCGGTGTCGGTTGACGCCCTCGGCCGGCAACGGCACAAACGTGCAGGGGCCTTGCCGGGTGTGGTATTCGGTTGAGGTTCGCCAATGCGTGCGTTGGTGCGCCAGCAGCGCGGTGATGGCGACCTGCGGATACGACCATTGTCTCGGCTCAATGCCGGCGGCGGCGCGCAGGGGCGAATTGCGACCGTCTGCGCCGATCAGCAAATTTGCTTCGAGGGTCTCGCCCGTCGCGCAGGTCGCTTGGGCGGTTTGGCCGGCAAAGGCGTAACCCGTCACCAGCGCGTCGGCGAAATCAAGGCCAGGCGTCTGCCGGGCGATGGCGGCGAGTTCGCTGACCAGAAGAGCGTTCTCGATATTGGCGCCAAAAGCATCAAGGCCGATTTCTTCGGCGTGCAGATTGAGCGGCGGAGTGGGAAAGCGCGAGCCGGTGTCATCGAGGATGCGGATGGTTTCAATGGGCATGGAAAGGGGCGCCAGGCGCTGCCACAGGCCAAGCGAACGGTACAGCCGTAAGGACGCTTCAAACAAGGCGACCGTGCGCCCATTGCGGCGGTTGTCAGGAGCGCCGCGAAGCGCAACGCGAAACCCCGAGCGGGCCAGCGCAAGGCTCGCCGTCAGGCCCGCAGCGCCGGCGCCGACAACAAGCATATCAAATTTGGCGGTCATACTTCGGTAAGGTTGGCAGTCATGGACCTCTTGTAGCGCGAAGCGGTTGCACTGGCGAGGCTTTCACCAAGGAAGCCATCGCGACGAAGCGTAGCTCTGATATAAGGTCACCCTCCATATGGCAGGAAACATGGCGCCTTCCGACCCTCCCAACCCTTGCGCCGCTTCGACGCCGCTGCAAAAGCTCGCCGCTTTCGCCGTGCATGGGTTTACCGCCGCCGGCGCCACAGCCGCATTTCTCGCCATGGCGGCGGCTGTCGAGCGGGATTTCGCCCAGATGTTCGTCTGGCTTGGCGTCGCCTTGGTCATCGACGGCGTCGACGGGGCCTTGGCGCGCGCCGCCGACGTCGCGGCGCATGCGCCCGTCATCGACGGCGACCGGCTCGATCTGGTCGTCGATTTTCTCACCTATGTCTTTGTGCCGCTTTTTGGGCTTTACCTTTCGGGCATGTTTGGCGCGTGGGGGCTGCCGGTCTGCGGGCTGGCGATGCTGTCGTCGGCAATCTATTTCGCCGACCGGAGAATGAAAAACGACGACAATTCATTCCGCGGATTTCCGGCGCTGTGGAATGTTGCAGCGTTGTATTTGTTTGTGTTCGCGCCATCGCCAGGGGTTGCGACGGGGATTGCCATCGGGCTCGTTCTAGCAATGTTCGCGCCTGTTGTCGCGGTGCATCCGTTGCGCAACCGTCGCTGGCGATGCGTCAGCCTCGCGGCGAGCGCAGTATGGCTTGTCAGCGCCATTTTCGCCGTGGCGGCCGGGCTCAACGCGGCATGGCTGGCGAAAGCCGGGCTGCTGGCGAGTGGTGTATATTTCGCTGCGTTGAGCGTCCAGCGCATGCTGCAAGGCAACCCGCGTTGAGATGGCCCGTCACCGACAAGCGTCTTGCGAAGGCAGCGCGGACGGGGCAAGCTGTGAACATTCATTTGGGGAGGCGAGTATGACGCGTGCAATCCGGATCCACGCGCCCGGCGGGGCCGATGTACTGAAACTCGAAGATGTCGAGATCGGCGATCCCGGTCCCGGCGAAGTGAAAATTCGCCACCGCGCCATCGGCCTCAACTTCATTGATATTTACTTCCGCAAGGGCGTGTATCCCGCCGCGCTGCCGTTCACGCCGGGCAACGAGGGCGCCGGCGACATCCTCGCAGTGGGAAAGGGCGTCAAGGGTTTCAAGGTCGGCGATCGCGTCGGCTATGCGGCGACCTTGGGCGCTTACAGCGAAGAGCGGCTGATTTCGTCCAACGTGCTGGTCAAGCTGCCGCGATCCATCAGCTATGAGACGGCGGCGGCGATGATGCTCAAAGGGCTGACGGCGCAGTATCTGCTGCGGCAGGTTTACAAAGTGAAAAAGGGCGACACCATTCTGGTGCACGCGGCGGCTGGCGGTGTCGGTCTGCTGCTGTGCCAGTGGGGCAAAGCGCTGGGCGCCACTGTCATCGGCACCGTCGGCTCGGAGGCGAAAGCCAAGATCGCCAAAAAGGCCGGCGCCAAACACATCATTTTCTACGACCGCGAGAATTTCGTCGAGCGCGTCGCCGCCATCACCAAAGGCGCGAAGTGCGATGTCGTTTATGACGGCATCGGCAAAGCGACGTTTCCCGGCTCGCTCGACTGCCTGCGCCCGCTCGGCATGTTCGCCTCGTATGGTTCAGCGTCGGGGCCGGTGGAGGCATTCAACATCAATCTGCTCGCCGCCAAGGGATCTTTGTTTGCGACGCGCCCAACGTTGTTCACCTACATCGCCAAACGCAAGACCCTCGACAAGATGGCGCGCGACTTGTTTCGTGCGGTGGCGAAAGGCGACATAAAAATTCCCGTGCACCAACGCTTTGCGCTCGCCGACGTCGCCGATGCCCATCGTGCGCTGGAGGGACGCGAAACCACGGGCGCTTCGATTTTGCTGCCGTGAGGGGAAGGGCGGGTTGAAGCTTTTTCACGCAGCTTGTTTTCATCGACTGTGAAGCGCCCGGCTGTTTGTCCGCAACGCGCCATGAAGGTTGTCTGGAGTATTCGCGCGCAAGTGTGGCTGCCGTTACTTCGGCGGCAGCTTGGAGTTGATTTCGCGGATTACCTTCTCTGCTCGGTCGAGCGTTTCTGACACGCTAGACGCTTCTCCATCCAGAATGGCAGGGTTCCGGATCAGCCAATCTGAAGGCGTGAAGTGGTCGAACTCGGCGATTTCTGGCGGCAACAGGCGGCATGCCGCCTCGACCTTCTTGAGGAGACGTGTCACTCCGGGAGCAGCCGCGTTGATTTTATCGACCGTAAGCTTGTTGTCGCCATGGAGTTCGTAGGTCTCATTCACGATGCTTAGGTAGACGTCTGGATGGAAGATATCTTCGACATCTGCCTCAGCCATGCCGAGGATCTCGGCAAACGTCATGAGGCGGCCATCTCGAATGATTCCAGTCCGACGCAAGCCGTCGATCTTCTTTCGGTCTGATAGCGCGAAGTCGGTTATGACCGCGATTTCGAGTTTTGCGGCCGAGAACAGCGAGACGAACGACTGAATCTTGTCGATCCCTCCGGCAGGGCAGAGCGTCCAGCGTGCATCGAGCGATGCGCGATTGCGGCGCCGTAGCTGCTCCGAAACGGCCTTCAGAAACAGAATGTCGCTAGGCCCTTCGACGAGAAGCGTGTTGCGCCCGATGAACAGGGTCTGCGTGACGTCATAGCCGAGCGCGCCTTGCAGGGGGAAAAGTGTGTCCGGATCGGTCGCAAGCACATCATCGCGCACCTTGGTGCCGTTCGATGCAAAGGCGCCGCCTGCGCGTTTCTGAAAAATGTGGTCTTCGACGATCTTGGTTTTCTCAAGGTCGTCGGATGGGACCATGAAAGGCGAGTGCGTTGAGTAGATCAATTGGTGCAGCGGCGTAATTTTGTCGGCGAAGTACCGCAGCAGGTCTGCCTGCGCTTTGCCGTGCAGTGTCAAGCCTGGTTCATCGAGCAGCAGGATGACTTCGCCGCCCACTTTGCGCACTTGCGCAAATTTGACGAGGAACGAGAAGAACCAGATGAAGCCGGCGCTGCGTTCCGAGAACGGAACGCTGACCCGGTGGACGGTATTTTTCACTCTGGCGCGAGCGATGACGCCGACGTTCAGCGGCGGACGGTCGCCAGTTTCAGCTTTCGTGACGCGGATGTCGATGTCGAGGTGGGGATTCTGGGTCCAGTAATCCCGAAGTTGGTCCGTAATCACGTTGGAAGCCGCCTCGCATTTGGCGTTAAGCGACTCATAGGTTTTCGACTGACGGATTTCGTCGATGGATGTTCCAGCGAACTCAAGGAAATCAAGGAACACGATTTCGCCGGTCTCAAGCGCTTGCGTAGGCTGACCCGCTGTCGGCGAGTGAACTCTGGCATCGCCGGCGCCGGTAATGTCGTCGACACGCATGTCGCCGACCATCCGGTCGTAATGCGAAAACAGCATAAATCGGGGAAGGCGACGTTTGAGGATGGACAAAACGAGACCGATGACATTCTTTCCCGGCATTGCCGTTAGGCGAGCGAGCAGCAACTTTTGGCGCTCGGTCGGTTGTTCTAACGCCTCTAGGGACTTTCGCAGCTCGTCGCTGGTTCCGCGATTGAGTGCTTTGTACTCTTCGTCGCCAAGCCGCTCCTGTTCTATAAGATAGGCGACCGCCTTCGGATAATCGATAGGCGCTTGGATTTCGACGTCGGTCGCGCCGTACCGTCGCATTACCTTAACGTGTTCGTCCGTGAGGCCGTCAGGACCGATGTGCTTGGCGATTTCTGCGACGCATTCGGGCGTCGACTTCCACCAGGTCGTTACGACCACGGCTTCGCCGTGTGCGTGCCGTTGGTCATATTCCATCAGGTGGCGACGTGGATAGTCGCGTTCTTTATCGTAGGCGACTGGCGTTAGCGGATGCGGATTGAGGCCGGCGACCGCCTGAAGGATCGCGGTTTTTCCGGCTTCGTTTTTTCCGACGAGGGACAGCATGTCGTCGACGGTGAATTCGCCGGAATCCTCGACGCTACGGTAATTCGTAACCTGCGCCTTGACGAGCTTCATAGAAAGTTCCTCAATCAGGACATCAACGCGCCGCTCCTCAGCTGCACCCCGTCGTTGATCCGCAGGTATCGCACTTCAGACACGTGCCGTTGCGCACCAGCGTGAAATTGGCGCACTCCGGGCAGCTTTCGCCGACGTAGCCCTTCATGCGCGCTTCGGCGCGGCGGTCCGCAGCGATGTCGCGGGCGGCGACGGGCGCGGCCATGGCCGCAGGCTTGCGCCAATCGAGGCCGAGGCTGCCGTCGTCGTGCAGTGCCGTCACCACGGGCGCGGCCTGGGTGTAAGTCACCTGCGCGCCGCCGAGCGCGCCTGTGCCAAGCGCGCCGCCCAGCGTGCCCGTTCCCTGCACCAGCATGAAACGATCCTGCTTGCCGCGCACAAATCCTGACGAGACGTAGGGCGTCGAGGATTCCGGCACGCGGATTGTTTCTTCGCCGCCGCCGATCGCGGTAGCTCCCGGCTCTTCAGGCGTGACGTGGGCGAGATCGTTGCGGTTGAGATAAGAGATCGCCAGTTCACGGAAGACGTAATCCAGTATCGACGTGGCGTTCTTGATGGCGTCATTGCCCTGCACAAAGCCCGCCGGTTCAAAGCGGGTGAAGGTGAAGGCGTCGACGTATTCCTCCAGCGGCACGCCGTATTGCAGGCCAACGGAAATGGCGATGGCGAAATTATTCATTAGCGATCGGAAAGCCGCGCCTTCCTTGTGCATGTCGATAAAGATTTCGCCGATGCGTCCATCCTCGTATTCGCCGGTGCGCAGATACACCTTGTGGCCGCCGACAACGGCTTTTTGCGTGTAACCCTTACGCCGGTCGGGCAGGCGTTCGCGCTCGCGCTGGCGCTCGATCTGCACGCGCTCGACGATACGCTCGACGATTTTCTCCGAGAGGTTGGCGGCCTTGGCGGCGTTGCCGAGATGCGCAAACGTTTCAAGCGCCTCCTCCTCGTCCTCGGTTTCGTCGGAAATCAATTGCGAGTTCAGCGGCTGCGACAACTTCGAGCCGTCGCGGTAGAGCGCGTTGGCTTTCAGGCCGAGCCGCCACGAAAGTTTATAAGCTTCCTTGCAATCCTCGACGGTGGCGTCGTTGGGCATGTTGATGGTTTTCGAGATGGCGCCGGTAATGAAAGGCTGCGCCGCCGCGAGCATGCGGATGTGGCTCTCGACCGAGAGATAGCGCTTGCCGGTGCGCCCGCACGGGTTGGCGCAATCAAAGACATGGTAATGCTCGACCTTGAGGTGGGGCGCGCCTTCAAGCGTCATGGCGCCACAAACATGCACATTGGCGGCATCGATCTCGGCTTTGGAAAAGCCGAGGAACGGCAGTAGTTCGAAGCTGGCGTCTTCGAGTTTGTCGACCGGGACTTTCAGCGCGCTGGCGAGGAAGTCCGCGCCAAGGCTCCATTTGTTGAAGACAAACTTGAGGTCGAAGGCGCCGGCGAGGGTTTTTTCCAGCGCTTCCAGCTTGTCGTCGGAGAAACCCCGCGCGCGCAAGCTCGTGTGGTTGACGCCGGGGGCCTGCCGCAGGCTGGCGTGACCGATGGCGTAGGCCTCGATTTCGGCGATATCAGCGACGCGATAGCCGAGCACGCGCAGCGCTTCCGGCACCGCGCGGTTGATGATCTTGAAATAGCCGCCGCCGGCGAGCTTCTTGAATTTCACCAGGGCGAAATCCGGCTCGATGCCCGTCGTGTCGCAATCCATGACCAGGCCGATGGTGCCGGTCGGCGCAACGACGGTTGTCTGCGCGTTGCGATAGCCGTGCTTCTCGCCCAGATCGAGGGCGCGGTCCCAGGCGCGGCGCGCGGCGTCGATGAGACGCTTGTCCTTGATCGACGCGTCGTCGAGCGGCACCGGCGTCACCGCCAGTTGCTCGTAGCCATCGCCATGTCCATAGGCGGCGCGGCGGTGATTGCGAATGACGCGCAGCATGTGCGCCGCGTTGGGCTTGTGGCGCGGGAAGGCGCCGAGTTCGCCGGCCATTTCCGCCGACGTGGCGTAGCAGACGCCGGTCATGATGGCGGTCAGCGCGGCGGTGATGGCGCGGCCCTCGTCGCTGTCGTAGCCGATCCCCGACGACATCAGCAGCCCGCCAACGTTGGCGTAGCCGAGCCCGAGGGTGCGGTAATCGTAAGAAAGCTGGGCAATCTCTTTGGAGGGAAATTGCGCCATGGTGACGGCGATTTCGAGCACCAACGTCCACAGGCGCACAGCGTGCTCGTAGGAGGCGATGTCGAACTGGCCGGTCGCCGTATCGTAGAACTGCAGCAGATTCAGCGAGGCGAGATTGCAGGCGGTGTCGTCGAGAAACATGTATTCCGAGCAGGGGTTCGACGCGATGATCGGGCCTGACGCGGGGCAGGTGTGCCAGTCGTTGATGGTGGTGTGATACTGGATGCCGGGATCGGCCGAGGCCCAGGCGGCGTAGCCAATTTTTTCCCAGAGGTCTTTCGCCTTCAAAACCTTGTGCGGCTTGCCGTCGGTGCGGCGGATCAACGTCCAGTCACCGTCAGCCTCAACCGCGCGTAAAAAATCGTCGGTTACGCGAACGGAATTGTTGGAGTTCTGGCCGGAGACGGTCAGGTAGGCCTCGGAATCCCAGTCGGTATCGTAAGTGTCGAACTGGATGTCGCTGTAGCCCTGGCGAGCGAACTGGATGACGCGTTTGGAATAGTTGTCCGGCACTGCGTCGCGGCGGGCAAGCTTGATGGCTTTTTTCAACGCCGGATTTTTCTCCGGGTTGAAACAATCGTCGCCAGAACCCTCGCAATTGACGCAGGCCTTGAGGATGGCCTTCATATGCTTTTTGACGATTTTGGAGCCAGTGACGAGCGAGGCGACTTTCTCTTCTTCCTTCACCTTCCAGTCGATGTAGGCTTCGATGTCGGGATGGTCGACATCGACGACAACCATTTTGGCGGCGCGGCGCGTGGTGCCGCCCGACTTGATGGCGCCGGCGGCGCGATCACCGATTTTCAGAAACGACATCAGGCCCGACGACTTGCCGCCGCCGGAAAGCTTTTCACTCTCGCCGCGCAGGCGGGAAAAATTTGAGCCGGTGCCCGAGCCGTACTTGAACAGGCGCGCCTCGCGCACCCACAAATCCATGATGCCGCCTTCGTTGACGAGATCATCCTGCACGGCCTGAATGAAACAGGCGTGCGGCTGGGGATGTTCGTAGGAGGATTTCGACTTTGTCAGCTTGCCGGTTTTGTAGTCGACGTAGAAGTGGCCCTGTCCCGGCCCATCGATTCCGTAAGCCCAGTGCAGGCCGGTGTTGAACCACTGCGGGGAATTGGGAGCTGCCATCTGCATGGCGAGCATGTAGCGGTGCTCGTCGTAGAAGGCGCGGGCGTCTTCCTCGGT
>JAYTTW010000261.1:0-18089 GCA_043744855.1 Hyphomicrobiales bacterium
CAGCCGCCGTTCTTCACGCCGACGCGCAACGCTGACTTCGGCGTCCCGGCGTTGGCCACAATCTCCGCCATGCGCGAAGCCGCCGCGTCGGTCAGCGTCATCACCTTGGGCCGGGGTCTCGGCATATCAGTCTCCAGATTTCACCGGTTCAACGCCAGCGCCTGCAACAAGTATATCACATGGCGATTCAAACCGGGTTTTCACAGACCCGGTCATTTTGAGGCTCGCGCGTATATCCCGGCAAAGCTGACGTTGACCCCGCCGCAACGCCGGTTGTCCTCGACGACAAGATAGGGCGAACGGAGCAACAGGCGCACCCGGCAATCGACATCGTCTGCTTCGCTGGCGTCGCCGGGCGCCAAGGCGCCGTCGTAGCCCTCGCCGAAAGCCAGGGCGTCGGCGAGCGGCTTCGCCGTGCCCGAGAAATTACCCATATTGACCGCTCCGCGACGCACACGACCGGGATCGAGCGAGCCATAAGTGGCGTCACCCTCAGCTTTAATTTTGTCGCCAGCCACCTCAAGAACGATTTTCGCCTCCGTGCGTTTCCAGGAACCTCGCCATTTCGCCAATGGGAACGCCGCCGGCTTGGCCATATCGAGCGACGATGCCGGCAACCATCCCGTCGTATCCGTGCCGCGCGCCGACACAAAGGTGGCGCACGCAAAACCCGCCATGTCCCTGGAAATCAATACTTTGTCGCCGCGCACCACGAACGGTTTCAACCGGCACACGGCCCCTGCATTTGGGCAATTCGCTGGCTTGCCCTGCGTGTCCGCACCGGCGAGAAAATTCACCCTCGCATCGGCGCCAACCACAGTTGCGACCCGATAGGCGTCGGCTTTTGTTTCCAAACTCTCGCAGGCCTTCGCAAAGCTGACCGCGCAAGTCGCAACGATGGCGCAAGACAGCGCGATGCCCAAACTTCCCCTCACCACATGGCTTGGCCTCACCACATATCCAGCGCAACCCGCGCCTCCTCTGACATGCGGCTTTGATCCCACGGCGGATCGAACACCATGTTCGCCTTGCAGCCAGAAATGCCAGCCACCGTATTGATGGCGCTTTCGACCCACAGCGGCATCTCGCCCGCCACCGGACAGGCCGGCGCGGTGAGGGTCATGTCGACATTGACGAACTTGCTGTCGTCGATGTCGATTTTATAGATCAGCCCGAGTTCGTAGATATCGACAGGTATTTCCGGATCGAACACGGTTTTCAGCGCGGCGATCAATTCGTCCGTCAACCGGTCAAGCTCCTCTGGCGGCAGGCCGCTGGGATACTCCATCGCGGGCCGGTTTGGCTGCACATCCCGCTCAGCGACAGCGTCGCTCATAAAATTCTCCTCAGGCGAACAGCGTCTCGGCCTTCCGCAGGGCCTCGACCAACACGTCGACTTCTTCCATCGTGTTATACATGGCGAACGAGGCGCGGCACGTGGACGTCACACCAAACCGCTCCAATAACGGCATGGCGCAATGGGTGCCGGCGCGCACCGCCACTCCCGAGCGGTCAATGACCGTGGCGACATCATGCGCGTGGGCGCCCTTCATCTCAAACGACACGATAGCGCCCTTGTCTTTCGCCGTGCCGATCAGGCGGATCGAATTCATTTCGCCAAGCCGCGCGTGTGCGTAATCGCGCAAGGCGTTCTCGTGGGCGCGGATGTTGTCGCGGCCGACCCGCAGCATGTAGTCCAGCGCCGCCCCCAGGCCGATGGCCTCGACAAAAGGCGGCGTGCCCGCCTCAAACCGGTGCGGCGGCACGTTGTAGGTGACGCGATCGCGGGTCACCACCTCAATCATCTCGCCACCGCCATTGAACGGCGGCAACGCGTCGAGCCATTTTTTCTTGCCGTAGAGAACGCCGATACCCGTGGGGCCATAGGCTTTGTGGCCGTTGAACACGTAGAAATCCGCGTCGATATCCCGCACGTCGACATCAAGATGCACGGCGCCCTGCGAGCCATCGACCAGCACGGGAATACCGCGCGCATGGGCGATGCGGATGACTTCCTTGACCGGAACAATCGTGCCCAGAACATTCGACATGTGGGTGATTGCGACGATCTTCGTTTTATCGCTCAAGGCGCTTTGGAAAGCCTCAAGCGAGAACGCGCCGTCGTCCTCAACATCAACCCACTTCAGCACCGCGCCCTTGCGCTCGCGATGAAAATGCCACGGCACGATGTTGGAGTGATGCTCCATGATCGACAGCACGATTTCGTCGCCGGCGCGGATGTGCTCAAGCCCGAACGAGGCGGCGACCAGGTTCAGCGCCTCGGTGGCGGAACGGGTGAAGACGATTTCGTCGCTCGAACCGGCGTTGAGAAAAGCCCGCGTTTGCTCACGCGCGGCTTCGTATGCGTCGGTTGCGGCGTTAGCCAGATAGTGCAGGCCGCGATGCACGTTGGCGTACTCATGTTCGTACGCATAGGTCATGCGGTCGAGCACCGCGCGCGGCTTTTGCGCCGAGGCGCCGTTGTCGAGATAAACCAGATTTTTCCCATACGGCTTCTCGCGCAGGATCGGGAAGTCCTCACGTAACTTCGCCACGTCATAGGGGGCATTGCGGGACGACGTCATTGCCGCGCCTCCAGCCAACCTGTGATTTCCGCTTCGCATTCCTGCCGCAGGCCGTCATCGCCAATGGCGTCGATGGGTTCGCGCACGAACGCCTCAATCAGCAACGCCTCGGCCTGGGAGCGCGGCAGTCCGCGCGACATCAGGTAGAACAGTTGATCCTCATCGGGCTGACCGACCGTCGCGCCATGGCCGCAAACCACGTCATCGGCGTAGATTTCAAGCTCCGGCTTGTTGTACATGGCGGCATCATCGGACAGCAGCAGGGTTTGGCTCTTCATGCCGCCGTCGGTTTTTTGCGCCGCCGGACGCACATGCACCTTGCCTTGAAACACGCCAACCGCTTCGTCAAACAAGATATGCTTGAACAGCTCGCGGCTTTCACCGTTCGGCACGAGGTGGTCCACGACGATCGTCGTGTCGACGTGTTGCCGACCTTGCAAAAGCGACGCCCCGGCGAGAGATATCTTCGCCCCTTCCCCGTGCAGACTGGCGAAGATCTGCCGGCGTAAAAATGGCGCCTCAGTGATGACGGCGGTCGAGCGAAACGTTGCGCCCTCCGCCAGCTCGACAATCAGGGTGGCGACGTGGCTTTCCGCCTTGTGGTTTTGCGCGATGAATATGTGTTCAACACTGGCCCCCTTCGCGACGTTGATAACCATCACGTTGTTGCGCTGCGTCTTGCTTTGTGAGGCGTGGCGCTCGACGATCTTCACTGCGGCGCCAGCCTCGACGACGTAAAGGCTGCGAATGTATTCAGCGTGCGGCGATGCGTCGTCTGCGGCGAACGCTTCGACAAGCGGCGTTTCGATTTTTCGGCCGGCGGCGATGATGCGGATGC
The DNA here is from genome assembly GCA_043744855.1 of Hyphomicrobiales bacterium. Lineage (GTDB taxonomy): Bacteria > Pseudomonadota > Alphaproteobacteria > Rhizobiales > Beijerinckiaceae > Terripilifer. Next base: position 3,424 of record JAYTTW010000261.1, read on the forward strand.
GCCCGCTGTGCGCCATCGCGGCATTCAGCGCCACCATGGGATCGTCGGCGCCGGTTGGCGGCGCCAGCATCGCAAACAGCGGGTCATCGTGGCGATCCATAACCTCGCTCAAGGCTTGGTCGCGGACGCCGTCGATGCCCGCTGCCAGCGCGCCTTTCCGGCTTTCCAGGACAGACCCGCGCGTCGGCGTATACGGGTAGGCCTCGCGCATGGCGGCGCGCAAATCCGTGTAGTGCCAGGCTTCCATGCGCTTTGTCGGCAATCCCGTCGCTTCAAACCTCGCGAACGCTTTGCCGCGCGGCCCGGCTGGCGACGCGCCGGCGCCAGTCGCCGCAAAATTCTTTGCGATGGCCTCTTCCGCTGCTGTCTTGATGCGATGAATGGGCGCGTTCATGCTGGGCTCACGCGGCGTCGGCGACATAATCGCGGTAGCCGTTCTTTTCCAGTTCGTGCGCCAGCTCTTTGCCTCCCGACTTGACGATGCGGCCCGCCGAAAGCACATGCACACTATCGGGAGTGATGTAGTCGAGCAGGCGTTGATAATGGGTGATGATGAGGAAGCCGCGCGATGGCGAACGCAAGGCGTTGACGCCCTCGGCGACGATGCGCAACGCATCGATGTCGAGGCCGGAATCGGTTTCATCGAGGATGCAAAAGCTCGGCTCCAGCAGCGCCATCTGCAACACTTCCAGGCGCTTTTTTTCACCGCCGGAAAAGCCGACGTTGAGGCCGCGACGCAGCATATCCTTGGCGATGCCGAGTTTTTCCGCCGCGCTGTTCATGCGTTTCATGAACGCCGGCACCGTCAGTTCCGCCTCGCCACGCTGCTTGCGCTGGGCGTTCATCGCCGTGCGTAAGAATGTGTGGGTGGTGACGCCGGGAATTTCGAGCGGATACTGAAAGGCGAGAAACAGCCCCTTCGCGGCGCGTTCATGCGGCGGCAATTCCAGAATGTTTTCGCCGTCGAGCCGCACTTCGCCCTGCGTGACTTCATAGCCGGCGCGGCCTGCGATGACATAGGAAAGCGTCGATTTGCCGGAGCCGTTTGGCCCCATGAGGGCCGCGACCTCGCCGGCCCTAACGCTGAGCGAAAGGCCGCAGATGATTTCCTTGTCGCCAACGCGGGCGTGGAGGTTGCGAATTTCAAGCATTGCTAAACCCTATGCCCCGAAGATTGTTGAAATGCCAGTTGGCATTCCCGAATGCGCATTCTGGCGCGCCGAAGACTGTCGCTAGCCTCCGCCGCGCGATCCAGAGACCATAAAGTCCTCGCAAAACCGCCAAGCTGCCGATTGTATCCAAAGCCCTGAGAGGCTGCTGCGCGTGCATTTGGTAACAACTCATCCCGGATATCTTTCCGGGCGCTACGCGCAAGGCCAAGCAGATACCGCTTCGGGTCCGCCTCTTTCTCGATGTCGCGCAGCATTTTTCCTATGGAAATCCCCGACCATTTCGCGAAGCCTTTCCGATCCGCGAGGAGCCAGGATTCTACTTCACGAACCGCTATTCGAAAAACGACCCCTCCACTATTTGCACGCGAGCCAAGCCATTGCTTTCGCAGTTCGGGAGCGCATCCGCTGCTATCCAGATCAGTTAAAATCAAAACTGGCCTATGTGCGATTTTCATGAAGTCGGACATTTTGTTTTTCAGATACGTGTTTCCCTTGCGGCCTACAAAATACGCAGCATCACATTGCGCACCGGCGTCTTCGATCAGGCGCCCTGCGACAGCTTCGCTAAGTTCGTCCTCGGTAGCCACGAGCCACACCTTTTAGAGCACCATCTCATGGGCGCGCTTGGGATGGACCTTCGGCAAAAAAATTTCAGCTGGCGAAAATCCCTGTTTTACAAGTTCCAAATCTTGATCGCTTGGTGCAATCAGCTTTGTCCCTTCATTGGCTCGCTCCAGCCGGACAACACCGCGGCCATCGATTCCTTTATTTGCCAAAAGCGCTTCGCTGTGCGTGCTGATAAGAATTTGTCCCAGTTTTTTTTTCGAAGTTCGCCTTGCACGGTCGATCAAATGCGCCAATTCACGGACAATTTGCTCATCGAGCGAAAGTTCAGGCTCTTCCAACAGAAGCATTTCCTCGCCATCCATCAAAAGCCAAAAGAGCGCTATGAGCCGTAGCGTCCCGTCGGAAAACTGATCCTCGCGCTGCCAACCGGCATGAGGGCGATGATGCGTATATTGCGCCTCAAGGTGCGGGCGCCCGGTTTCGTCGCGCAAAAACCGCAAGTCTTGAAATTGCGGGATGGCGGCGGCCAAGGCTCTTTGAATCCTTTGAAGGCGAGACTTACGAACCGCGTCGCTCGCTTTCGCAACTCGCTCAAGAAACCCTTGTCCGAAAGGATCTCCTTCGAGCCGGGAACTGCCTATGGCTTCACCGAATTTCAACAGCTGTGGAACGAGGTGCAGATAAGCGATTCCAGCAAAATACTCCACGAGCGGGCGAAACTTGGCGTTCGATTGTATTTGTTCAATTGCAGTCTGTGTTAGGCGCTCGCGATCCTGATGATCTTCGGCGTCTGGGCGGTTAAGTCGAAGCGATTCCGCGCCCCCTTTCGTGAATTCAACGACAGTTTCGGCTGTGATGATGGGGCGGCGTGCGCCTCCAACCTCGGATTTAAACGCAAGCGTATAGCGCCACCGAGGATTTGCATCGTCCGCGTCATCGGAAACATCAACCTCAATAATCACTTCAGGTTTTTTGCGTGCATGAAGGCAGCGTAATTTAGCCAGCCCCCCACGGTCAGCTATTGCCTTTTGAATACCGCCTCCTTGCGCCTTTGCTATGTCGCGCAAAAAACGGAACACATCCAGCAAGTTCGATTTACCCGTTGCATTCGCGCCTACGAAATAGGTGACGTCACGCAGTTGCGCTTCAGCTTGACTGAAATTACGCCAATTTTGCAATTTGACGCGCGTAATCAGCATGAGCAGAACCTTTTCCGAAACTCCAACTTCCCCATCACCCGACGCTCCCCTCAAGGCTCACCGCGATCAGCTTCTGCGCTTCCACGGCGAACTCCATCGGCAGTTGTTGCAACACGTCGCGCACGAAGCCATTGACGATAAGCGCCGTCGCCTCTTCCGCGCTCAGCCCACGCTGCATGCAATAGAACAACTGGTCTTCGGAAATTTTTGAGGTCGTCGCCTCGTGCTCGAACTGCACTTGGCGGTTGCGCGCCTCGATGTAGGGCACAGTATGGGCGCCGCATTCCCCGCCGATCAGCAAGCTGTCGCAATTGGTGAAGTTGCGCGCGCCTGTCGCTTTGCGGTGAGCGAAAATCTGGCCGCGATAGGTGTTGTCGGAGCGCCCCGCCGCAATGCCTTTGGAAATGACGCGGCTCGTCGTGTTCTTGCCGAGGTGCAGCATCTTGGTGCCGCTGTCGACCTGCTGGCGACCATTCGAAATCGCGATCGAGTAAAACTCGCCGCGCGATTCATCGCCGCGCAGAATGCACGAGGGATATTTCCACGTGATGGCGGAGCCGGTCTCCACTTGCGTCCATGAAATCTTGGAACGTGCGCCACGACAATCGCCGCGCTTGGTGACGAAGTTGTAGATGCCGCCCTTGCCGTTCTTGTCGCCGGGATACCAGTTCTGCACGGTCGAATATTTGATCTCGGCGTCATCAAGCGCGACAAGCTCAACCACTGCTGCGTGAAGCTGGTTTTCGTCGCGCATTGGGGCAGTGCAGCCTTCGAGGTAGCTGACGTAGGCGCCCTTCTCCGCGATGATAAGCGTGCGCTCGAACTGGCCGGTGTTGCGTTCGTTGATGCGAAAATACGTCGACAGCTCCATCGGGCAGCGCACGCCCTCGGGGATGTAGACAAACGAGCCGTCCGAGAAGACGGCGCTGTTGAGCGTCGCGAAATAATTATCGCTCGTCGGCACTACCGACCCCAGATATTTCTTCACCAGTTCGGGATGCGAATGCACAGCCTCCGAGATCGGGCAGAAGATGACGCCGGCTTTGGCCAGTTCAGCCTTGAATGTGGTGCCGATGGAGACGGAATCGAACACTGCGTCCACCGCGACACGTCTGTCGGCGCCCTCGATGCCAAGCAACACCTCGCGCTCACGCAAGGGAATGCCGAGCCTGTCGTAGGTGCGCAGCAACTCCGGGTCGATCTCGTCAAGGGATTTCGGGCCGGGCGTCGATTTGGGCGCCGAATAATAATACAGGTCCTGATAGTCGATACGGGGATACTCGACCTTGGCCCACTCCGGCTCCTGCATCGTCAGCCAGCGACGATAGGCGTCGAGACGCCACTGGGTCAGCCAGTCCGGCTCAGCCTTCTTGGCCGAGATAAAGCGGACGGTGCCCTCATTGAGGCCCTTCGGCGCCTTTTCCGATTCGATATCTGTGACGAAGCCATACTTGTAGGCATCGACGTCGACGGATTTCACCCGGTCGACGGTTTCCTTTACGGCGGCCATTCACTTCTCCTCACCAGCGCGGTTTCAAGGACCGCCGGCCCGGACGATGCACTTACGGCGTCACCCGACGCCTTCGTATGGTTCTTATCGTTTCTGCGAAGGTTTCGCAAAAGGCGTCAACATCTTCGCCAGCGGAGTTCCAGCCCAGACTGACGCGCAACGCACCCGTTGCTATATGGGGTTTAACACCCATCGTGGCAAGCACATGGGAGGCCTGCACTTTTCCCGATGAACATGCCGATCCCGAGGAGACGGCGAAGCCGGCGAGGTCGAGCGCGATGAGCAGGGTCTCGGCTGAAATACCCGGCACGGCGAAAGCGCTGGTGTTGGCGAGCCGCACCGCGCCAACTCCAAAAATTGCCAGCTCTGGAAGCGCCGCAAGCAAATTTTTCTCGAGGCGGTCGCGCGCCATGCGCAGCCGCGCCATCGCCTCGCCCCGCGCGCCCGCAGCTTCGCCAAAAGCTGCGGCAAAACCAACGATTCCGGCAACATTTTCCGTGCCGGCCCGCCGGCCGCTCTCCTGACCACCGCCGCGCAACAGCGGATCGGCCATATGCAGCCCGTCTTTCACCAACGCGATGGCGCCGACACCCGCCGGGCCGCCCAGTTTGTGCGACGAGACGAAAACTGCATCAGCGCCGAGTTCAGCGCCGTCGACGCTGTCACGTCCGGCGCTCTGCACAGCGTCGCAAACCAGCAGGCCACCCCGGGCGTGCACGATTTGGGCGGCCTCCGCCACCGGCTGGATAACGCCGGTTTCGTTATTGGCCGACTGCAGGGCGACCATGGCTCGCCCCGGCCCGGCAAGCTGGCGATCAAGGTCTGCGAGGTCGATCCGACCGTCGGGCAGGACATTCGCGATTTGCGTCTGCTCCGGCGCAAACCGATGGCCGGACAACACACAGGCGTGTTCGCTCGCCCCGATAACCAGTCGCTGGAAACCGCCTGTGCCATCACGCAGCGCAGGATTAAGTAAACAGTTGGCGGCTTCTGTCGCGCCGGAAACAAAGAGGATGTTGGCGGCGCCAACGCCGAAATGGCTGGCGACGTCAGCTCGGGCGGTCTCAAGCAGGGACCGCGCCTGCCGCCCTTCGCGGTGTACGGAAGAGGCGTTGCCGAGCCTGTCGAGCGCCTCCAGCATCGCCCGGCGCGCCACGGCGCGCAGCGGCGCTGTAGCGTTGTAATCAAGATAAATACGGCGCTCGGACACAGCTTCCCATAATTGGGTTTCCGCGGCCCGGCAATGTTGGGCTCAGGCGGTGGGCCGGAAAACCGCTGCAACCGTTTGCCGCGAGTGCGAGCGCTGCTTTTTCCTTGCATTTGCCGGTATGCCGCGTGTTAAGGCTTCGATACACAAGGAGTTTTCATGCCTGAAGTCATTTTCACCGGCCCGGCGGGTCGTCTGGAAGGCCGTTTTCATCCCTCCAAACAGCGCGGTTCGCCAATCGCCGTCATTCTTCATCCGCATCCCCAGTTCGGCGGGACGATGAACAATCAGATCGTTTACAACATGTACTATGCCTTCGCGGAACGCGGGTTTTCGGTGTTGCGCTTCAATTTTCGCGGCGTTGGCCGCAGCCAGGGCGCGTTCGATCATGGCGCTGGCGAACTTTCCGACGCGGCGGCGGCGCTGGACTGGGTGCAAGGCATCAATCCCGAGGCGCGCGCCTGCTGGATTGCCGGGGTTTCGTTTGGCTCGTGGATTGGCATGCAGTTGTTGATGCGCCGGCCTGAGATCGAGGGGTTCATTTCGGTTGCGCCGCCAGCCAACCGGTTCGATTACACGTTTTTGGCGCCCTGCCCGTCTTCCGGGCTTTTCGTGCACGGCGATCAGGACCGTGTCGCGCCGCTCAAAGAGGTCATGGGCCTTATTGAAAAGCTCAAAACCCAAAAAGGCATCGCCATCGAACACGCCGTCGTTCCCGGCGCCAATCACTTCTTTGAAAACCGTGTTGAGGAGCTGATTGTCGAGGTCGGCGCCTACCTCGACCGTCGCCTCGACAATCCACCGCGATTGCCGACCCCGGCGCGCTCTCTCAAGGCCGGTGGATGATGCCGCCCGGCAGCGGTCGCGGCGCGCCTGTCGTCGTGGGAAACGTAATCGGCAGCTTTTTGAGCGTCCGGATCGCCAGATAGGCGAACGCCTGCGCCTCCATGGCGTCGGCCGACCAACCCGCGTCATCGGCGGTGCGGATGCGGGCGCCGGTGCGTGCCGCGAGTTCGCGCAGGATGACCGGGTTTTTGGCGCCGCCGCCGCAGACGATGATTTCGTTGGGCGTCTGCGGCAGTTGCAGCAACAAGTGCGCGACGCTCTCCGCCGTGAACGCCGCCAGCGTCGCCGCCGCATCCTCGACGCCAAGGCTGGCCACCGCTGCGCGCGAAAAATCGTTGCGATCCAAGGATTTTGGCGGCAGCTTTTGAAAATAGGGGTGAAGCATCATCGCCGCCAACGCAGCGCTGTGGACTTTCCCCTGCGCCGCAGCCGCGCCATCGACATCCATCGCCACGCCCGAGCGTTCAAGCAGAAGATCGTCAATTAGCGCATTGCCCGGACCGGTGTCGCAGGCGAGCGGTTCGGCGCCCTGCGCCAGCACCGTCAAATTAGCCACGCCGCCCAGATTGAGCACACCGACAAGGCCCGGCAAACCTGCCGCCTCGACCAACGCGCGGTGATAAACCGGCACCAGCGGCGCGCCATGGCCGCCCGCCGCCACATCGGCGGCGCGAAAATCGCTCGCCACGGCAAGCCCCAGCCGCATCGCCAGGGTTTTAGCGTCGCCGATTTGCACGGTGAGTTTTTTCTCGGGACGGTGCACAACCGTCTGCCCATGAAAACCGACGATATCGAGCGCCTCGCGGGCGACGCCGTGTTCCAGCAGAAAGGCTTCGACCGCCTCGACATGGCGCAAAGTGACGAGCGCCTCTGCGGCTGCAAGCGCGCCTGGACGAGCGTTGCGACGTTTCAACCCACGCGCATCTTCAAGCGCCTGTCGTAGCAGGATGCGGTCACCCTGGGAGTACGGCTGGAACGACGACGGCCCCTGCCGCACTTGTTTTTCGCCATCCGATTGTATCAACGCGACATCAACGCCATCCATCGACGTGCCGGACATCAGGCCGAGGGCGCGAAACATGGTCATAACGGCATCCAGATTGCCTTTTTGAACCTGACTTTCAGGGCGCCGCCCTACCGCTTTGCCTGCGCCATATACTCGTCGCGCCGTTCACGCACCCGCTCGCGTATGGCGCCGCCAAACTTTTTCATGTCGGTGGCGTCCTCGGCGCTGGTTTTCGCCGCCACCTGCGAGCGGAACGCCGGCAATTTCTGCACGCGCCCCCACCACGCCTGAACGTTCGGACGATCCTTGATCCATACCTCCAGCAGGTCGAGATAGTCGAGGCGCGCGACGAACGGCATCATGTTGATGTCGGCGAGCGTCATGGCGTCGCCGACGAGCCAATCGCGTTGCGCCAAATCTTTTTCCATTTTGACGAACGCCATCTCGAACGCGCCGATGCCCTGCAGCACATAGGGACTTTCGACGCCCTCGGCATAGGTTGACATAAGCCGGGCGCGTTTCATGGCGTCGCCGACGTTGCGGTAGCGGCCCTGTCGTTGCTCCTCGCTCATGTTGCGCATGCGTTCGCGAAACACCGCCGAAAAGCTCAATTCGCGCGTCGCCTCAAAAAGCTGTTCGTCGACGAGCTTGCTCCACAGGCGCATACGCGCGCGTTCCACCGGATTGGCCGGGCGCAGGGCGGGCTGCGGAAAGATGTCTTCAAGGTACTCGCAAATCAGCGAGGATTCGATGACATGCTCGCCATCATGGTCGAGCGAGGGCACAACGCCCTTCGGATTGATTTTCAGATATTCCGGGCTGAATTGTTCATTGGTGAACAGGTTGATGTTCTGCGTCTCGAAAGGCTGGCCCTTCAATTCAAGCGTGATGAAAACCTTCTGCGTGCAGATGGAGTTTTGCGAACTGTACAGTTTCAGCATCGATCAATCCTGCTTGCAGGGTTATCGGCCCCGGCGAGGCGTCAGAAATTTTCCTTCCAGGGGCGCACTTCGATCTCCCAACTCCACGCGCTGCGCGGCTGGCGGATCAGATCGAGGTAGGTTTGCGCGATCGCATCGGGATCGAGCATGGCGTCGTCGCCGGCGTCGGTGCGCGTCGAGGAGCGAATCGCGCCATCGATAACGACATGCACGATATGCAGACCTTGCGGTTGCAACTCGCGCGCCATGGATTGAACGAGACCCCGCAGGGCGAACTTGCCCATGGCGAAGGGCGCCGACTTTGCGTAGCCTTTGACACCCGCCGAAGCGCCGGTAAAAAGGATGACGCCGCGCCGCTTTTCCAGCATTTTTCGAACCGCCTGCTGCGCCACGAGGAACGCGCCGTAGGCGGTCACTTCGAGCGTTTTTTTCACGTGCGAGGGATTGAGTTCCGCCAGCGCGCCGCGCACCCGCCACGACGGATTGTAGATGACGACGTCGGGCGTTCGCGGCAGCGCTGCAAACAGCATGGCGACCTCGGTTTCATCGGTAACGTCGCAAGCATGCAGGGAGGCGCCGAGCGGTTGCGCGAACCCGGCGAGTTTCGCCACATCGCGCGCCGCCAGTACGAGGTCATGGCCGCTGCGAGCCAACGCCCGCGCCAGCGATGCCGAGAGCCCGCCGCCAACGCCGACAATCAAGGCCAGTGGTTTGTCCGCCATGCCTAACCCCTGTTCAACCGTGACGCTGCCACGCTGCTTCCCGACGAATTGAATTGCGTTGCAACGGATCGCGGTTACGTCAGCCGCGCGCGACCCCCCGACCGTCAACCACCGTGCGAGTTGACGATCCCTCTTCGCCTGCCGATGATCGTCAACCTAGCTTGCGCGACTGCGGCGCACAATGGTGCGCCAAACAAATTGGGTGCGCCAACAACCGGCAATGGAGGCGAAAGGATGAGCACTGGCCACAGCACGGGCGCGCTGCTCTTTGTCGCCTGGACGCTCGCCGGCGCTGCGTTCGCGCAACCCATGTCCGACATCAATGCGCGCTCCACCGCGCCGACAACAGAGCAGCGGGAACAACGTTGGCTCGCAGCCGCCAGAGCCGAGGGCGAAGTCGTGGCTTATTCCACCGCTCCGCCGCAGGACAACAAGGCGCTGACCGACGCGTTTACCGCGCGCTACGCCATCCCCGTGAAACTTTGGCGTTCGAGTTCGGAAGACATCCTGCGCCGCGCCGTTGCCGAAGCCCGCGCCGGCGCCACCCAGGCCGACGCATTTCTCAACACGGGTATGGGACTCGAGGCGCTGCATCGCGAAAAACTGTTGCAGCCTTTCGCCTCCCCCTATGTAGGCTCGCTAATCCCTGCGGCTTACCCCGCGCATCACGAGTGGGTCGGCGTTTATCTCGCCCTCATGGTGCAACTCTACAACACCAACCTCGTCGCCAAAGCCGATCTGCCGAAAAGTTTCGAAGATTTGCTGGCGCCGGCATGGAAGGGAAAACTCGGCATCGAGGCGACGGACTATGACTGGTTTCAAGGCGCCGTGCAGAGCCTCGGGCGCGACAAGGGGTTGCAACTGTTTCGCACCCTCGTCGCCCGCAACGGCGTCTCCGTTCGCAAGGGTCATTCGCTGCTGGCCAACCTTGTCGTCGCTGGCGAGGTGCCGCTGGGTCTCACCGTCTACCAGTTCACCGCCGAGCAACTGCGACAGTCCGGGGCGCCAGTCGACTGGTTCGTCATTCCCCCGGCGCAAGCGATTCAGGTCGGCGTCGGCGTGACGCGCCAGCCAAAACATCCCAACGCCGCCATGTTGTTTGCGGATTTCCTGATTTCTGGCGCACAGGACGTGCTTGCGGCGCGAAATTTCTATGCGGTGCGCCAGGACATCGCCGCCAAAATTCCGTTTCCGCTGGAGGTCCAGGACGCCGCGCGATCCCTCGACGGCTCAGCCGAATGGGAAGAGCTTTACAAGAAGACCTTTGGCGTGCGTTGAGAAGCCAGAGAAAGCCGACGCACGGAAGTTTTGATGGACAGGCGAGCCAAATGGCGTGACCTCGCGAGCGCGACGCCGTTGCTGCTGTGGTTCGCGCTGTCGCTTGCCGGCTCCAGCCTCGACTTCGCGGAAAACCTGCGCACGCAGGCTTCTGCGTTGGCGCTGGTATCGGGCGTCGTCGGCGTCGCCTTCTTCGCGCTGCTCATCGGGCTCGTTTTGGTTCGCCGCCCGGCGACGGCCTTTGCAGCGGGATGGCTGCCGCGCGCCACAGCGTTGCTCGCCGTGGCGCTGCCGTTCCTGTTTTTGCTGTTGGCCAGAGCCGGCGAAGACGCGGCAAGGCGCACGCTCTCCGACACGCTTATCCTTGTCGGCACGGGCGCCGGGATTGTTTGCGCCGCGTGGCTCGGGCGCTCGTTCGGCGTCCTGCCGCACGCGCGTGGCCTTGTCACCGACGGCCCCTACAGGTTGGTTCGCCATCCCCTCTATGTTGCCGAGGCGTTGCTGCTTTGTGGCGTTTCCCTGCGCTATCAATCGCCAGCATCGACCATGGTTTTGTTGCTTTGCGTCGCCGCGCTTTTGCCGCGCCTCTATTTTGAGGAACAAACTTTGCGGCGCGCGTATCCTGAATACGCTGAATACGCCAAGCGGACCGCGCGCCTCGCGCCTGGCATTTACTGAAGGCTGCGCTGCTGGATTTCGCTTGCCTCGTAGCTGTGCATGGGCTGAAATGGGCAGCGGCAAACATCGGAGGGACGCCATGCTTAAACGACGCGGAATGCTGACACGACGCGGAATGCTCGCCAACGGGCTCGTCGCCGCCGCTTCCCTTCCATTGTCCATGGGCCGCTCTGCAAAGGCGCAAACGCCGCCGCGCAAACGGCTCATCGTCGATTCCCAAATCCATCTGTGGAAGGCCAACACGCCCGACCGCCCATGGGCGCCGGGAACCAGCGCGCAAATTCCCGAACCGATGACCATCGAGCGCGTGTTACCGCTGCTGGAGGAAGGCGGCGTCGACCGGATCGTCATCGTGCCGCCGACCTTGGAGGGCTTGCGCTACGATTACGGCCAGGAGGCGGCGCGGCGCTTTCCCGGCCGCTTCGCTACCATGGCGCGGGTCGATCTCGACAACCCCAAAGAGGCGGAACGCCTGCCGGCGTTGCGCCGCGAACCCGCTGTGCTGGGCGTTCGCCTCTTCTTTGCCGGCGATCTCGCCAAGGGTCTGGTCGATGGCAAATTCGACTGGTTCTGGCCGGCGGTGGAAGCCGCCGGGTTGCCGGTCATGTTTCTGACCAACGGTCAAACGCCGCTTTTCGCCGCCATTGCGCAACGCCATCCCGCATTGACGCTGATTATCGATCACATGGGCGTTTCCTCGACAGTGGTTGCGAACAACGCGGTCGCGGCGACGATTGCCGAGTCGGTGGCGCTGGCGAAATATCCGAATGTGTCCATCAAATTATCAGCCTCGCCGCTGGTCTCACGCGAGTCCTATCCGTTCCGCGACGTCGCCGACCCCATTCACCGCCTCTACGATGCCTACGGCCCGCAACGCTGTTACTGGGGAACCGACGTCACGAACTCGTTTGACAAATGTACCTACAAACAGCGCGTTACACATTTTACCGAGGAGCTGGCGTTTTTGTCGGAAGACGACAAAGACTGGATCATGGGACGCGCCATCCTGCAGCGGCTCGGCTGGGCCTGAGGCGCGCGCGTCCTCATTTTCGGCCGTTGTCGAACAACGGGGCCGGCACGGGCGGCGGCGGCAAGCCGAAATCCGTCGGACTAACCGCAGTATTGGGCGGGGTGACCGTTAGCGGCGCGTCGAACACGTGCACCAGGCGCGGCGCGGCGAGCGTCACGCCAATGACCAGAATCTGCACCGCCAAAAACGGCCCCAGCGCGCGCGCCAAGGCGCCGTTGGGCACACTTTCCTTTTCGCCGCTGCGCGTCAGCAACACAGCGAAGCCAAACGGCGGCGCTAAAAAACTGGCTTGCAACGCCAGCACCGTGACCGCCGCCGCCCACGGCGCATCGGCGACGCGCACCAGCACGCCCGGCATCAAAATGGGCAGCAACACGAAGGTGATCTCGAAGGCGTCGAGCACCAATGCCGCAAGGCCTATGATCACCAGCAACAACACGAGCGCGCCGGTTTCACCGCCGGGTGCGCTGGAGATTGCTCCGGTCAGCAGTCGATCGGCGCCAAGGATGCGCAATACCAGCGTCAGCGTCGTCGCCCCCACAAGCAGCGCGAACAGTGCGCCGGTAATGGCCAGAGTGTCGGCGGCGATTTGCGAAAGCGCCCGCCACGGCAATGCGCGTGTCGCGATGCCGGCGCACAGCAAAACAACGCCGCCCGTCGCCGCAGCCTCCACGGCATAGAAGGCGCCCAACGCCACACCGCCCAGCAATGTCAGGATCAGCCCGACCGCCAGAACACAGCTGACGACATCGCTACGGGTGATGCGAAGCGGCGACGTTTGCATCGCGCCCGTGCGTCGGCTCGTTGCAATGGCCACAGCAAGCCAGCCGAAAAACACCAGCGCCGCCGGCGCCAGCGCCGCCCGAAAAATATCCTGCGTGTTGATAATGCGGTCGCTGCGATGGGCGATCGAGGAGGCAAGCGTGTGCGCCGCCATCATCGTGTCGCCAAGGAAAATCAGCACGAGGGAGGGCGGGATCACGACGCCGAGCGTCGCGGCGGCGGCGATCAATGCGGTGCGCTGCGTGGCGTCGACGTGCATCGCCGCCAGCCGCGGCCGCACGATACGCGACAGCATGGCGACGCTGGCGCCGACCGAGCCATTCATGGGCGCCAGTAGCCCGCCAATCAGCAAGGCCGCAATACGCGGCGATGCCGCCTGATTGCCGGTGAGATTGTTGGCGAGGCGAAACAGACTGCCGCCGATGGGCAGTCTTTCGATCAGCAGTCCCATGAAAACGAACAACGGCAGCGCCTGCAACAGGTCGCTCTCCAGTAACCCGACGAGACGGCTCGGCAACGCCCCGAGCAACGCCGTATCGCCCGCCGCAACAATCGCGACGGCGCCCGCCCCGGCAGCGCCGATCAACACGACGAAGGCTGGCAAACCCGTGCCCAACATCGCCACGGCGACAAGCGGCAACAACGCAAGGCCGATCCATGCATTCATGCAAGCGGCTCCTGCGCCGGCGCCGCCGCGTGAGGCTCCTGCGGCGCCGGGTGATCTTGGCGCCCAAAAAAATCCATCAGCGCTTGCAGAAACACCAGCAGCGCCAGCAGCAGCGCCGCGAGGCGGATGAGAAAATATCCGGGGTTGCCCGTATCCGCAAACCGCTCGAGTGACAGCAACGCTTGCCAGCCCGCCGGCGACAGATGGACGAGCACCAGCGCCGACCACGGCAGCAACACAAACACGTTCGCCGCCTGCCGGATGCGCCGTCGCGTCGTATCGCTGTAATGCGCTGCCAGTGCATCGGCGCGCAGATGCGTGCCGGCCCGGGTCGCCGCCGTTACCGACACAGCGACGAAAAGCGCGAAGGCGATTTGGCCGATATCATTGGCCTCGCGCGAACAGCAATGCAGGCCATCCCGCAGCGGCCATTGCAGAAACAGCAGCGCGACAACGGGAAACGCCAGCCATTTGGCGAGCGACAGGGTTGTTGCGAGGACGCAATCCAGAAGGCGGTGAAAGCGGCGCATGGGCTACAGCATGCTTGAGCCGCAACCGCCGTGTCCAGAGCACCTGTTGTTCGCCCGCCATTCCCTTGTTGACGAAGTCGCGACTTGGGTGTGGCCTTCACACCAGCCGCGACTGCGCCTTGGCTGCTGCAATAAAACTCGCAAACAGCGGATGCGGCTCGAACGGCCGCGATTTCAGTTCGGGATGGAACTGCACGCCGATGAACCATGGGTGTTGTGAAAACTCGACGGTTTCTGGCAACAGCCCGTCCGGCGAGGTTCCCGCGAATATGAGGCCCTTTGCTTCGAGGCGGGCGCGATAGGCGGTATTGACCTCATAGCGATGGCGGTGGCGTTCGGCGATATCCGTCGCGCCATAGATTTCGGCGATACGCGAGCCCGGCGCGAGCTGCGCCCGATAGGCGCCGAGCCGCATGGTGCCGCCGAGATCGCCACCGGACTTGCGCTGTTCGAGTTCGCTCCCACGCATCCACTCGGTCATCAGGCCGACGACGGGCTCACGCGTCGGGCCAAACTCGGTTGAGTTGGCG
>JAYTTW010000262.1:0-17882 GCA_043744855.1 Hyphomicrobiales bacterium
AAAGACCCTGCAACCCCTCGACAACCCCTTCGGCCCAAGGTTGTCACCCATGTCTTAGGTACGTTCCGTCACCCATGTGTCGAGGCCGGACAACTTGGAACGTGGTGCCGATTGAGGGATTCGAACCCCCGACCCCCTCATTACGAATGAGGTGCTCTACCAGCTGAGCTAAATCGGCGCACGGGTAAAGCGGGCTTTCCCAGCCCGGTTTCCGAGCGGAAATGCATAGACAGACCGTTGCCGGTTGGCAAGATGGAAGTGCGTGTCTCAGGCTTTGGCGGCTCTCAGGCTTCGGCAGCTCTCAGGCTTTGACAGTTCCTGGGTCATCGGGCGCATGCAGCAAGCCGGTGGCGATGTCGCTCGGGCGGTCAAACTCAAGCCGGGCGGGCGGCGCAGGAATTTCCACGGCGGGGGGCGGCGGCGGCGCAGGCTCGACGATGGGGTCATGGCGGGGATCCCAAAGCTGGCTGAAACGCTCCGGCGGCGTCTGCCAATGCCAGGCGTCAAGTTTGCCAGTCACCGGCGACACCGGCGACCAGGTATCGGAAATAACACCGTCGGCGATCCAGCTTTTGTCGCGCGGCGCACGGGCTGCCCGGGCCAGCCATTCGCGCACCCGACCGGAGCCGCCATTCTCGGCCTCCTCCAGATTTGCCATGGTCGCGCACACCCGCGCGGTGGGAGATTTTCCGTCAGCGCCGTTGGCGAGCGGCTCGATGGCTTCCCGCGCCACGCCAAATTCGCGCGCGGCGATGGCCGCTTGCGCTACGGTCAGGCGGCTCTCGGGATCCTTGGGAACCAGCGCCGCCAGCGCCTTTGCCCGCTTGAGGCGATCGGCGGAGGAATCACCGGGGCGCAGGTCCAGATACACCCGCGCCAATTCGGGGTGGGGTTGCAACCGCCAGGCGGCTTCGAGGATGCGCGAACCTTTGCGCAGGTCGCCGCGCCGCGCCAGCAGCTTGCCGACGAGCGCGGCGGCCGGCGTCAGGTCCGGCGCCAAGGTGACGGCATGGCTGGCGAACCGCAGGGCTTGATCGGGTTCACGCGCGTCGCGGTCGAGGTCGATCGCGATGGCGGCGTTGAGGACAGCGCGCTGGCGGTTGGCGGTGGTTTTGTCGATCACCTTTTGCGCTTGATTGGCGTCCACCGTCAGCAGCGCCTGGCGCCAGTCGCCATTGCCGGAATGGTGTTCCAGCACCGCTTGGGCCGCCCACGGCAGCGGCGCGATTTTGTGGGCGGTTTCGGCGAGGCCATGGGCCGCCACCGCGTCGCCGCGCCGCTGCGCTTCCAGATGCAATCCGCGCAGACCCAACACGCGCGTCTGCGGATTTTCCGCAATGCGCGCAAAGGTTCTTTCCGTCGCATCGCGATCCCCTGCCAGCAGGGCGGTCTGCGCCTCCAGCAAAAGCGTCAGCGGTTGGTCCGGCAAATGGCGGCTCGCATCGGCCGAGGCGCGGCGCGCCTGGCGTAGATCGCCGGCGCCAGCGGCGATCATGCCACGCGACAACGCTTCCAGGCCATGGCTGCGGCGGCGTTCGCGCGCCCGGCTGCGTAGCCGCGAGGGCACACGAAACAGAAAACCGAGGAGGGCGACCGCCAACGCAGCCAGCAACGCCAAAGCGAGGACGACGACGAGCGCCACCAGCGGTGTCGACTGATATTGCTTGGCGCCAAATACCACCGAAACTTCGCCGGGCTGATCGGCGACCCAGCCCAATCCAAGCGCGAGGGCGCCGACGATGACAAGAAACAGAAGGACGCGAATCATTTGGCGTTTTCCTTGCGCCCTAATTGTGCGAGCGCGGCGTTCAGCATCGCCTGCGCCGCCGTGTCGGCGGACTGTCGCGAGCGAGCCTCTCGCGCCCACGCGTCAGAGAGCTGACGCGAGGCCTCAGGAAGTTTCGCCCACGCCTCAAGCGCTGGCCCGACCGCGCCGCGATCCAGCGCCGCCTCAATGCGCGAGACCAGCGAAGCGGTATCCTCGCCCGCGGTTTCACCCACTGGGCGCACGCGCACCAGCTTTTCCGCCGCGCTGGAGACGCGATCCAGAAATCCCTGGGATGCCGGCGCTGACGCTATCCCGGCGGCGAGGACCGAGGCGGACACCGCGCGGAATTTTTGTGCGAGGGCGCGCGGGGTTGGCGCGCCCGTCGCCGCGACAGGTTTGAGAACATCGATGTTTGCCGCGTCGGCGCCGAGAGACTGCGCGGTGGCGAGCGCGTCGGCGAAGGGCTCGCCGCGCTCCAGCGACTTGGCAATGGATTGCGCCACTACGGAAAGCGCCACGGCATCTGTTTCGCCCGCCGATTTGGCGATGGCGGTTTGCGTTGCGCGCACGTCGATTTTTGGTTTGGCGAGATCGGTTTCGATCACACCGACGCGCTGTTGCAGTTTGTCGAGTGCGCTGACGCGCTCTTGCAATTTGTCGATCTCGCCGAGGCGGGACCCCAAGGCTTCGGTGTCGACCACCGCTTTAGAAGCGTTCTTGCCGAGCGCGGCGAGTTGCTGTTCGACGCCGGCGAAGCGTACCTCGAGCGCCGCATTGTCAGCCGGCGCAATCCCGGCCAGCGGGGCTGACGCGTCTGCCGCCGATGCCGCATTCGCAGATGCCGCATTCGCCGATGGCGCCGCAGCGGCGGCGACGCGCGAGGTGGCCTCCAGCGCGTCAAGCCGTTGTTGTAACTTTAGCGTTGCATCCGGCGCGTCCGTCCCAGCGCTCCCCGTAAGTCCGGTTGCTAATGTGGCGATCTGCTGCTCAAGTTTTGTCAGTCGGTCGCGGGCGGAATTGTCTTGCGGCGCGACCGTTGGCGCCGGCTTTTGTTCCAGAACGGCGAGCCGCTTTTCCAGGGGCGCCACTTGCGTGACGATTGGCGTCGTCAGGGCGGCGCGCGCCTCCAACGCATCGATGCGACCGGCAAGCGACATTGAGGCGCGGTCACTGTCGGCTTGTTGCGTCGCCAGTTGCTGTTGCGTCCACCAACCGATTCCACCACCGCCGACAAGCGCGCCAATACAGAGGGCTACCGCGCTGGCGAGGCCGCCCTTCGATTTCGGTGCGGCCCGCTCCACCGGTGCTGGTTGCGGCGGAGCCACGGCGGCAGCAGCCGTCGAGTCCGCCTCAAGCTTTTCCGCCTCAAGCTTTGGGGAGCCTGAGAGATTGGGGGATAACGCGGCGGGCTCGTCATTGAGGATCGCCTCGCCGTCGATCATGCGGGGCTCACGGTGCGAGCCCGGATGGAGGCGCGGACTCGCTGTCGAAATTCCGCTTGGATCGGCGTCCGGTTTGGGTCCGGGCGGAGTTTCTGGGTCGGCCATTCAATGTCCTAAAATATGCGTGCCGGAGAACTCAATCGCCGCTTATAGAGCGACCGCTGGCTCAAATCGACTGTTGTTTGAGCCGGTCGGCAATAGCCAGGGTACGACGCGCCAGGTCAAGGTGAAGACGCTCGACCATGCGACCCTCATGGCGGATGACCCCCTTGCGGGCGTTGTCGGGAATTTCGAACGCTGCGACGAGGCGGCGGGCCGACCCTATTTCGTCAGCCGAAGGGCTGAACACCTCGTTACAAATATCGATCTGCGATGGATGAATGAGCGTTTTGCCATCCATGCCGAAATCGCGGCCCTGTTCGCATTCGGCGCGCAGGCCGTTGGCGTCGTCGAGATCGCCATAGACGCCATCCAGTATTTCGGCGCCGTGGGCGTGAGCGGCGGCGATGCAAGTGGCGATCCACGGCAGCATTGCGGGGCGGCCGGGAGTGATGCGGGCGCGCGTTTCCCGGGCTAGGTCGTTGACGCCCATGACCAGCACCGAAAGTCGCGAGTTCGGGTCGGCGGCGGTCCTTGCAATGGCGTCGGCGTTGAGTACAGCGAGCGGCGTTTCCATCATGGCCCAGAGCCGGGTCGCTTCCGGTATTCCGGCACTGCGGATTTCGCGCCCGGCGCGCATGATGTCGCCGGGAGACGAAATTTTCGGAACCAGCACGGCATCGACGCCACAAGCGGCGGCAACCGCGAGATCCTCGGCGACCCATTCGGTTTCCAGACCGTTGACGCGAATGACCAGTTCTTTGGCGCCATAACCACCGGCGCTGATCGCCGCTGCAACGCTGCGGCGGGCTTCGGCTTTTTGTTCCGGCGCGACGGCATCCTCAAGGTCGAAAATGACGACGTCGACCGGCAGGGTGCGAGCCTTGTCGAGGGCGCGCAGATTGGAACCGGGCATATAGAGCGCGCTGCGCCTTGGACGCGAGGACATGTGGGACTCCAAACCAATCTGCTGCGTCGCAACATAACGCGTCTTGGGCGGAGAATCCATTCCGTTGGCGAAATGAAATGGGCGCGTGAATGTGTTCATGTGAATACGAACCTCAGAGGCGAAAATCGCGTTTGTTATATGAACTGCACATGAACTGCGGGGTCGCGGGCGGGTTCCGCTCCCGGCAATATGGTCGTCCCTCTCTATATATTGCAATGCAACAGATATGGCGTAATACTTTGCGACGTCCGTGGATAGCCGTTAATATGGGTAGACAGCGGCGACACGCGCTTGGGCAGGCACAGCAGGTTTTCAGTCATGGGTTTCAAGGTCGCGGTGGTAGGCGCCACCGGCAACGTCGGGCGTGAGATGCTGGCAATTCTGGCCGAGCGCAAATTTCCCGCCGATGAGGTGGTGGCGCTGGCGTCGTCGCGCTCGATCGGATCGGTAGTGTCGTTTGGCGACAAGATGCTCAAGTGCAAACATCTCGACACCTACGATTTTAGCAGCGTCGACGTCTGCCTGATGTCGGCGGGCGGCGCTGCATCGAAGGAATGGTCGCCAAAAATCGCCGCTCAGGGGTGCGTGGTTATCGATAACTCCTCGCAGTGGCGTTATGATTCCGATGTTCCCCTCGTCGTGCCCGAAGTGAACGCGCAGGCGCTGGAGGGTTTTCGCAAGAGAAACATCATCGCCAACCCCAATTGCTCGACGGCGCAACTCGTGCTGGCGCTGAAGCCGCTGCATGACCACGCGAAGATCAGGCGCGTTGTGGTGTCGACCTATCAATCGGTTTCCGGGGCCGGCAAGGATGGCATGGACGAACTTGATCGCCAGACCAAGGCGCTCTATTCCCTCGGCGACGTGAAGACGAGAAAGTTCACCAAGCGCATCGCTTTCAACCTCATTCCCCACATCGATGTTTTCATGGAAGACGGCTACACCAAAGAGGAATGGAAGATGATGGCCGAGACCAAGAAAATTCTCGATCCAAAGATCAAGTTGACTGCCACATGTGTGCGGGTCCCGGTTTTCATCAGTCATTCCGAAGCCGTAAATGTCGAGTTTCAAAATCCGATATCGCCGGACGAAGCGCGCGAAATTCTGCGGAACGCGCCCGGTGTTCTCGTCATCGACAAGCGCGAGGACGGCGGCTACATGACGCCGCACGAGGCGGCCGGCGAGGACGCCACGTTCATCTCGCGTATTCGCGAAGACGCGACGGTGGAGAACGGTTTGGCGTTCTGGTGCGTTTCCGACAATCTGCGCAAGGGCGCAGCGCTTAACGCTGTGCAGATCGCCGAAGAGATGATCAAGCGCAAGCTTATCGCGCCCAAGCAGAAAGCGGCGTGAGCAAGCCGACGGGTTTCAGTGATGTCTGCTGCGCCGCCGCAGATCTTTGACCGCAGGCTTTTGCGGCATCGACTGGAGCGCGCCTACGGCGGCGCGCCGGCGACGTTTCTGCTGCAGCGGGCGAGCGAGGAAATGGGCGAGCGTCTCGACGCCATTCGCCGCCGGTTTGACGTGGGGCTCGATCTGGGCTCTCCGGGCCCGCTGATTTCCGCCGTTTTGCGCGCCCACGGCGTAGCAGACGTGGTGACGGCAGCGCCGGTTGTTGCCGCCTTCGAGTTACGCGCCGGCGGCGTGCAGCGTCACGAGGTTGTTGACGAGGAGGCGTTGCCCTACCCGGCGCAATCGTTCGACCTGATCGTCTCCGCGCTGGCGTTGCAATACGTCAACGACCTGCCGGGCGTGCTGCTGCAGGTGCGGCGCGCGCTAAGGCCCGACGGGCTGTTTCTCGCCTGCATGGTCGGCGGCCGCAGCCTGCATGAATTGCGCACGGCGTTCACGCAGGCGGAGGCGGAACTCACCGGAGGCGCCTCGCCGCGCGTCGCCCCCTTCGCCGATGTGCGCGACATGGGCGCACTCTTGCAACGCGCCGGGTTCAGCATGCCGGTCACCGATGTCGACAGCCTGAGCGTGCGTTACGATTCGATGTTCGCGCTGATACGTGACCTGCGCGCCATGGGAGCGACCAACGCGCTCGTACAACGCAGCCGCAAGCCGTTGCGGCGACAGGTATTGCTGCGCGCGTCCGAACTTTACGTTGCGAAATTCGCAGATGCCGATGGTCGCGTGCGCGCGACTTTCGACCTGGTCTGGCTGACCGGCTGGGCGCCAAAAGAAAATGGCTAACGCTCAAGTTGCGTGGCTGGTAGGGGTTGCTAGGCTCGGCTCGCCGCGAGCCGCGCGACGGAGCTGATCATGCGCCTTGTTTCAACTGCTTTAACATTGTTCTCCGCGCTTTTTGCGCTGGCGGGAGCGGCGATGGCGCAATCCTACCCGGCCAAAACGGTAACCGTCGTGGTGCCGTTCGCGCCAGGCGGAAACACCGATGTGATCGGCCGCATCATCACATCGCACATGGCCAAAACCATGGGTCAAAGCTTTATCATCGAGAACGTCGGCGGCGCCGGCGGCACCATCGGCGCGCTGCGCGTGGCGCGGGCGAAGCCGGATGGTTACACGCTGCTGGTTGGACAGGTTGGAACCCACGGCGCCAGCGTAGGTCTGTTCCCTGAGCTCGCCTATGATCCGGTCAAAGACTTTGAACATCTCAGCCAGTTGTCCGACACGCCGGTTGGACTTTTGGCGCGCAAGGACTTTCCGGCAAAAGATTTTGCTCAATTCGTCGCCATGGTGAAAGCTGACCCGGCGAAATACACCTCGGGTCATGGCGGTCTGGGGTCAACCAGCCACGCATCCTGCGTGCTGCTGTCGAACCTGCTGGGGGCGCGCCCGCCGATGGTCGCCTACGCCGGATCCGGGCCAACGTTGACGGATCTGCTTGGCGGCCACTTCGATTACATGTGCGACCAGATTCCGCATCTGGTGCAGCACGTGAAAGCAGGCGCCATCAAAGCCTATGCGCTGGCCATGCCGACGCGCTCGCCGGCGCTGCCCGATGTGCCGACTTCCATCGAAATGGGTATGCCGGAGTTTCAGGCGTCTGGCTGGAACGCCTTGTTTGCGCCAAAGGGAACGCCGCCGGAAATAGTCGCCGCGCTCAACAAGGCCGTCAACCTGGCGCTCGATGACGTTGCGGTGCGCAGCCGCTATGACGAAATGGGCGCGTTGGTTCCCTCCATGCAGGCGCGAACGCCAGACGGGCTACGCACTTTCGTCATCGCCGAGATCGCCAAATGGACACCCATCGTGCGGGGCTCGGTCGACAAGGCGAACAAGTAGAATTTGATGCCCCGCGCTTCAGCCTTAAAAAATCCTGGACCCGTATTCGCCTTTGCGCTCGCCACGATCTCGCTGATCGGACCGCTGGCGGTGCATTTGTTTCTGCCGGTGCTGCCGGCATTGAAACAGGCGCTGTCCTTGTCAGACGCGATGGCGCAGGCGACCTTCAGCATCGCGCTGTTCGGCATGGCGGTGTCGACGTTGTTTTACGGCAGTCTTGCCGACAGCTACGGTCGCAGACCCGTGCTGTTGGGCGGGCTGTCGCTGTTTCTTCTCGGCAGTCTGTTGTCGCTTGTCGCGCCGAGCGCGGGGTGGCTTATCGCCGGGCGTTTCGTGCAGGCCATCGGCGCGGGCTGCGGCATCACCCTGGTGCGCGCCATCGCGCGTGACGCCTATGGCCCCGAGCAACTCATCAAGGCGATCGCGTATCTAACCATGTTTTACACGGTGGGACCGATGATTGCGCCGATCGCCGGCGGCTTTCTCGTCGATCATTTCGGCTGGCGCAGCGTTTTCATTTTCTCGCTGTCTGGCGGCGGGCTCATTCTGCTTGGCGCGTGGCTGGTGATTTACGAGACCCGGCCGGGAGGGGTCGGGGCCACCGGCTTTGGCGATCTGCTGGCCGGCTACGTCCAACTGTTTTCGCATCTGCGGTTCACCTGCTTTGTCATGCAAACCGGGTTCAACACCGGCGCGTTTCTGGTGACGGCTTCAGGCGCCTCCTATCTCATGACCGAGGTGTTGCAGCGTCCGGCAGCCGAATATGGATTGTGGTTTTTGCTGTTCCCGTTCGGCTTCTTCACCGGCAACTTTGTTTCGAGCCGCGTCGGGCGCAAGGCTCCAATCGAAACCATGGTGTTCCTCGGCAGCGTGCTGGCGCTCGTCGCCGTCGGCGCCATGACGGGATTGCTGGCGTTGGGCCACGTCAACGCGCCGGTCATTTTTGCGTCGGGCTTTTTCATCACGTTCGCGCAAGGCATCGCCCTGCCGTATGGCCAGTCCGGCGCCATGTCGATTGAGCCGCGGCTCGCCGGCACGGCGTCGGGCATTGGCGCTTTCATGCAGAACCTGCTGGCGGCAATGTTCTTGCAACTTTACGGCTGGCTGGCTGACGGCACCATCTGGCCCCTACTGATTGTCGCGGGGATCGCGACCCTGGGCGGCCTCGCCTGTGGCTTTCTTCCATGGCGGCAGGCGCGGCAAGCGCGCCAAGCGAAATACGCGGCGTAACTTTGCAGTTTGCTTTAGGGCGGCAATACGCCACAAGGCGCGATGGAGTCTTTCACCACCCCGGATGTCGGCCCGCTGTTGTTCGCCGGCCTGAGCCTCGCCTCATTTGCAACCGCCTTCATCGGCGTTTTTACCGGCACAGCGGGTGGCGTCATCCTGCTCGCCATCATGGCGCTGGTGATGCCGCTTTCGGCGTTGATCCCGGTTCACACGGTCGTGCAACTGGGCTCGGGCGTGACGCGCTCGATTATCATGTGGCGCCATGTCATGCGGTGGACGCTGGCGCCCTTCATTGCCGGCGCGGCGCTGGGAGCAGCGGCGGGCGCCAAGGTGTTTGTGTCGCTGCCGCCGGCGACGCTGCAAATCATTCTGGCGACGTTCATTCTCATCGTCACGTGGATGCCGAAGCTTGGCCGCATCGGGGCGCGCGGCGGACGTTTTCTTGCGCTGGGTTTCGTCTCGACGTTCGTTGGCGTGTTCGTCAGCGCCACCGGCACTCTGGTGGCGCCGTTTGTCGCCAGCGTCGCGCCCGACCGGCGCAACCACGCGGCTACCGTCGGCGCGCTGATGACCTTCGTACACATCGCCAAAATGATCGCCTTCGGGGCGCTCGGCTTTTCCATTGGCAGGTACGCTTTATTAATGGCGGCGATGATCCTCACCGGGGCGCTCGGCAACTGGGTTGGCGAGGTGGCGCTGGAATATACTTCCGAGCGACGCTTCCGGCTCATCCTGCAATTGACCCTGTCGGCGCTGGCGCTAAATTTGCTGTTCAACGGGCTGCACGTGTCGGGATGGTTTTGAGCGTGCAAATGCGGTTAGGATCGTAGGGTCCACGAATCTGGTTGTGTGCGGCGATGGCTTTCACTTTCAACACGGCGCCAAGCATTGTTTGCGCTCGCGGCGCCATGGCGCGGCTGGGTGAAATCGCCGCCATCAAGCTTGGCGCGCGCGTCCTCGTCGTCACAGACAGTGGCGTCGTCGCGGCGGGGCTTGTCGAGCCGGCGTTGCGATCGCTGCGGTCCGCCGGGCTTGAGGTGCGGGTGTTCGACGCTGTCGTGGCCGATCCGCCGGAAGCCTGCGTGTTGGCCGCTGTGGACACAGCGCGTGAGTTTGGCGCGACCGGTGTGCTGGGGCTGGGCGGTGGCTCGTCGCTTGATGTGGCCAAACTCGCGGCGTTGCTGGCGCGTACGCCGCAGAAGCTTTCGGACATTTACGGCGTCGGCAAAGCGGTTGGCGCACGTCTGCCGTTGATCCTCGCGCCGACGACGGCGGGCACCGGCTCGGAAGTCACTGGCGTCGCTGTCGTCACCACAAGCGCGTCGGACAAGATGGGCGTGGTGTCGGCAATCCTGTTGCCTGACGTGGCGTTGCTCGACGCTGAGCTAACGCTCGGTTTACCACCGGCAATCACTGCGGCGACGGGCATCGACGCCATGGTGCACGCCATCGAGGCGTTCACTTCGGTCAATCCAAACAACTCGCATGCATCAAAAGCATTGGCGCGCGAGGCGCTGAGGCTGCTCGGGGCCAACCTGCGCACGGTTGTCGCCAACGGCGGCGACGGCGAGGCGCGCGAGGCGATGCTGACGGGTTCGTTGCTCGCCGGCATGGCCTTCGCCAACGCCTCTGTCGGCGCCATCCACGCTCTCGCCTACCCGCTCGGCGGTCACTACCATTTGCCGCACGGCCTCACCAATGCACTCGTGATGCCGGAAGTAATGCGCTTCAACGCGTCGGTTTGCGCCGAGGCTTACGCGCATCTGGCTCCGCTGACGTTTGCTAATGCGCCAAGTGGCGGCGTCGCGAAAACCGCCGATTATTTTATCGCGGAGTTGGCGCGTCTGGCCGCCGATGTCGGCATTCCCCGCAATTTGCGCGCCGTCGGCGTTGGGCAGAATGCGCTGTCGATGCTGGCGGGCGATGCGATGAAGCAGACGCGCCTGCTGGTCAACAATCCGCGTCCGCTCAGCGAAAGCGACGCGCTCGAAATCTACCGGCGGGCGTTTTGATGGCGGACGGTCGACCAGCGGCCCACGGGGGCGCGATGACTGGCCGTGTCGTCGCGGTGAGCCGCGCCAGGTCGCACAGCTTCAGCAAGGCCAACGAGGTGACGGTGCGGCTGCTGGCCGGCCTCGGCGTCGAGGGCGACGCGCATTGCGGGCTGACCGTCAAGCATCGCCATCAGGCGCGGCAAACGCCCAACGCGCCGAATCTGCGGCAGGTGCATCTTTTGCACGCCGAGTTGTTCGACGAGTTGCGTGGCAAAGGTTTTGTCGTCAGCGCCGGCGAGATGGGCGAGAACCTTACGACGCGCGGCGTCGATCTGCTGGGACTGCCGCGCGGCGCCCGCTTGCGGCTTGGTGAAACCGCCATCGTCGAACTGACCGGGTTGCGTAATCCGTGTGTGCTTATCGACCGCTTTCTGCCGGGCCTCAAGGAAGCGGTGCTTGATCGCGACGCGGCGGGCGGGCCGCTGCGCAAATCCGGCGTCATGGCGATTGTCATCGCGGCAGGCGACGTTCGACCCGGCGACGCCATCGTCGTGGAGTTGCCGGCCGGCGAACGGCGGCCGCTTGAGGTCGTGTAGAGGATGCGGATTTTTAAGCCTGCGGGGCCGCGCCTGTGGTAGGACCGCCGCCATGACGCAGGCTCCTCCCCTCTCCGCCAACGCCAATGCGGCCAAGCCTTCGCTCGCCAATGCGGCCAAGCCTTCGCTCGCTAATGCGGCCAAGCCTTCTCTCGCGGCAAAGCCTTCGCTGCTGGGGCTCAGCCGCGCAGGCCTCGGCGACGCCTTGCGCGCCATCGACGTTGCCGAGCGCGACATCCGCATGCGCACCGGCCAGTTGTGGCACTGGATTTATTTTCAGGGCGCGCAGCAGTTCGAGCGCATGAGCAGCGTCGCCAAGCCGCTGCGCGCCCGCCTCGAGGACGCCTATACGCTGGCGCGTCCGCAGGTGATGAGCGAGCAGGTCTCCGCCGACGGCACGCGCAAGTGGCTGCTGCGGCTCAACCCGGTGGATGCGCGCGACAAGGGCGCCGAGATCGAATGCGTCTATATTCCCGAGCGGCATCGCGGCACCCTGTGTGTCTCCAGTCAGGTCGGTTGCACGCTCACCTGCACGTTTTGCCACACCGGCACGCAACGCCTCGTGCGCAATCTGACAGCTGCGGAAATTGTCCAGCAACTGGTCGTGGCGCGCGACCAGATCGGTGATTTTCCGGGGCTGACGCCGCCCACCAATGGCCTGTTGCCGTCGGGCGAGGGCGTGCGCGCCGTGTCGAACCTGGTGTTCATGGGCATGGGCGAGCCGCTCTACAATGTCGACAATGTCACCACTGCCATCGATGTGCTGACCGACGGCGAGGGCTTGTCCCTGTCGAAGCGGCGTATCACCGTTTCGACGTCCGGCGTGGCGCCGGAAATTCCGCCGCTGGGGGCGCGCTCGGGAACCATGCTGGCGATTTCCCTGCATGGGGTGCGCGATGATCTGCGCGACACGCTCGTGCCGCTCAACAAGAAATACCCGATCCGCGATTTGCTCGATGCGTGCAAGGCGTACCCGGGTTTGTCGAACGCGCGGCGCGTCACCTTCGAGTACGTCATGCTCAAGGGCATCAACGATTCGCCAGCCGAGGCGCGGGAACTGGTGCGGCTGCTGAAAGGCATCCCGGCGAAGATCAATCTGATTCCGTTCAACCCGTGGCCCGGCGCACCTTACGAATGCTCGGACTGGGACACCATTGAGAAGTTCTCCGACATCGTTTTCAACGCCGGCTACGCCAGCCCCGTGCGGACGCCGAGGGGACGCGACATTCTGGCGGCGTGTGGCCAGTTGAAGAGCGAGACGGAGAAGGTGCGGGCGCGAGCGAGGTTGATGGGGGACGGGTAGCTGTCGCCGCGCGTGTTGCGCGTCGCCTACTCCGCCTTAATCCCGTTCTTCACGATCACTTCCTTCCAGCGCTCGCTGTCGGCGCGGATGTAGGCGCGGGCTTCCTCGGGCGTGTTGAGCACGGGTTTGGCGGCTTTCAGGTTGCCCAATATTTTTTGCGCCTCGGGAGTGGCGAACGCTTCGCGGATCGCCGTCGACAAGGTTGCGACTATGGCGGGCGGGGTTTTGGGCGGCGCGGCGACGGCAAACCAGGATGTCGAAACGAAGCCTGGATAGGTCGCGGCAATTGTCGGGACGCCGGGAAGCGCCGGCGACGGCTCGCTGCCGCCGACGGCGAGGGCGCGCAATTTGCCGGCCTCGACGTGGCCGAGCACATCCAGCATGTTCAGGAACGCCATATCGATACGGTCGCCGAGCATGTCGTTGAGCACCTCAACGGTGCCTTTGTAAGGCACATGCGTTATCTCGATGCCGGCGCGAACCCGGAACGCTTCGGCAGTGAGGTGCGGCGTCGTGCCAACGCCGGGGCTGGCGTAGTTGAGCGAACCCGGCCGCTGTTTCGCCAGGCTGACGAGGGCGGCAACGTCTTTGGCCGCAAGTCCCGGCCTGACGACAAGCACATTCGGCAATTCGGCGAGTACGGTAACTGGCGTCAGTTGGTCCGGCGCGTAATTCAGTTTGGAAAACAGATGCTCGTTGATGGCTAGCGCCGGCGGCGGCGCGGTCAGCAGGGTGTAGCCGTCGGGTACGGCCCGCGACAGCGCCTCACCGGCGATGTTCTGGGAGGCGCCCGGTTTGGCCTCGACGATGCCGGGCTGGCCCCATCGGGCCTGAAAGCCGACAGCGATGATGCGGCTCAACAGATCGGGCGCGCTGCCAACCGGCACGGGGATGAGGATGCGAATCGGCCTTGTCGGTGTAAACGCATCGGCAGCGCGGGCGCCTGGCGTGCGCAGCAGCACCGCCGGGGCGAGCCCCAAGCCCGCCAGCATGGCAATCCTCAAGGCGCGCGGAACGGGAAAAAACATCGAGGGTCTCCAGATTTTGCCGGGACAGTTGTCCCCAATCCGGCCCGTTAACGCAAGCAACCGTTGGAAACGCAAATTAAACCATCTTTGCCTAAGCTTCCTCATTCCGCATCGGCGGGCCGGAGCGATGAATGCGTAACAATGACTGGGTCGGCAAACGCACCGCCGTCCGGCAAAACTGTCAAATGCGCGGCGAAATGCGCTTTATCAACGGTCAAGCGCCTAGAGAGTGCATCATCGTTGACATCAGCGCGTCGGGCTGTCGCGTCCTGTTGCCCGACGAGGCGGAGGTGCCGGAAGACTTCGATCTTTACATTCCTTCGCGTTCTGAGACGAAGATCGCGAAAGTGCGCCGGCAGGAAGGCGTCAACCTCGGCGTGGCCTTCCTGAAATCGCGGCTTGACGATCCCCTGGTCATGCAAACGCTGCTGGAAAGGGTCTTGCGCCTTGAAAGAGGCTACAACGAAATCAAGGGTTTTTATCCACGCCCCGATGAGTTGGAGCGGCGCGACGGCAACGACCGGCGACTGGATGGCGAATCCGAGGCGACCGTAGAGGGATCGGCGGGGCCGTTGCTGGATGACCGCTTGAAGGCGCTCGCGTCAGGTTTGCAGGAAGTCCGGCTTGCCGTGGACACGCTTTGCGCCGCTCCGGTTGCGGCGCGGCTGGACGGCGTCGTGGGCCAGGCGGCGAAGGCCGCCAGCGATGTTGCGACCTTGAAGATCGAAATGAACGCGCTGGCGAAAGCCATGCGCGACATGACAGCGGTTTCGCACGGGGACGTGACGGCAAACCATGTCGCCGACATTATCGAGATGAAAGCCGAAATGTCGCGGTTAAGCGTGGTCATGCGCGAAATCGCCGATCAGGTTATGCGAACCGGTAGCCAGATCGCGCCGCGCAGTGGGCAAAGTGCGACAGTTGAGGCGGCTGAAACCTTGCAGATGGCGCGAATGCGCGCCGACATCGCGCAATTGCGCGCAGCCGTGGATACGCAACAGGCGAGCGCTGCCAGCCTGGGGCAGGTTCCGGCAGGCGCGCACCTCGATCTGGTGTGGCGGGAACTCAACGACCTGCGCCAATCCATGCAGAGCGCCCGCGACAAATCGGTCGATGCCGACTCGATTCATGGCATCAAGGCGGATGTGGCCCGGCTACAGGCAAGCCTTGAGGCAGGCATGACGGGCGCGGATCCGCGCATGGAAGTACGCTCGCTTGAACTCGCCGGTGACGTTGCGATGTTGAAAACCGACCAGTCGGCGCTGGGCGAGGCCATGCGGCAGATGACTGGCAAGGCTTACCCGCAGTCGCCGGCGTTCTCCGCTGAACTTGCCGAAATGAAAGCCGGGATGCTGACATTGAGCGCCTCCATGGGCGAAATGGCGGCTGAAATGCCCAAGGTGCACGCGTTTGCCGACGCCGGCCTCGAACCGGCGAAACTTGCCTCCGTACGCCGCGACATCGAGGACTTGCGGACGGCGCTCGACGGGCTATCGCTACGCGAGGCGCCGGCGGCTTCCAGCGTGCAGATCCTCGACGATGTCAACATCCTGAGAACGGATTTAACGGAGCTCAGCGCCTCCATGCGCCAGCTTACCAGCAAAGCTTTTGCGGAGGCGCCGACATTTTCCGCCGATCTCGCCGAAATGAAAGCCGAGATGCTGACATTGAGCGTCGCCATGCGCGAGATGTCAGCGGAAATGCCAAAGGTGCAGGCGTTCGCCAACGCCGGCCTTGAGCCGGTGCAAATCACGTCTGTCAAAGCCGAAGTCGCCGAGTTACGCGCCGCGCTCGCCGCCGGCAGCCTCCCGGTTGCAGCGGGGCCACACGTTGTGCAGGATGTCGCCAAATTGAAAACCGACTTGATGGCGCTGGGCGACGCCATGCGGGGTCTGACGAGCAAGGCTTACGCCGACGCGCCGGCCTATTCCGCCGATCTCGCGCACATGAAGGCCGAGATGCTCAGCCTCAGCGCAGCCATGCGTGACATGACGGATGAAATGCCGAAAATCCAGAAGTTCGTCGATTCCGGGGTCGATGTCGCGCAGATATCGCGGTTAACGTCGGACATTGCGCAATTGCGCGTGATGCTGAAAGCTCAACCTGCCGGCGGCGTCGCTGCGCCCAGCGAGGATTTGACCGAATTGCGGGCCAGCGTGCAGACGCTCATTCTATTGGTGTCGCAATCCTTGCAGCGGTCGCCGATGGCGGCGTAGGGCGGGGGCATCGGATTTCACTTCGCTTGAAACCGCGCCAGCCAGGCCATGCGGTGGCACACCGGCGGCGACGGTGGGTTCGCCGCCAGTCGGTGGTCGCTTGTCTGCATCGCGTCACGCAGCGGTGCGTCATCCCGAAGCGCCCGGGCTATCGCATCGATCACGACGTAAACGTAATCGGGATCATGGCTCACCAGCAGCATGTCGACGCCATTGCGCAAGGAAGCGACCGCGTTGGCACGAAAGTTTGCAGCAAACGCCGGCATCGCTGCATCGTCGGTAACGAGCACGCCGTTGAAAGCCCAGTCGCGGCGCAAAACCGCAATGGCCGGCGCTGATGTTGAAACGGGGCGGCCGGGGTCGAGGCTTGCGACGCTGACATGACTCAGCATGATCCATGGCGTCATCTCACGTATGACCTCGCGAAATGGCTCCAGTTCGACGGCATCGAGTTGCGGCAGTGACACGGGGCCGGCGTGGGTATCGCCACGCGCTGCGCCGATGCCGGGAAAGTGCTTCAACGTGCATTGCACGCCACGCCCGGCCAGCGCGCCACAGTAAGTGCGGGCCGTGAGCCAGATGAGACGCTCGTCGGCGGCGATGGCGCGCTGCGAGATGCGAATCGAAGGATCGTCTGGATCACGGATACGATGATCGCGATCGACGACCGGCGCAAAATTGAGATTGACGCCGAGGCAGGCAAGTTCCACGGCGACCGCGTCGGATTCCGCAACGAGGCCGTCTCCATCCGGCGCCAATACCGACAGTGGCGGCGGGCGACGCAGCGGCGGTGAGACAACAGCGACTTCGCCGCCCTCCTGATCGGTGGCTATCCATAGGGGAGACAGTCCAGCAGCGGCGCGCAGTTTCTGCATGCCCGAGATTTCCGCCGCGAGCGACGCCTCGGTTTTGTCGCGTGCGTTGCGGCGGCCGACATAGACGCCCGCGATGCCGGCGCGCAGCAGCGGCTTCAGTTCAGACGGTTCGCCATAGCCGACGAGGAGATGGCGAGCGATGGCCTGCAGCTGCGCCGGTGGCAAATGCAGAACGCGCGATTTGAGCTGTATCCTGTAGGCTTCGGCGCCCACCGCCAGCAGGGCCGCCAGCGCAAAGGGCGCGCCCAGCAAGGCACGACGCCATAACGGCGCGCCGCGCGTCAGTCGCAGGGCGAGACCGCCGCACAGAAGACATGTGAGCAGCAGTCCGATGAGCGGCGCCGGGCGCAGATCAAGCAGCGCCGGCGAGCGAACGTGCAGGGCGATAAAAACCAGCGCCGCGCCAAACGTCAGGGTTGCACCGGCGCCCAACCAGCCGTCGGCCCGGCTCCAGCGCATCTAGCTGGTCGACGGGCTGGAGCGCGCGCCAGCCAACGCCAGACTGGCGAGAGCCGTCGATATCATGGCGTTCCAGCCAGCCAGGGACAGACCGAGAATGCGAATGGCGACAGCGTCGCAGCGCACGACCTTGACGCTGTTGAGCTGGTTTAAAAAGTCATCCATCGAAGCGGCTTTTGACAACACGCCCGTGCAGTCTTTCGGGCCTTGCCAAAATCCCCACTCGATGCCGGCGTGCCAGGCGCCGAAGATCGCGCTGGCGATAAAGATCAGCCCCAACAACACCAGGCCGACGCGAACAGGCCAAGTCTGGCCAGCCGCCGCGAGGCAGGTGACGAGGCCCGCCAGCGGCACGCCCGCATAGTAGGCCCAACGTTGTTTCAGGCAGAGTTCGCAGGGCAGATATCCCGCCCACTCGAACAGCCACGCCCCTGAAATGGTGGCGAAAGCGACGATCAGCACAATCAACGCCGTGCGAAGCAGCGTGGGATGAAGCACGGGATGGATCAACGGATGCATCATGGGCGACTGCGGTTGCCTCAGAATACTTTGACGGCAAGGACGAACCCGCCGACGATGAAGGCGAGTATCAATGCCATGAATATGGCGAAATGTTTTTCGAGCGCCGCCTTGATCGGTTCGCCCCACAGGGTCAGCGCTCCCGCAAGAACAAA